>PLTZ01000068.1 GCA_003164715.1 Opitutaceae bacterium | reverse complement strand
ACTAGGGGGGCGTCAGTCCATCGATTTCGATTTCTTTACGCCCCAAACGGTAGATGCCGATGTCTTGTCCAAGAGCCTTCCCTTCCTCGAAGGGGCATCCCTCTTGCAGAGAGGGAATTCGAGAGCTACATTCTCGGTTAATTGCCCTGAACTCGTGAAGATATCGTTTTTTTTGGGGGGGGTTGGGTTTTGGGCGCGTTGATGAACCTCAGTGTTTCTCCGACAATAGGGTGATTGTCGCTGGGCTTCTGGATCTCGCAGCGCAAAAAGTTAAGGTCGTGCAACTGAGGGCCGAGAAAAAAGATTACCTCGATGTCTGCACCCTTTTGGGCCCACAAGGGTTGAGCTATATGGCACGGGAGTGCAGAGGGGCGGTACTCGGCACACCGTCAGGCCTGAGCCGAAAGAGGGCCTTCAGCCAGCGGACCCACCTCGGTTGCATGATCCGCTCCAGGAACACCGCCACCGCCGCGCAGAGGATTCCGTAGATCGCCACTCGCAGTAGGTATGTTCCAGCACTTCCGGCGGGCAGAAGCGGGCACCGGTAGATGAGGCGCATAAGGGGATAGGCTGTCGCGTAGAGGGCGTAGGACACGAGGCCGACCGGAGCGAGCAGGGCAAGAGGCCGCAGGGAGGGCTTCCAGTGCCGGGCGAGAAGGCAAACGCCCAATATGGCCGTCCCGGCCAGGTCCACGTAGGAAAGCGTGCCGGACCAGAGCTTGATGGGCAGCACACAGAAGCCCAAGAGAAAGGAGAGAGCACGCAGGCGCACCTCCAACCTGGGCATCCGGCGTGTCACCGCGAGGAGAAGAAGGATGCTGCCGAGCAGGACGTCGAGGTGGAAACGGTCCGGGTCGAAGCGGGCAACGGGAAATGCCGCGCAGAAGGAATGAACCGGCTCTATCCTCCAAACCGCGAAGGCGGCGAAGAATGAGGCCGGCCACGCCACACGGTCGTCGCGGGCGGGCGGTTCCGTCCGCCACGCAATGCAAAGCCCGCATAGCCAAAAGACAAAGTAGGCGGCGTAGCGCGAAAAGATCTCCGGTACCCCAGCGAGATCGGCAAAGGCTGCGAATATGGTCACCGCGAACACCACCCGCATTCGCGGGGCGAATTTCCAGATCAGGATGAATACGGCGTAGTAGAGCATCTCGAAAGAGAGGCTCCAAAGCGGCGGATCGTCATAAAGGACCGGTATGCGAAGGCCGAAGGGATAGGGCAGCGAATTCTGCAGGAAGGTGAGGTTGCCGGCAACTTCGGCCGCGGTGTTGTGCCTGAGGAGCAACCAGGATCCCAGGACGGCCACCCATGCGATGGGCACAATTCGCAGCAGTCGACGGGAGGCGTAGTGGCGAATCGCCTCACCGGTGGCCGGCAGGCCGGTGGTCAGCCCTATCACGTAACCCGAGATGACAAAGAATACGAGCACAGCCTCCGGGCCGTAGTCGACGTGGAGGAGGTCGCACGAGTACCCCGGATCCAGAATGGGCGCTTGGTATGTCATGTGTCCGATGACGACAAGCAGGGCGCACAGGCCCCGGAGCCCCTCGACCGGCAGATCTCTTTCACGTCTGCCGCTCATGCGTGATATTGGTTGGAAGCAAGATCTTGGTTGCTAGCAACGTGACCGCTGTAAACACAGCTGAGGGACGCGAAACACGCTCTTTGCCAAGGCGGCAGCCCTTGTGAGCATGTCATATCGAGCCTAACGAGGGAACGCGGTGCTCCGGCCTTGCGGCTAAATGTGCCAGTATGAAACGGGTTTCTTGAAGAGTGCCCACGCGCGGCCGACTTGAGCCATTTCGGATCGGTCTATCAATCCGCGTTACTGCGTGAAATAACATACGACAAGTTTTCTGTCCCTGATTGAAGGACCCAATGAAGATGAATTGACGGAGTTTTTCAACCCGATGGAGCGTAGCCGAATTATCTGCAATCTGCACTTGTGATAAGCGCGCCGATCCAAGTATCGCCTTCTTTGCGTCGCGGCGGTGGCAGCCGAATTCGCGAATGCGTTTCGCGTCGGCTGCGAGGTCGGCCTGCGACGAATTCCAAGGGTATTTGGGCCGATCAGACTGAATTGCTCCATGGGCAGGGACATTCCCGTAAGAGCCAAAGAAACGAGTCAGATTATCGGACGGTACCCCTTCCCTTACACTTCGTTTGT
The DNA here is from genome assembly GCA_003164715.1 of Opitutaceae bacterium. Classification (GTDB taxonomy): domain Bacteria; phylum Verrucomicrobiota; class Verrucomicrobiia; order Opitutales; family Opitutaceae; genus Palsa-1447. The sequence continues at coordinate 68,062 of PLTZ01000068.1, read as the reverse complement.
CAGCACTTACACTTACAGTGTTACTCCTTACACTTTGCTCTGTCAGCAAACACCAAGAACTGACGCCTAGACGGGGAGCTGGGGCCTTTTCGGGTCGGGCCAATCCAGATGGAAGAACTTCCCGCGTGGCTGATCCAGGCGCTCGTAGGTGTGGGCGCCAAAGTAGTCGCGCTGCGACTGGAGCAGGTTGGCCGGGAGACGCGCCGACCGATAGCCGTCGTAGTATGCGAGCGAGGCGCTGAAGGTCGGGGCGGGCACGCCGCACTCCACCGCAAGCGCAACGACCTTCCGCCAGTTCGCCTGCGCCGCCTTGAACGTCTTGTTGAAGTAGGGGTCGAGCAGCAGGTTCGCCAGGTCAGGCTTCCGGGCGTACGCCTCCGTGATCTTCTGCAGGAACGCCGCGCGGATGATGCAGCCCCCCCGCCAGATCTGGGCAATCTCTCCGAAGTTGAGCTTCCATCCGAATTCCTTGGCTGCCGTCCGCATCAGCTGGAAGCCCTGCGCATAGCTGCAGATCTTCGAGCAGTAGAGGGCGTCGTGGATCGCGGCGACAAGCGCCTTCTTGGAGCCCCAATATTTCTTTGACGGCCCCTTCAGTACCTTGGATGCGGCAACGCGCTCCTCCTTGATGGCCGACAGGCAGCGGGCGAACACGGCCTCAGCGATCGTCGGCGCGGGCACACCCATGTCGAGCGCGTTGGTCGAGGTCCATTTCCCCGTTCCCTTCTGGCCCGCGGTGTCGAGCACCACATCGACAAAGGGCTTCCGGGTGACCGGATCCCTCTGCTTGAGGATGTCGGCGGTGATCTCGACCAGGAAGCTGTCCAGGATCCCCGTGTCCCACTCCGAGAAGATCTCGCTCATCTCGGCCGGCTTGAGTCCCAAGAGTCCCTTCATGAGCGCGTAGGCCTCGCAGATCATCTGCATGTCGCCGTACTCGATGCCGNNATGCCGTTGTGGACCATCTTGACATAGTGTCCGGCGCCGTTCGCGCCGATGTAGGCGGTGCAGGGAACGCCGCCGCTGACCGGGTGTCCGGGCGTTGCGCCCTCAATCGGTTTTCCGGTGGTCGCGTCCACCTTGGCCGCTATGGCCTCCCAGATCGGCTTGAGCTCAAGCCAGGCTTCGAAATCGCCGCCCGGCATCAGCGACGGGCCGAAACGCGCGCCCTCCTCGCCCCCGGAGACGCCGCTCCCGATGTACCGGAACCCTTTGTCTGCAGAGATTTTCTCGCGGCGGATCGTGTCGGTCCAGAGCGAGTTCCCGCCGTCGACGATGATGTCCCCTTTGTCGAGGAGCGGCTCGAGGCCGTCTATAACGGCGTCCGTCCCCTTTCCCGCCTGGACTAGGATGATAATTTTCCTCGGCTTGGCGATCGACGCCACAAACTCCCCGAGGGTCTTCGTTCCGACGAGGCCGCCGGGCGTGTTGGGGTTTTCCGAGACAAATTTGTCCGTCTTTTCGGTCGTCCGGTTGAACACCGAGATCTGGAAGCCGTGATCGGCAATGTTGAGGGCCAGATTCTGGCCCATCACTGCCAAGCCCACGAGGCCGACGTCTGAAAGTGGTTTAGCCATAGGGCGCCAAATCTCCTCCACCGACGCCCTGAAACCAAGCAGTTTCTGGGGATTTACTACTTCTTCTTCGCGTCCCCGGGCAATGTGGCCTGTTTCGCGTTGTAGGCCCCGGCCGTGGGGAAGAACGGCGCGATCCGGTCAACCAGGGGCGTGAGAACCTTCGGCTCAGTTCGGTGGTACACCCAGTTAAAAAAGAGGACTCCGCCTCCGATAAAGATCACGCCGCCCAATACGAACTTGTTTATCTTCAGTACTTTCTGGATTATGATGAAGACCACGATCACCGCGGCAATGCTCAGGCCCACCTTGGCCCAAAATGCGGGGGGTATGGCCTGGAGCTTCTCGAGCGTCGTGGCTGCTGCGAAGAACGGGTGGAGGAGGGTCATTATCGTGACGTTTGTTGAAACGTAACAATGGCGGCCGGTCGTGTCGAGCTGAAGGAAGAAGCCGGCCCCTCCCGATTTTCGCGCCTATTTCTTTTTTTTGCCGGCGCCGGGGCCGCGGGTCGCGCAGTTGACCCATTCGGTCGAGCCGTCGGCGTAGTGCTCCCGCTTCCAGATCGGCAGGCGCGCCTTCATCTCGTCGATCAGGAACCGGCACGCCTCGAAGGCGGCGGCGCGGTGCCCCGCCGAGACCGCAATCCACACGGCTATGTCACCAAGGGACAGCGAGCCGGTCCGGTGCACGCACCGGGCGTCCGTGATCGGGAACCTTTCACGGGCCTCCTTCACGATCCTCCTGCCCTCCTTCTGCGCGAGCGGCGCGTAGGCCTCGTAGTCCAGGGTCTTCACGCTCCGCCCTCCATTCTCGGAGCGCACGCGGCCCTCGAACGTGACAAAGGCGCCCGCCCGCGTGTCACCTGGGCCGGCCATGAGGCGCGACGGATCGATCGGACGGTCGGTCAGCTGGAAGTCCATAGAGGTCAGCCGCCGGCGACCGGCGGGATGAACACGAGCGCGTCTCCGTCCTTGATTTTCGAATCCCAGGACTCGAACTCGTCGTTGATCGCGACGCGGAGCCTGTCAGCAGGGATCGTGAACCCGTGAAGCAGGCGCAGCTCCTCGTACAGCTCGGAGGCAGTCGACGCGCCGGTCGGGACGTGTTCCTCACCCAGCCCCCGCTGGTCGCGCAGGATCGCGAAATAGCGCACGCAGACCGTCTTCTTCACGGAGCCCGGTAGTCCTTCTTGCCGCCGGTCTTCTCAAGAAGCCTGATGTCCCGGATCACGATCCCGTGGGTCACAGCCTTGCCCATGTCGTAGAGGGTCAGCGCGGCGACGCAGGCGCCGGTCAGGGCCTCCATCTCGACCCCGGTTTTTGCCGTCGTCCTCGCGCGGCAATGGACCTCCACCTCCATGGCGCCCCCGCGGCCGGGGGGGCGCGCCCGGATCTCAACCCTGCAGTCGTCGAGGGGGATCGGGTGGCAGAGGGGAATGAGCTCGGCCGTCCTCTTGGCGCCCATGATCCCCGCCAGAATCGCCGCACTGAAGACCGGCCCCTTGGCGGTCCCGATGTCGCCGCCCCGCAGCCGGGCCGCGAGCGCCCGCGGCAGGACGACGACGGCAACCGCGTGCGCGGTGCGGCGCGTGGCGCGCTTTCCGCCGACGTCGACCATCGTGGGGCGGTTGCCGGCGCCAACATGGGATAGGCTGCGTGTGGAGGCCATCGATTCGGGGATGATGGGCCGCCCGCCGGCCCGATCGCAATCCTTCGGTGAGGCCGCCTAGACCCAGCTTCGGAACTGCGCCACGTAGCCCGCCGGAAACTCGCCCTGGCCCGCCGGAAGCTCGACGAACCCGTCCGTCTCCACCAATCCGGCAAAATCCCCGGAGGAGTTCACCGCGCACGGGGTGGCGAGGAGTTCGGCCCTCGGGCCGCTCGAGAGGCGCACCGGCACAAGGTATGCGAGCTTAGGCCTGAAGACGACCGGCTCGGCCAGCGCCGCCGCAAGCGGGATTCTCGGGATGAGCCCGCTCGCGTGGTCGAGGGCCGGCAGGACGTACCTGTGCAGGCAGGTGTAAGCCGACACCGGGTTGCCGGGCAGGGCGAACACGGGCGTAAGCCTGCCGCTCAGCCCAAACCAGAAGGGCTTGCCGGGCCGCTGCGCCACGCCCTGGAACACCTTCTGCACGCCCTGTCTGCCGAGCTCGGACGGCAGGAAGTCGAACTTGCCCTTCGACACCCCGCCGGTGATCAGGACGATGTCGTACTCCGCGAGGATGTGCCAGAGCATGTGCTCGATCTCGTGGCGGATGTCGCGCAGGTGGAAGCGGTCGGCCCGGGGATAGCCCGCCTTGATGAGCGCGGCCCGGATGGCGTAGTCGTTGCTGCGCCGGATCTGGTGCGGCGCGACAAGCGCCTCGACCTCGACAAGCTCGTCGCCCGTCGAGATGACGGCGATCTTCGGCGAGTGGGTCACCGTGAGCGCGGGATGCCCGCATGAGGCCGCCACCGCGATCTCGCGGCCCGTGAGCCGGACGCCGGACCTCACGATGACGTCGCCCGCCCTGTGGTCGGCGCCGCGGCGATGGACATAGCGGCCGGGCTCCGCCGGCTCCGCGGCCGGCGCGGCTACGATCCACTCCCCTTCCCGGGTCGTCTCCTCGTAGGCGACGACGCAGTCCGCGCCGTCGGGTAAGACCGTGCCCGTCATAACCTCGATGCAGGAGTGATCGGGCGCGCCCAGCTTGAACGGCCTCATCCCCGCGGCCTGGGTCGCCTCCACGCGGAACCTCGCGACCCCTCCCGCGAGCGCGGAGGCTCGAAGCGCGAAGCCGTCCATCGTCACCCGGTCGAACGGGGGGATGTCCCGGTCCGCGCGGAGGTCGGCGCGGAGCACCCTTCCGTGCGCCTCCGAAATCGCGCAGTCCTCCCTGTGAAAGAGCGGGATCGTGTCGAAGATCAGCTTCTCGGCGCCGGCGGGTGTGAGCACGCCCGTCAGGATAACACACAAGTCCCTCCTCGCGAAACCAACGTTTTCGTATTTTCTTGGGCTGATAAATGGCCGCCGCCCGCGACACCCTTGGACGCCAGATCCACGACCTGCGCATCTCCGTCACAGATCGCTGCAACTTCCGCTGCCCGTATTGCATGCCGAAGGAGGCCTTCGGGCCCGACCATCCGTTCCTGGCCGACGGCCGGCTCATGACCCATGACGAGCTGGCGAAGATCGTTGGGGCGTTCCTGGCGCTGGGGGTCGAGAAGATCCGGCTGACGGGCGGAGAGCCGCTCTTGCGGGCCGACCTGCCCGAGATCATCCGCACGATCAAGCGGGGTCTCGGCGTTCCCGACGTCTCGCTCACGACCAACGGCTGGCTCCTCGCGAAGCAGGCCGCAGCGCTGCGCGCCGCTGGCCTTGACCGGCTCAACGTCTCCGTGGATTCGCTCGACGAGGCGACGGCCGGACGGATGAACGGCCTCGGCTTCAGCGTTGCGCGCGTGCTGGCGGGGATAGACGCCGCCGCCGCGCAGGGATTGCCGGTCAAGGTCAACTGCGTAGTTATGCGCGGCGTCAACGACGGGCAGATCCTCCCGCTCTGCGAGTACTTCAGGTCGCGGGGCCACACGCTTCGCTTCATCGAGTTCATGGACGTGGGAAACACGAACCACTGGTCGCTGGCGCAGGTGGTGCCCGCCAAGGAGCTCGTCGCGCGGATCGCCGCAGCGTGGCCGCTCGAGCCCGTGGGCCCCGCCTACCGCGGGGAGGTCGCCTCGCGCTACCGCTACGCGGACGGCCGGGGAGAGATCGGGATCGTGAGCTCGGTGACGGAGCCCTTCTGCAAGGACTGCAACCGCTCGAGGCTCTCGGCCGACGGGAAGCTCTTCACCTGCCTTTTCGCCTCCACCGGCTGGGACGTGCTGGGCCGCGTGAGGTCGGGGGCGAGCGACGCGCAGGTCCTCGACTTCATCGCCTCGATCTGGAGGGCGCGCTCGGACCGCTACAGCGATGAGAGGGCCGATTCGCCCGGCGCGGGCGCCGGGCGCGAGAAGGTCGAGATGAGCTACATCGGCGGCTAGAGCCGCGCCGGCTCAGCCCCGCACGCGCTTCAGGATCGCCAGCAGCGCCCCGAAGTCCTCGTCCCGGGTCCTGCTCTCGATGGTAAAGTCGAACTTCGGGGCCTCGCGCAGCTCGGCCTCGGCCGTGGCCATCCGCCGCGCGATCTCGGCCTCGTCGTCCTTGCCGCGCTCGCGCATCCGCGCCAGGAGGCGCTCGCGGTCGACCACAATGAACACGGTGGCCATCACCCGCTTCAGGAACGGGTTCTTCTCCGCTATCCGGCGCAGGCTCTCGACGCCCTGCACATCGACGCTCATCACGAGGTCCTTGCCGAGCAGGAGCGGGCCCAGGACGCTCGCGGCCAGCGTCCCATAGCGGCGCTTGCCGTGGACCCAGGCCCATTCGAGGAACTCGCCGGCGGCAAGCCGCGCGTCAAACTCCTCGGGCGTGAAGAAATGGTAGTGGACCCCGTTGACCTCGCCCTCCCGGGGGGCGCGGGTCGTGCTCGTCACGACCCTCGTGAAGCCCACACCAGCCGCAACCAGCCGGTCGCACAGCGTGCTCTTGCCGGAACCCGCCGGGCCGGCGAGGACAAGCAGGACGGGATCCCTTCCGCCCGGCCGCTTGGCGGGTACTTCCGTCATCGCAGTTCGAGGGCCGCCACGCAGAGCACGAGGCCGTAGGCCAGGAAGAGGGCCCCGAGCCCGCGAGACCGCGCGGGCCTGGCGAAGAGCCAGCCCAGGAAGTCGCGCAGCCTCCAGGGCTGCGCCCCGAGCCAAATCGCAAGCGCGATGGCAACGTAGACGAAGGAGACCATGAAGAGCCTCGCGGGGTGGTCGTACTCCATGTACGCCGCCTCCAGGAACGGCGCGGCGCCGATAAGGACGATCGCGCAGGCGCCCCGCACGCCCAGGAAATCGGGCACGCACTTGAACGAAAGGACCGCCACCGCGGCGAAACCCACGAAGAGCAGGTAGCGGTACTCCCCGAAGTCCGCGTTGGACAGGTGGAGGATGTTGTAGAGGAACCAGGCCGATGCGGCCCCGAAGACCATGTACCCGGCGGACACCGACCTCGGGAAGGCCCGGGCCGCCGCCTTGAATCCCGAGCCGTCCATCAGAAGCGGAAGCCCCAGGGCTATCAGGAGGAGTCCCGGAACGAGCGAGGCGGCGAAGAGCGACATGGGGGGTTCGTGTTCGGAAGGGCGGGCGCCTGGCTACGATTGCAGGCCGGCGCCCGCAAAGGCGAGGCTTGCGTAAAGGGTGCTCACGCTGGCGCTCGTCACCTCCACAGGGACGAGCGAGCCCACCAGGCGGGGCTCCGCCTCGAAGACCGTGGTCCGGTTCCCGCGGGTCCTTCCCGTGAAGCGCAGGCCGGTCTTGTCGGGCCCCTCGACCAGGACCTCCTGCACGGTCCCCACGAGGCCCTGGCTCCGGCGGATCGAGCCCTCGCGCAGAACCTCCAGAAGGACCCGGTTGCGCTCCTCGCGCACCTCGTTGGGCACCTGACCGGGCATCGACGCGGCCGGGGTTCCCGTCCTGACGGAGTACTTGAAGACGTAGGCCATGTCGTAGTCGACGGTCCTGCAGAGCTTCACCGTCTCCTCGAAGTCCGCGTCGGTCTCCCCGGGAAAGCCCACAATCAGGTCGGTGGAGAAGGCCATCGCCGGCTGGGCGGCCCTGAGCGACTCGACGATCTCGAGGTAGCGGTCGCGCGTGTACGGCCGCCTCATCGCGCTCAGGATCCTGTCGCTGCCCGACTGGACGGGAAGGTGGACGTGCTCGCCGAGCTTCGGCATCCGCCCAAATGCATCCGCGAGGTCCTGCCTGAACCCGCACGGGTGGGGCGAGGTGAACCGGATCCTCTCGATCCCGGGGACGGCGGCCACCCGCTCGACCAGCTGCACGAAGGGCGAGATCCCCCCGCTGTGGGGATAGTCGCGCCGGCCGTAGCTCGTCACGATCTGGCCCAGCAGCGTGATCTCGCGGGTGCCCCGCGCGGCGAGCTCCTCGCACTCGCGCACGATGTCGTCCATCGGGCGCGACCGCTCGTCGCCGCGGGTCGTCGGCACGATGCAGAACGAGCAGTCCATGTTGCAGCCCTGCTGGATCGATACGAACGCGCACACGCGGTGCTCGGGCAGCTCAAGGTGGTCGCGGATCGTGTTCTGGGAGCCCGCCTCCTCCGCCGTGTCGACCACAGCCTCGCCGACCGGGATGCCCGCCTGGCGGGCGGACCTGAGGTTGTCCAGGTAGTCGGGAACCCGGTGGAACTTCTGCGTGCCGATGATCAGGTCCACGTCGGGAAGGCGGTCGAGCAGGCCCGCACCCCGGTTCTGCGCCATGCAGCCGAGGATCCCCACAACGAAGTCGGGGTCCCGCTTTTTCCTCGAGAGGCAGTAGCCGGCCTTGCCGATCGCCTTCTGCTCGGCCGCGTCCCTGACACTGCAGGTGTTCAGGAGCAGCACGTCGCAGTCGTCCTCGCTCTCCACGATTCGGTAGCCCCGGGCGCGAAGCATCGCCGCGACGGCCTCGCTGTCGCGCTCGTTCATCTGGCACCCGTAGGTCTTGATGTGGACCCGGTTCATGGAGGGGGGCTACCTAAAGGCCTGCCAAAAAGCGGGTCAAACGAGGAATTGGCGGGCCGCGGTACCTGGGAACAGCCCCCGGGTGCCTCCAATTCTGTTCGCCACGGGCGCAACGGTTGGTTTGCTCGCTTCCATGGGATTCTTCGACCGATTGGCAGGCAAGCCTGCCTCTCCCGCGCACGGCAGCGAGAATGCGGCTCCAGCCGCCACGTTCGACGCGTCGGTCTCGGGTGTGGCCCCGCGCCTTATCACCGCCAGGGAGAAGCTGGAGCAGAACGACCTGCCCGGCGCCATGACCATCTATGAGGAGGTGCTCGCGGACGCGGGCGACCGCGCCGACGTTCTGGTGACGATCTCGGGCGACCTCGGCACCACGGGGCACATCCCCCAGATCATCGAGATCGTGGCCCCCCGCTACGACGCGACGCGCCATGGGCCCGCGACCGGCATCAACCTCCTGCAGGCCTACCTGGCGGTCCGCAACGCGGACGCGGCGCAGCACGTGCTCGACATCCTCTTCGCCCTGAAGCGCCCGGAGCTCGAGGAGCGCCTCCACGGGTTCTCCAACGCCGTCGCCGAGCTGATCAACCACGGCGTCATCCCCGGCTTCCCCCAGTTCGATTCCAAGGCGGTCAACCCCGACAACGTCGTCGGCGTCGCGCTGGTCACGATCAGCAGGCCGATCTGGTCGTACGGCCTGGAGTCCGTTGAGGAGGCGCTGCCGAAGAAGGAGGGCAAGCTCCGCCGGGTCGCCTTCACGCAGCTCGCGCTTCCAAACGCCTATCCCGATCCGGACGCGGCGATGAAGCTGCCCGAGGACGAGCTGGGCAGGCTCTCGCGGGCCATTCCGCTCTGGTTCGCCGAGACGTTCCATTTCTCGCCGCTCTACTCCTCCATCGCGGCGCTCGGGTGCATGCATGACGGGGGCGGGCCCAAGCGACCGGCGATTTTCGCCACGGAGTGGACCGTCGACAACTTGAAGAAGCTCGTCGAGACGTCCAACGGCCTCGACTACATCTTCACGGGCACGCTGCGCCGCGACGGGGAAGAGTTCGTCCTTATCCTGCGGGTCTGGGAGGTGAAGAAGCTGCGCGAGCGCAAGCAGCTTACGGTGCGCTGGACGGCCGCGACGGCCGATGCCGAGCTCACGAAGCTCCACGAGTACATCCGCGCCTTCATGGAATGGACCCCGTATCCGGAGGGCTCGGGGATCCCCTACGCCGCCCCGTCGTCCCCGACGGTCTGGCTCGACGCGCTCGGGGCCCTGCTGAACCTCTTCCTGGTCGAGAAGGGCCTCATGCCGAAGGATCAGCTGCCGGCCCTCTCGCCCATCTTCGACGCGTTCGCCCCCCACGCGTTCAGCCCGCCGGCCGCCTCCCTCGCCTGGGTGTCCCTTCGCCTGAAGGCCGCGTCGCTCGGGCTTGCCCCAAGCCTGTCCGAGGTTCTCCTGAGCCGCCACCCGGCCGTCACCCGCGCACGCACGCTGATCGGAGCCTGACCCCGGCGACGGGACCGCGCGGCATGCATCAGCCCACCTCCGACCTGCGCATCCGCGCAACGAGGCCCCTGCCGGCGCCGGCAACCCTCGAGGAGGAGATCCCGCTCGACGACCCCGGCTCGACCCGGATAGCCCGGGCGCGCCAGGAGATCTCCTCAATCATGGCGGGAAGGGACGACCGCCTGCTCGTGGTCGTGGGGCCGTGCTCGATCCATGACCCCGCCGCGGCCCTCGAGTACGCCGCGCTTCTTCGCGCCGCCGCGGACCGCCACGCGGGCGAGGTCCTGATCGCGATGCGCGTCTACTTCGAGAAGCCGAGGACGGTGGTAGGCTGGAAGGGCCTGATCAACGACCCGGACCTCAACGGGACGTTCCGGATCGGCAACGGGCTGAGGATGGCGCGCAAGCTGATGGTGGACGTCACGGCCTACGGCCTGCCGATCGCGACCGAGTTCCTCGACACGGTCCTCGGCCAGTACTACGCCGACCTCGTCAGCTGGGGCGCGATCGGCGCACGCACGGTGGAAAGCCAGGTCCACCGGGAGCTTGCCTCGGGCCTCTCGATGCCGGTCGGTTTCAAGAACAGGACCGACGGGGACGTGCAGGTCGCGGTGGACGCGATCCGGTCGGCACGCCATCCCCACTGGTTCCCTTCGCTCGCACGGGACGGGTCGCCCGCGTGCATGCAGACGACCGGGAACGAGGACACGCATCTCGTCCTGCGCGGGGGATCGCACGGCCCGAACTATCTTGCCGGGAACGTCGGCGCCGCGGTCGAGCTGCTCGCCAAGAGCGGCCTGCCGCCCCACCTCATGGTCGATTGCAGCCACGCCAACAGCGGAAAGGACGCCGAGCGCCAGGCCGACGTGGCGAGTGAGCTCGCGTCCAGGATCGCCGGGGGCGACGGCGCCGTCGCCGCGGTCATGATCGAGAGCAACCTAGCGGGCGGAGCGCAGGACTACCGCGCCGTTCCGCTGGTCCGCGGGCAAAGCGTCACGGACGCGTGCCTTTCCTGGGAAAAGACCGAACCGGTCATCGCCCGCCTTGCGAACGCAGTCGGCGCGAGGCGCAGGCGCATGGCCTAAAGCCCCTTTTTCAGAAACCCGCCTGGAAATCAGCTCGCCGGTGGAGCATCCTGCGCAGGCTCCGCGGGAGCGGCAGGCGCGGGCTGGGCCGGGGCGGGTTCGACGGGAGCGGACTCGGAGGGCGGCGGCGCAGCCGCCGCGGGCTCCGACGGAGTCTCGGCATCCTCGCCGTCCTTCTTCTTTGGACGCGGCCGGCGGCCCCGGTGCCCGCCCGATTCGCCCTTCCCGCCGCCAGGGTACTTTGAGGCCTTCGCGTTGAGCCAGAGCTCGCCCTTCCCGTTGAGGTTCAGCCAGAAGATCTCGCCCGCATGCTCCACAAAGACCGGCTTTTCTCGGGCCTTCTCCGGTACCCGGAGCCCGGATGCAGTGAGTGCGCCGAGAAGCTCGTCGACCGACTTGCCGAGATCGCCCGAAAGGCGCTCCACGGGGGCCGCCACATTCCCGGTCTTGGTCTCCTTCAGCAGGAGCCTGACCGCCGCAAGCACGTTGCCGGGTGCGGGCGCCTGCGGCTCGGACGAGGGCGCTGCGGGTGATGCCGCCTCCTCGCCGCGCTTGAGCCGGGCGTTGATCCAGATGCCCCCGCGGCTGTCCTTGTTGAGCCACCATGTCTCGTCCCCGATTTCGACGAAGACCGGGGGATCGCCGGCCGCAGCATTGGCGCTCAGGCCCATCGCGGTGAATGCCTCGACGAGCGCGGCCTCGCTGGTCTTCAGGGCGCGGGAGAGGAAGCTCATGCTGCCCGAGCCACCCGGCTCGCGGCGATTCTTGCGCATGTGCGGACGGATCTTGTCGAGGAGCGCCGGGCCCTCGGGAAGCGGGCCGGCGGGCACCCCCGCGTCCTTTTCGGCGTCCTTCTTCTCGTGCCTCGGCTCCCGCTCCTCGCGCTTGCCGACGGCCTCGGGGGCCTTTGACCCCTCCTCGGGCTCAACGCGCGCGGCCGGGACCGTCCTGAAGACCGGGCGGCTCTTCTCCTTCGTGTTCACCCAAAGCTCTCCGCGCCGGTTGATGTTCACCCAGAAGAGGTCGCCGTCGTACTCCACGTACGTGATCTTGGCGTCCTCATCGTCGGGGACCTCCAGGCCGCACTCCTTGAGCGCACCGATCACCTCGTCTTCAGAGATGTCCCATTTCTTCGCCAAGTAATCGACCCCGACCGAAAAGCCGGGTCCGCGCTGGTTCCTGCGAAGGTGGGGCCTCATGGCCTCAAAGAAGGTCGGCAGCTCATCCTCGGCGCCGAGCTTGTCCCATTCGTCCTCGGGCGTGTCCGGGGCGTCGGGATCCGAGTCCCGCTCGGTGTCCCGCAGGCGCCTCAGGCCGTCCTCCTCGCGCCCGGCCTCCTTGACCGGCGGCTCCTCGGCCTCCGCGGGCGCAGAGCCGGCCGTGGCGTTCTTGAACTTGGCCTCGAACTCCTGGCGGAGCTTGTCGGCCTCGGCCCGGGCAGCGGCGGCGGCGGCGTCCTCGAGCGTCCAGTCACGCTGGGTCGGGCGCCTGGCAAGCCCCGAGAAAGCAAGGGGGTTGTCGGGCTGGCCGCGAAATTCGATGATCTCCCACTCGTCCGTGCCGAGCTGGTTGAGAAATGATTCAAGCAGCGCGGGCGTGGCAAAGCCCCCCTTGCCGCTTGAGATTACCTTATATTCCCAGACTGCCATAATTTGTTGCGAGGTTTAGACATCCCAAATGACGGTCTTGTTGCCGAGCCTATTCTTGTGAAATCCGGCAATTGGCCTGCACCCGCGGGTTGATATGCGGCGGCTAAACTGCCCCAATCCGGCCTGCACGTGCGCCGCATCGACCAGATTCTCGCCAGTCTCGGCTACGGTTCCCGCAGGGACGTCCGCGGGTGGATAGAGGCTGGGCGCGTCACGATGGGCGGGGTGGCCGTGTGGGACCCCGGCGCAAAGGCCGAGCCTGGGGACTTGAGGATCGACGGCGAGCCACCGGACCATCCGGGCGAGCTTCTTCTGATGCTCAACAAGCCGGCTGGCCGGGTGTGCTCGCACGACCCGGCGGACGGCGCGAGCGTGTACGGGCTCCTGCCCGAGCGATGGCGGCGGCGCAACCCGCCGGTGACCAGCGTCGGGCGTCTCGACAAAGACACTACGGGCCTACTGCTCCTGACCGACTGCAGTCCGCTGGTCCACCGCCTCACATCACCCAAACACAAGGTGCCCAAGGTCTACCGTGTCCGGATCGACCGCGATATTCCCGCGGGGATCGAGGAGATCTTCTCGGGCGGCCAGCTCCGCCTGCCCGACGAGGAAACACCGTGTGCACCGGCGATCCTCAAAAGGATCGGGAGCCGGGAGGCGGAAGTCACCGTGACTGAGGGCCGCTACCACCAGATCAAACGCATGTTCGCGTGCCAGGGTTGCTCGGTCGTGGACCTTCATCGCATCGGGTTTGGCAGTCTCGAGCTCGGGAGTCTTGCCACAGGAAGATGGATTGAGTTGGCAATCAATTGCTTGGATATCCATTAGGCGGGGCAGTGCCGAGACCATCGGTCGTCCTAATTGGGCATATTAGTGGCCATGACGCTTGCAATTTCATGTAATTAGGGCCCTAATCAAATTTCGTGCCATGACCAAAGCCCTTTCAGAAACATCCCACCCACCTGTGGGAACGACAAAGACCACGATGCGGCTGGCCCCCACCCGGTTTGTCGTCGTGACGTTGGCCGCCCTTGTCCTTGTCGCGGGAATCGCCGTTGGCGTCCGCCACTGGCGGTACTATCTGGCGCATCAGGAGACGGACGACGCCCAGGTTGAGGGGCATATCAGCCCCGTCCTGCCGCGGGTGTCCGGATACGTCGCGCGCGTGCTGGTGACCGACAATCAGCACGTCGACGCGGGCCAGGCGCTGATCGAGATCGATCCGAGGGAGCTCGACCTGAGGGTGGCCCAGTCCGAGGCCGCGCTACAGAACGCCCTGGCCGAGCAGCGGACCGCGGAGGCCTCGCAGTCCGGGGCCCGGGCGGCGGCGGCCACGGCGGCCGCGAACGTGGAAACCGCTCTCGTGCGCCAGCGAAAGGCGGCAAGTGACCTCGAGCGCGACACGAAGCTGCTCGGGACGGGGGCCATCACCGACAGCCAGTTCACCGACACCAAGGCCGCAGCCGACACGGCCGCAGCCGAGCTGGACGCCGTGCGCAGCGAGGCGCGGACGGCGGACCTCCAGATCGCCGTCGCGGCCGCGCGCGCGGCGGCCGCACAGACCCAGGCCGCAGAGAAGGCCTCCGATCTGGACTATTCCAAGCTCCAGCGCTCCTACGCGTCGGTCACGGCCCCGATCGCCGGGCTTGTGTCCCGCAAGAACGTCGAGCTCGGGCAGTTCATCCAGGCCGGCCAGACCCTGCTGTCGGTCGCGTCCGACGCCGACGTGTGGGTCGTCGCCAACTTCAAGGAGACCCAGCTCACGCACATGTTGCCCGGCCAGGCCGTCGAATTCGAGGCCGACAGCTATCCCGGCGTCCTGTTCCAGGGCAAGGTCGAGTCGATATCCGGGGCCACAGGCGCGCGGTTCGCGCTCCTGCCCCCCGACAACTCAACCGGCAACTTCGTCAAGGTGACCCAGCGGGTGCCGGTCAAGATCGTGCTCGCGCAGGCGCCCGACGCCGACCATCCGCTGCGCCCCGGGATGAGCGTCGACGCCACCGTCTCCCTCAGCCAATAGGCCGGCAACCGCCATGGCTGAACACGGGCTGCGGAAGCTGGTCATCACGATCACGGTGATCGCAGCCGCGATCATTGAGCTGATCGACACGTCGATCGTGAACGTGGCGCTCAACGACATGAGCGGGAACCTCGGGGCCACGCTCGAGGACGTCGCGTGGGTCGTGACATCCTACGCGATCGCAAACGTCATCATCATCCCGATGACAAGCTTCCTGGCGGCGCGGTTCGGGCGCCGCAACTACTACATCGGCTCGATCCTCCTGTTCACCGCGGCGTCGGTTGCCTGCGGGAACGCCCACAACATCTGGGAGCTGGTCGCCTTTAGGTTCCTCCAGGGGATCGGCGGCGGCGCGCTGCTGTCGACCTCGCAGGCGATCCTCTTCGAGACGTTCACGGTGGGCCAGCGGGGCTTCGCCGCCTCGCTCTTCTCGATCGGCCTCTTTGTGGGCCCCACGATAGGACCGACGCTGGGCGGCTGGATCATCGACAGCTACTCCTGGCCCTGGATCTTCTACATCAACCTCCCCATCGGGCTCATGGCCGCGTTCCTTTCATGGGTCTACGTCAAGGAACCCTCCCACGCGCGAAACGCCGAGACGATCGACTGGCCCGGGATCGGACTGCTTGTCGTGGGCCTCGGCTCGCTGCAGACGGTTCTCGAGCGCGGCGAATCCGAGGACTGGTTCTCGAAGGGGTACATCGTGGTCCTGTCCATCGTGGCTGCCGTCTCGCTTGTCTCCTTCATCGTGAGGGAGCTCGTTGCCGAGCACCCCGTCGTGGACTTGCACGTCCTGAGGAGCCGGAAGCTGGCAATAGCGGCGAGCCTCACCTTCATCCTCGGCTTCGCCCTCTTCGCCACGGTCTTCATCGTGCCGGTGTTTACCCAACGGCTGCTCGGCTACACGGCGATGAAGACGGGCATGCTCTTCCTGCCAGGCGCCGCAGTCGCCGTCTTCTTCCTGCCCGTGATGGGTAGGCTCCTCATGAAGGGCTTTCCGCCGCAGTTCATGGTGGTCGCCGGATTCGCCATCGTTGCCGTGTTCGCCCTGCAGCTCTCGCGCCTCGACCTCAACGCGGAGTCGGGCGACTTCTTCTGGCCGATCATCCTGCGCGCGATCGGGTTGAGCCTCATCACGATCCCGCTCACCCAGCTCGCCGTCTCGGGCCTCAAGCCGAAGGACATCCCCCAGGGTGTCGCGCTCAACAACATGATGCGGCAGATGGGCGGCTCGTTCGGCATCGCGTTCATCAACACGTTCCTGGACCACCGGACGGCCGCGCACCGCCTGGACCTCGTCTCAAGGCTCTCCATCGGCGATCCGGCCACGGACGGACGGCTGAGCCAGCTCACCCACCTCATGGCCTCCAGGGGTGCGACGCCTTGGGAGGCGTCGCACCGCGCGCTCGGGCTCCTGGACGCGATCGTTCAGATGCAGTCGAACCTCCTCAGTTATCTCGACGCCTACCGTTTTGTGGGAATCCTTTCCATTGTGTGCATCCCCGTCATACTCCTCGCCGGCCGCCCGCGCGGGCTCCCCGCGGATGCGGCGGCCGCAGCCGCCAAGGCGCATTGACCCCGGACCCGTTACAAGACCCGCCATGAAACACACCGCAGCCCTAGTCCTGGCCCTCGCCGCGATGGGACCTTCCGCCCGGGCGCAGTCCCCGGCCGGCCCGCTAACGCTCTCGCAAACCATCGAGGCCGTGATCGCGCACTACCCGTCGATCGACGCGGCGCAGGCCGCCGTGGACGCCGCGCGCGCGCGCACCGTGCAGGCAAATGCAAGCCGCCTGCCGCAGGTGACCGGGGAGGGCGCCTACGCCTACACCTCGCTGCGCCCGTATGTCGCCTTCTCCATCCCGGGCCTGCCGGCCGGAGCCATCTACGAGAACGTCCAGGACTCCTATGCGGTGAACATCTCGGCGCGGCAGCTGCTCACGGACTTCGGGCGCACCGACAAGCTGGTCGAGATGGCCCGCTCGGGCCAGATCGCGGCCCAGGACGCGCTCGAGCAGGTCCGCCACCAGCTCGGGTACCAGGCGATCCAGTCGTTCTACGGCGTGCTGCTGCTGCGCAGCTCCGTGGCCGTCGCCCGCGAGGAGATCGCCGCCCTAGAGGAGGCCCTTCGCATCGCCCAGAGGAAGTTTGGCGCCGGAAGCGCGACCAAGTTCGACGTCCTGACCACCCAGGTCCGCCTCTCCAACGCGCGCAACCATCTCACGGACACCGCCGCCTCGCTTGAGAAGCAGGAGAACGGGCTCAGGCAGCTCCTCGGCTGGGACCTCGGCAAGCCGCTTGAGATCGCCGGCGACTTCGACGCAGAGGACCCCGCGATCCCGGAATCCGCGGCCATTTCCGACGGGCTCCTCAACCGCCCCGAAATGAAGGTGGCCCGCGACAACGAGCAGACCGCGCGGCTGCGGCTGGACGCCGCCGACCGCGGAAACCGGCCGACCCTCGCCGCGCAGGTGGCGGGCGGCGTCGAGAACGGGGTCGTGCCCAACCTCTACGACAACAGAGGCTACCTGAACGCGGGGGTTTCCCTCGAGGTGCCCATCTTCACGGGCAAAAGGGTCATGGGCGAGCGCATGGAGGCCGGAGCCGGGGTCCGCTCGGCGCAGGCGCGCGAGCGCGAGCTGGACGAGGCCATCACGACGGAGGTGGCCGACGCCTATTCGGACCTCAACGCGGCCAAGTCGAGGCTTTCGAGCGCCGACACGCTGGTCGACCAGGCGAGGGAGGCCCTGGCGCTCGCCCAGAGCCGCTACGCAAACGGCGTCATCACGAACTTCGAGCTCCTGGACGCGCAGAGTTCCCTCCGGGCGGCCGAGCTGAGCCGCCTGCAGGCGCGCTACGATTGCGTGCTGGCGCGCCAGGCCGTCGCCCGCGCCGCGGGCGTCGCCCCGCGCCCGTGACGGGGCACCGGGAGCGAGCTGTTGACGCGCCCGGCCGCCGGTGGTGAATTCGGTACATGTACACGATCATCGGAGGAGACGGGCGGGAATACGGACCGGTCACGGCTGAACAGGTCCGCTCCTGGATCGCGGGCGGCCGGGCAAACCTGCAGACCCGGATCAAGGCCGCGGGCTCCGACGCCTGGAGGACCGTAGCCGACTTTCCGGAGCTGTCGGGGGCCACCGCGCCGGCCGCCGAGATTTCGGTGGCCGCAGCCGCGCCCGCCGCGGCTCCTGCGGCCGCCCTGCTGGACGTCTTCGGCTGCTACGAGCGCAGCTGGAACCTGCTAAAGGCCAACTTCTGGGCGTTCGTGGGAGTCGGCGTCCTCACGTCGGTCATCTATGCCGTTCTGGGCTGCGGGCATTTTGCGGGCATATTAGTGGTCACGCCACTCTTCGGGGCCGTCGTCGGGGCCGGTGCCTACTATTTCGTTCTCCTCAGGGCTCGCGGCCAGCCGGCCGTGTTCGCCGACATGTTCGCGGGCTTCACGAGGGCGTTCCTCACGCTCATGGTGGCGGGCCTGCTCATCTCGGTCTTCGTCACGGTCGGGATGTTCTGCCTCATACTCCCGGGCGTGTACCTTGTGATCGCCTACTCCTTCGCCGTGATCCTCGCCGTAGACAAGAAGCTCGGTTTCTGGGAGTCGATGGAGACGAGCCGCAAGGTGGCCACCCGCCAGTGGTGGCGGGTCTTCGGCCTGATCCTTCTCGCCATTCCGTTCCTCATTCTCGGGGGCGTCGCCCTCGGCGTCGGGGTCTTCGTCGCGATCCCGCTGATCCTCGGCGCGGTGGTTTACGCCTACGAGGATCTCTTCAGCCCGGCAAAGTGACCGCCTCCCGGGCGCTCCGGGATCATTCCTTCTTCCCCCTTAGGATCAGCGCGTCGAGTGAGATCTTGCCGGGCCCGAAGACGAACACGATTAGGGCCGCGAAGAGGAACAGGAACGGGTCGGCCCCCAGGAACTTGTCCGGGTTGGAGAAGATGGAGTGCAGCGCCTCGCTGTCCGCCGTCGCGTAGGCCACGCACATCACCGCGATGAGCGCCGGCGAGACGAAGCGCGAGAACAGCCCCAGAAGGAGCAGAATGCCGCCGGTGCACTCGGTGCAGGAGGCGAGGACCGCGTTCAGCTTGGGGGCCGGGATGTTGAGGCTCGCGAAGAAGTTGACCGTCCTGTCGAGGTGCAGGAGCTTGCCCCTGCCCGTGAGGAAGAACTGCCACCCCCAGTAAAGGCGGACCACGAGCAGGAACGGGCTCTGGAGGAATCCGCCCACCGTTGCGAGCAGGGCGTTGAGCTTGGACAGGATAGACATCGGTGTTTGGGGACTAAGGCCGGAACGGCTGTGGGTTCATGTCTTCACGATGGCCGCCGGCCCCTCTTATTCCCGCGGGCGCAGAACCAGCCGAGCGCCATCCACGACTTGAACCAGTTCCGGACCCGCGCCGGCGTGGCTCCCGGGCCTGCCGCAGCGATGGCCCTCGTCAGCGTGCTGCCCTTGGACAGCGCCTCGAGGATCCGGAACGCGGCCGGATCGAGCCGCTTGTAAAAGAGGCGGTTGTCGTGCCGGTGGACCGCGACGAACGTTCGCGAGGGCCGCGGAAGGGGCACCCTGCGGATCCGCTCCCGGGCCGTGACCGTCGAGTCGGGCGTGTTGCTCGCCTCCGAGCGCATCGCGTCGCGGCGCTTCACGGAAATGACATAGCTGTCGATCGGATGGCGCAGGTCAAGGAGGGTCACGTAGGGCTGGAGCCCCAGCCTGAGCCGCCCGGGCGGGGTCCGGGCGAGCGCCGCCGCGGAGACGACCGGCCTGAACTCCCCGTCAAACGCCACCGTCTGCGCCCACTCAAACCGGGCGATCTCGAGCGCGAGCGCCGTCCGCGGGGCGGTCAGGCTCGGCCTCTCCCTGATGAACCGCACGAGCCTCGAGCTGAGATCACGCAGGGTGAAGGATTGCGACGGATACCGCGCCAGGTAGGCCTGCGCGAGACGCCCGAACGCGCGCTCGCCGAGCGCGGCCTGCAGGCCCGGGCAGTCGTCGCAGATCGCGTCGAAGAGCCGGAACCAATACATCCGGTTGTAGAGCTCGAGCCTCTCGAACGAGGTGAGCCGGTCGTTCGGCTTGATGAACTCGGCGGCGACCTTCTCCATGGGGCGGCCGTCGATCCACCGGGACTGGAGGCCGTCGTCCGCGCTGAGCGGCCTGGTGATGGCCGTCGCCATCATCCGCTGGAAGAGCCGCAGGTCGTCCGTGGACCCGATGCGGACTGGGGCGTGCTTAGGGGGCCGTTTCACACCGCCGCCCTTTTCGCCCCGTCGATGAACTCGTTGGCCTTGAGCGCCTCGTTGTGGACCTCGTCAAACGACGGGATCTTGTCGTCCCACTCAAGCAGCGTGGCCGAGATCCCGCACAGCTCGGTCGCGTGCGCGTAGAGCTTCCAGACCGGGTCGAGCACCGGGTGGTCGTGCGTGTCGAGGATGTACTTCTCAAACTTGGTGTGCCCGGCGATGTGCATCTGTCCCACGCGGCCGTGGGGGATGTTGTCCACGTAATCGTACGGGTTGAAGCCGTGGTTCTTCGACGAGACGTAGATGTTGTTCACGTCCAGGAGAATTCCGCAGTCGGCGAGCTCGACGACCTCGGTCAGGAACTCCCACTCCGTCATTTCGGAGGCATGGAACTCGGCGTAGCTGCTCACGTTCTCCACGCAGATCGGGACCTCAAGGTAGTCGCGCACCTGGCGGATCTTCTCGGCCGTGCGCCGCGCGGCCGCAAAGGTGTAGGGCATCGGCAGGAGGTCGTGCGTGTACGTTCCGTCCACGCTTCCCCAGCAGAGGTGGTCCGAGAGCCAGGGCGTCTTCGTCCGCTTCACAAGGCCCTTGAGCCTCCTCATGTGCGTCCGGTCCGGCTTGTCCGCGGACCCGAAGTACATGGAGACCCCGTGCTGAACCACCCGGTACTGCTCGAGGATCCTGTCGAGCAGCTCCAGCGGCCGCCCGCCCTCAACCATGAAGTTCTCGGAGATGATCTCGAACCAGTCCACGACCGGTTTCTTCGAGAGGATATGGGCGTAATGGGGAACCCTGAGCCCGATGCCTATCCCATAGTCACAGTGCCCGTTGAATCGATTGGCCGGCATGAAGAAAAAACGCGGCCGACTAAACGCCGGCCGCGTTGCTCGAAAAACCGCTCAGGCAAACGTGGATTTGCTCGGAGTCGGGGTGGGCGCCGCGTTGGTGCTACAGCCACCCTTGCCCTTGCAGGAATTCTGGCCCTTGCAGCCATTGTCCCCCGACTTGCAGCCGCCCGTACCCTTGCAGGAGTTTTGGCCCTTGCAGTCATGCTTGCCCGCGTCCTTGGAAGCGTCCTTGGACGAGTCGCCACTGCCCGCTGTGTCATCGGCATACGCGCGCGCAGCGAGGGAACCGGCGTAGAGCCCGGCCATGGCCGCGGCGGTGACGATGAAACGTGTCGATTTATTCATAACACTATTCTGTTGTTGGTTTTATGGGATACCGCCAAAGATCGGCGTTGTGCCTGCCCGCAGCGGTGTGGAATTAGAGTTACTAACGACACGTATTATTCCCGCTTAACCCAGGAAATACAATCGGGAACGCAAACCCGGGCCCGCCGCCATCAAAACGTCACAGGATCCGGTCGTTCATGGCCCCGCCCCTCTCGAACGCTGCGAGGTTCCCCAGGAAATGCCTGACGAGCTCAAGATTGACGCCGCTGCGCCCGCCGGCGGTGTGCGGCGTGATGAAGCAGTTCGGCGCCGTCCAGAGCGGATGGTCGGGAGGCAGGGGCTCGGGGTCCATCACATCCAGGTAGGCGGCCCCTATCCTGCCCGACTTGAGACCGTCGATGAGCGCGTTCTGGTCCACCGTGGGGCCGCGGCCCACGTTGTAGAACCGGGCGCCCACCTTGAAGCATGAGATCCGTTTCGCATTCACGTAGCCGAGCGTCGTCGGGTTCTCGGGAAGGAGGTTCACGACGTGGTCGGCCTCGGAAAGGACCTTGGTCAGGTCCTCCTCGGCGACCACGCGCACCCCGGGTTCACTGTGGATCCGGCGCCTGATGGCATAGATCCGCACGCCAAACGGGGCAAGCAGCGCGGCCAGCCTCCGCCCGATCGCGCCGAAGCCGAGAAGGACCACCGTCTGGCCGGCCAGGAGGCGCGACTTGTCGCGCCGCTCCTGGTACGGCCACGAGCGGTCCCCGAGCTGGCTCTCGTGCGAGGGAAGGAGCTGGCGGTTGAGCGCCAGCATCATGGCCAGGACATGCTCCGCGCAGGCATCCGCGTAGACCTGCGAGGCGTTGGTGAACACCGCGCCGCGCGCGAGGATCGCCTCGCGGAACAGGTCGGTGTCATAGCGCGTGTAGCCGGCGCTCGACACCTCGATCCACCGAAGCGAGGCGTATTCCACGCAGTCGGCCGGGTCGGGCTGGCCGAAGGCAATGTCGGCGCCGGCGATCGCCGGGTCACGCGTTCCCGCGGCCAGGACCGAGCTGTCGCGCCTAGCCGAGAGGACGAGCGTGTGGGCCCGGGTTCCTCCGACAAGCAGCGCCATCTCCTCCTCCCCGAAGTCGCCGTTGCACCAGATCCTCACGGGCCGACGGGGTTGACGTAGATCCGGTGGGGGTCGGAGGCGTTCCCGAGGGTCACGGCGTAGCGGCTGAGATTGTAGTAGCGGACCCGGCCGCCAATGGAGACGCGCGCCTCGATGTTGAGGCCCCTGCGAAGGACCTCGTCCTCCGCCCGGTACTCGACCCTGAAGCCGATCGGCGCGGCCCCCGGGTTCTTGATCGTCTGGGAGCCGAGCACTTCGGGTGGCATGCCCGGATTCGACGCATCCACTACCCTCACCGTGATCACGGCGTCGGTCGGGAGCGCCTCGGACGCGCCGAGTTCGACCTGGCCGGTCACGACCCGCAACGGGTCGCCCTCGGGGGAAAGCTCGAGGTGGCCGCATCCCGCAAGCGCGAGCGCGGCAGCCGCTGCCAGAAGTCCGATTGCGTGCCTCATGGGAGGAAGTCTGTCGTCATCACCTGGTCGACGGAAAGCCTTCCCTTGGGAAGGATCCCGAGCTCCTCGAGCTGCCGGATCTGTTTCGCGTACCTCTCGCGCGAGATCCGGCCTGTCTGCGAGTCGTCGGTCGCGTTGCGGCCTATCACAAGTTTCTCGTCGATGATCATCTTGCGCGAGAACGCCAGGAAGTCGTCCGCGTCGTTCGGGTTGACCTGCTTCATGAGCGCGTGCGCGGGGGCCGGATCGCCCTCGATGTAGTCCTTCCACCCCCGGATGTAGGCGGCCATGAAGGCGCGGACCCTGTCCGGGTGCTCCCTTGTCCACGGCCTGTTGGCGATCAGGCAGGTGTAGGCGTCAAAGCCCGCGTCCCACGCGTAGAGGAACTTGGGGTATTTCGCACCGCCCTTCACGATGTAGAAGGGCTCCGCGGTGTAGTATCCCTGCTGGATGAAATTGCGGTCCGCGATGAAGTTGCCGACGGCGAAGTTCTGCGGGATGACGTTGAAGTTGATGTGGTACTTGTTCCTCAGGTAGGGAAGGAACGCCCATTCGAGCCGGGCCATGATCGTCTTCCCGTCGAGGTCCTCGAAGCGCTTCACGGGGTTGTCGGCGTGGAGCATTAGCACGGACGGGTCGTTCTGGAAGACGGCGCCGATCTGGACCAGCGGAAGGCCCTGGGAGATCGCCAGAAGGGAGTTGGTGCTGTCGGACTGGCCGATGTCCGCCTTGCCGGTCGCCACCTTCTGGGTCACGAACCCGTTCGGGCCGCCCTGGAGGACGGTCACGTCGAGGCCCGCATCCCTGAAATACCCCTTTGCCAGCGCCTGGTAGAACCCTCCGTGCTCGGGTTCCGCAACCCAGTCCAGCTGGACCGTCACCTTGAAGGGCGCCGGCGCGCCCGCAGCGCCCGCCGGAGGCTGGCGGGAGCATCCCCAGCAGGCGAGCGCCACGCCGGCCGCAACAAGGAAGCTCAATCGAAGGTGACTCATCCGGGCAAAATGCGTAGAGAGCCGCCCGGGCGCCCGCAACAGCGCATTGCTCGCCGTGCAGGCATCGTTTGTGCTAGGGCGTGTTTGCAAAATCGGTCCCTCTAGAACAACCGGCATTCACACCTAACAGTGTGGGCACGAACCGGGAAATCCCAAAGCTTACCACCCACAGTCAAATCGCTAATTGCTGATTGGGGTAATTCGGCAACAATGGCGCTTTGACGACCATTCTGCTATGGAGGTTGGTCCTGCGAAGTGAGTCACTCGGATTATTCCGAGGTTCCCAATCGCAACGCTTTGCGCATGTTCATGAATCACAAGTGCCGTCTGCCAGCTGTTCGATGCCTTGGTCAACTACCGATCCTGGTTTTTTCCCTTGGGGGGCAATGCGGTTCAGTTTGGGGCCAGTTCCCGGGCGGTCCTACTTACAACACACCCTATGCGATCACCACGTTGGCTGGCACACCGCCCCCGACGCCGGGCAGCAGCCTGGACGGGACGGGATCAGCCGCGCAGTTCGACAGGCCGGGCGGCGTCGCAGTCGATGCCACCGGCAATATCTATGTTTCGGACTCGAACGATTGCATCATACGCAAGATCACCCCTGCCGGCGCGGTTACTACCTTCGCGGGTTCGGCGGTAGTCGGAATCTGGGGCGGAGGTGCCGCCAACGCCAGTGAAGCCGGGGCTCCTATAGGCAGCGCGGACGGGACGGGGCCCGCAGCGCAGTTCAGCTTCCCAGCCGGCTTGGCTTTCGACGCGAGCGGGAATCTTTATGTAGCGGACTCGTGGAACAACACGATCCGAAAGATCACGCCGGCCGCAGTGGTGACAACGCTGGCCGGCACTCCGGCATTTATAGGCGGCCCTGCGGATGGGACCGGTCCAGCTGCGCAGTTCTATCGTCCGGTCGGGTTAGCAGTGGATGCGAGCGGGAATGTCTATGTTGCCGACTCCCTGAATGACACGATCCGGAAGATCACTCCCGCCAGGGTGGTGACGACTTTGGCCGGAACGCCGGGAGTGGAAGGAAGCTCCGACGGGACAGGGTCCGCTGCTCAATTCAACGAGCCGGCCGGCGTTGCGGTGGACACGACCAACAATGTTTATGTTGCAGACACGTGGAACAACACGATCCGGAAGATCACTTCCGCAGGGGTGGTAACGACAATCGCTGGAACTGCGGGGGTCTCCGGGAGTGCGGACGGAGTCGGGACCGCAGCACAGTTCTCGCAACCCAGTGGATTGTCGATTGACGCGAACGGGAACCTCTTCGTTGCGGACACGGGAAACTCTACGATACGGGAAATCACGCCGGCCGGAGTGGTGACAACCGTGGCTGGCAACGTGGGCAACTTGGAAGCGATAGGAGCCTACGGCGATATGGCAGACGGTGTCGGCACAGCTGCCCATTTCCTGCGACCTGGCGATGTGGCGGTCGACGCTAATGGAAATGTCTATGTGGCGGACACGTACAATAATGAGATCCGGAAGATTACGCCGGCTCGCGTGGTGACGACCATGGCCGGCTCGTTCAGCGCGACAGCAGGCTATTTGGACGGAACCGGGAATGCTGCCCGGTTTAATCAACCGCAGGGCATTTCAGTGGATTTGAGCGGCAACGTCTATGTTGCGGATACCTTCAACGAGACGATCCGCAAAATCACAGCAGACGGCGAGGTGACAGCTCTTGCGGGCTCGCCAAACAATCCAACTCCAGAAGCCGCAAACGGGACTCCAGGGGAGCCAAGTGGGGCTCCCTTTGATGTGGATGGGACCGGAGCCGCCGCAACGTTCAATCTTCCCTCCGCTTTAGCGGTGGACAAGGCAGGCAACGTCTACGTTGCGGACGGTGACATTAGGAAGATTACTCCTGACGGAGTCGTCACGACTCTGGCGGGCTCGCCGGGCGCGGCAGGTGTCGGCAGTGCAGACGGCACAGGGCCGGCAGCGCAGTTTGATGGCCCACAAGGCATTGCCGTCGACGCGAGCGGAAACATTTATGTAGCTGACAACGGAAACGACACGATACGAAAGGTCACTCCGATTGGGGTTGTGACTACACTGGCGGGTACAGCAGGAGTCCGGGGCAGCGCGGACGGGACAGGATCCGCTGCACAGTTTTTCTCCCCAATGGGCTTGGCGGTGGATTGGAGCGGCAATGTATATGTCGCGGATCAAGCCAACGGCACGATTCGCAAGATATTTCCAAACGGGGCGGTCACGACTCTGGCAGGTTCATCGGGGATTGACGGCGTCGGTAATGCCGATGGAACAGGAGCCGCGGCACAGTTCAGAGGCCCTTCCGGTGTGGCAGTGGATGGGGGCGGCAACGTCTACGTTGCGGACACGGGAAACAACGAGATTCGAATGGTTACGCCGGCGGGGGTGGTAACGACGCTTGCGGGCGCGGGCCCGCCGGCTGATTCGAACAACTTCAGCTTTGCCGATGGGACCGGGGCAGCTGCGCAATTCAATTGGCCAGCCAGTATAGCGGTCGACCCGGTTGGAAACATCTATGTCGCGGACCGTTTTAATAACACGATCCGCTACGGAGTGAAGACGCCACTGGCGGGACCATCTATAACTATCGTTAACCCGTTGCCCTCCTCCTCCTTCATGAATGGCGCCTATCCGATCGGCCTATTCGTCACGGCGACCGGCAATCCGGCTTCGATTCAGTTCCAGTGGTTCCTAAACGGCGTCGCCATCGCCGGTGCGACAGGGGCCTCGTACGCTTTCTTTCCCACGGCCGCTAGTGAGGGCACCTATTCTATTGTCGCATCGAATTCCGTTGGGTCGGAGACAGCGAATTTAGGTACGTTCACCGTCCAGACGGACGCGTGGCTCATCAACCTGTCGGCACGCGCCTATTCCGCGAGCGGGGCTGGCGGCGCAAACCAGCTCATCGCCGGCTTTGTGACCGCGGGACCCGACGCAAAATCCATCCTTATCCGTGGTGACGGACCTTCGCTCGCAAACTTCGGTGTTACGGGATTCCTGACGGACCCCCAGCTCACAATAGTCTCGGGCGGCACGACCCTTGCGACCGCAACCTCATGGTCCACGACGCTCGAGGCAACTTTTGCCAAATTGGGCGCTTTTAACCTTACCGTCGGCTCCCACGACACGGCACTCCTGGAATCGCTCGCTGCCGGCCCGTACACAGCCCAGGTGATCTCGCAAACAAACAACAGCGGTGTGGCCCTTGCTGAAATCTATGATGCCGACGGCCTAGCCCCTGCGGATCGCCTGATCAACCTTTCTGCCCGCGCATTCGTCGGCACAGGGAGCGACATTCTGATTGGCGGATTCGTGATCAAAGGAAGTTCCTGGCAAACCGTTATCATCCGCGGGGACGGGCCGGCTCTTACCGGATTTGGCGTTCCCGGGGCCCTTGCAAGCCCAGTCCTAACGCTATTCGACGGCACTGGAGGAATCATCGCCACGAACACTGGTTGGGGTACCTGGCCTATCGTCGGAAGCGCCGCCACCGGCAACATCTCCGTGCAGCCGCTAACGGCCGAGCTTTCCGCGAAGGTCGGCGCTTTTGCTCTCGTGGACGGATCGGCTGACTCAGCGATAGTCGCCACATTACCTCCAGGGAACTATACAGCACAAGTGACTGGTGGCTTGAATTCGACGGGGGTCGCCTTGATCGAAATATATGAACTGCGGTAACAGGACAGACCCAGCGTCTTAGGTACGTGACGCAATGCAGTTTCTCGAAACGATTGGCGTCTCTCCAAGAAAGTCGTGCTGCGGGGCTCGACGTCTCAGGTAACTGTCGATTAACGGATAAGTACGCCCCAATGGACTTGATTCAAACGTGCCAATGACAGTGGGAACAAAGACAGAGCGAATTGATCCCACTTGGCGCATGAAACTGGTCCTGCGCAGAGAGCTGCCCGAGCCTTTGTGGCGAAGGCTAAAAAAATTAACCGCTCGCGTGACAAAACCCGCAGGTGGCCTCTACGCGGGCGACCGCCGAAAGATGATCGGCTTATGCTCACCGCGATATTCTACGTCCTGCGAACCGGTATCCCGTGGCGCGACCTGCCGGAGCAGTTTGGCCCGTGGAACTCGGTCTACTCGCGGTTTCGTCGCTGGTGTGCTGAGGGGCTCTTCTCCCGGATGCTCGCGATTGTCGCAGAGAGAGCCACAGGTCAACTGCGGCATATCGATTGCTCGCACATCAAGTTGCATCAGGACGGCGCGAATCCATGCGGCGGTCAAGCTGCTCAAGCGATCGGTCGAACTAAGGGTGGAATCAATACTAAGCTTGCTGCAATTGTCGACGGTGGTGGGCGAGCTGTGGCGCTCGGCTTGGCCGAAGGGCAACGTCACGATCTGTACGCGGTCGAGCCGCTTTTGCCTTGCTTGCGCAACCACCGTGCCGTCGCCGATAAAGGTTTCGACGCCGACTCGTTTCGGGCGCGCCTGTGCAGGCAGCGTACGCGCGTCTGTATCCCGGCGAAACGCTCTCGCCGGTGGCCAGTGGCCTTTCACCGCGGCTACTACCGGAGGCGCCACAAAGTCGAAAACTTCTTCTGCCGTCTCAAACGCTACCGGCGCCTCAGCACCAGATACGAGAAACTCGCTATTACGTTTCTCGCCTTCGTTCAGCTTGCGGCAGTCGTTGATTGGCTCATCCATTGATTTTGCAAACACTCCCTAAATCCCCGACCGATGAAACTGAGGAACCCGGCTGCGCTTGCCCTGCTCCTTCTTTCCGCGGCAACCCCGGCCGCCGCCCTGGAGCTGCACCCCGAGCGAAGCTCCCCGTACGACCTCGCGGTGACGGGCAGGCTGGCCGGCGTCCCGGACGGTGGGACCGCGTACGTGCGATGGCCAGACCTTCGCGCGCTCCCCTCGGCCCGGCTGACGGTGGACGGGGAGTTCATGATGGGCCCGCAGGTCCTGACGGTCGTGTCCCTGTCCGATCTCTGGACGGCCCTTCCGACCGGCCCCGGCACGGATTCGATCCTGGCCACGTGCGCCGACGGGTACGCGTCGGTCTACACGCTGGCATTCATCGCCGACTACCGGCCCTTCATTGTTCTTGAGATCAACGGGAAGGGCCCGAGGGACTGGCCCCCTGCCGGCGTCACCTTCAACCCCGGCCCCTACGCCATCCTTGTTTCCGCGGACTTCGAGCCCCGGGTAGCGAGCTACCCCAACGTGCAGCACAAGAAGCCGTGGGGCGTCACGACGCTCGAGGTCGCCTCCTACGCGGACCGCTTCCGGGGCTTCTACTCGGGCAAGTGGTCGTCGCTGTCCCAGGCGGCCGCCGCGGGCCGGGAGGCCTGGGTGAACACCTGCGCCAGTTGCCACGCCGGTCCGCCGGGCGCCTTCGGCGGCACCAAGGCCGGGCGCCCCTTCCCGGTCATCGCCGCGTACGCCGGCTACGACAGGGCCTTCTTCATGAAGTACGTCAGGGACCCAAAGTCGCTCGTCCCCTGCGCGAAGATGGAACCCCACCCGCGATACACGGACGGCGAGCTGTCCGGGCTGATCGAGTTCATCACCGAGGGACAACAGTAGCGCGGGCCCCCGAGCGAGACCGAATACGGTGCATGAAAAAGGGGGCCGTTTTGGGGCCCCCTTTTCCGAAGGATACGGCTCTGGCTGCCCGTCAGAGATGCATCCGGAACGTGATCGAGGCTGAGATCGGCTTGCGGACGAAGATCGTGTCGTTGCCGGCAAAGCTCACGTCGATCGGGTCAAGGATCCTGTTGTTGGTGATGTTCGTAATGTTGACCCGTACGTCCCATCGCTTGCTGGGCACCCACAGGATATATCCATCAAGCTCGTACTCCGTCGGAATGTGCAGGGTGTCCTGGTCGTTGGCGTCCTGCTTGCCGATGATCTGGGGCCCAAGGCCGACGCCCCACCCGTTCTTCGTCTTGTATTCGGCAAACACGTTGATGAGCAGCTGCGGAACGCCCGGGGCCCTCATCCGGCCGGTCGGGGGGTTCCAGCCCACGTAGTTCACCGCGCCGTTGCCGGTGCCGTACGTCCCATCGACGGGGGTCGAGGTATCGTAGGCGTCAAGGTAGCTGCCGGTCTCCTGGAAGAAGAAGCCGCCGAATTGCTCGCCGGGACCCACGCCCGTGGCGTAGCCGAACGCCGTCGCATCCTGGTACGTGAGGTTGGCGTTGAGCGTGAACGCCTTGGTCGGCTGGTACACGGTGCTGAACTCGAGCCCGTTGTCCTTCACCTTGTAGGGCAGGCCGATGACCTGCGGCTCAATCTTGATCTGCTGGAACACCGCCGCCGACACGAAGAGCGTGTTGTTGATGAAGCTCCCCTTGTACCCGAACTCGTAGAGCGTGCTCGCAACGGAGATCGAATCCTTGACGCTGTGGTTCGAGCCCGGGTTCGGCATGAAGCTCGGCTGCCCGGTGTCCGACGCGGTCGCAACCCCGTTTCCTCCGCCGTCAACGCCGCCGAAGTTCGTGGCCCCGTGCACCGCGTCGACGCGGTCGTAGGTGGCGTAGAACGACTGCGTCTCCGTCGGCTTGATGATCAGGCTGACAAAGTAGGACGGATCGAGCGCGTTGGCGCTCTCCGAGTAGGCGGCGCCGCGGTCATAAAAGACCGGGGTCGCGAGCGGAACGAATTGGGAATTCGCGTAGTAGCCTGCCTCGACGAGCGGGGGGTTCGCCGTATTCGCGGTGATATAGTCCTCGCGGAAACCAAGGATCATCGAGAGCCACTTGTTGATCTTGATGTCATCCTGGATGAAGGCCGCCGGATCCTTGATGGTGGAATCCTGGTGCTCCACGCTGCTGTACCCGGGATGACCCGGCACCTGAAGGCCGCTGCCCCAGGTCTCCCCCTCAAGGTAGTATCCCGGGTAGAAGATGTTGGACTGCGACTGGTAGACGTCGTAGATCGTGAACGGCTCCGTCTGGTAGTCGTCGTATGCCCTCAGGTACTGGAACCGGTAGTCAAGGCCCGTGATCACCGAGTTGATGACCGGGCCCGTGTTGAAGAGGCCATGGTATTCCAGGCGGTCCTGGAGGATGAGGTCCCGGGGGATATACTCGTCGTACCCATAGGTCTCGAACTTGTTCGAGTGCTCGAGGCCGTAATACATGAGGTTGACGACGCTTGAATCCGTCGTGAGATCGAGAGTCGTCTTCAGCTGGCCCTCGAAGAGCTTCGAGCGGGCGGTGTCGTTCGGGCCGAGGAGGGCGTCGTAGGCGGGAAGCTTGACCGTGTAGGCCGTCGCGGGATTGACGATCGAATACGAGCCGTCGCCCATGGATCCGTAGGTTCCCCCCGGGGGGTTCGGCGTCGTGATGATGTCGTAGCCGTAATAGGCGAACGGGCCGCTTGTCGCCGGCCCCGCAGGGCCCCCGATGTACGTGCCATTGTTGATCAGCTGCTGCGTCACGCGGTTCGCGCCGTTGATCTCGTTGTTGTGCGTGGCGAATCCCTCGGCCCAGAACTCGAACTTGAGCGACTTGGTGGCGAGGTAGGTGAGCGCGGTGTAGACATCCTGGGTCTGGTCATGGGAATTTAGGTAGTACCCGTCCCCGTACCGGCCGAGGTAGCTCACGCGGTAGGCGAGCTTGTCAGAGATCGGTCCGCCGAAATCGATCGTGTACTCGGGATTCGAATAGGAGTGCCCGCTCGTCCAGTAGCCGAGCGTCGCCGAGATATCCAGGTGGTCGCGGTCGAAATAGGGCTCCTTCATCACGAAGTTGACGTAGCCGCCCGGGCCGTTGCCCTGGGGGCCGTACGACGCGGTGCCGGGGCCCTCGACGATGTCCATCGCCTCGACGCCGTTGAACGAAAGCGACGTGCTGTTGCGCGAGTACGGGATCATCTGGCCGTTGACGTAGATCTGCCCGTAGTCGCCCCGGATCTGGGGGACGCCGGGGATGCCGTAGTTGGCGGCCGCATACACACCAGAGGAGAACTGCCCGAAATCCATCGCGTTCTTCACCTCGCGATCCTCCATCCACGCCGCGTTGACGCTCGCGACCGACCTCGGAATGTCGAGGATGTTCCGGTCGTCACCGTATACGCTGTCGATCGGCCGGACCGTGGGCAGAACCTGCTCGGAGATCGGCACGTCGCTGACCGTGTATTTCTCCAGGGTGGTCACCTTTTCCTTGGATACCGCGGACACCGCGGAAGATGAGGGTGCCGTCGACGCATCCGGCGCGCTCGCCGGCGGTGGGGTTGAGGATTGCGCTCGCAACCCAACACTGAGGGTGCCCGCCGCGCATAGCGCGGCCAGGCCCCGGAGAACAACTCTACCGAGCTTGGTGTTAGTCATTTCGGCGGGCAGGTAAGGACCGCCGGGTTTCAAGATCAAGCTTTCGCATTCCCAAAGCCCGCAAGCGGCGGTTTATGCGGCCAATAAGAAAATATTGTCACACAGGAACGGTGGCACGTTAAAGGGCCGTCGCTCAAGGAGATCCCCAATTCGCAATCGGCCATAACCGGTTCCTGATGGTCACCGAGGCCGTGATCGGCGGACGTACATAAATCGTGTCATTATCAGCAAAGCTCACGTCGATCGGGTTCAGCACCCTCGGGTTGAAAATGTTTTTTATGTTGAGGCGGATGTCCCACGCTTTCTCGCCGCAGCAGATGTAGCCGTCCCACTCCTCCTCCGTCGGAATGTGGAGCGTCTCCGGGTCATTCGCGTACTGCCGCTCCGGGATCTGCGGGCCGGCGCCCACGGCCCATCCCATCGGGGAGCTGTAGACCACGTAGAAGTTCGCCTGGAGCTGCGGGATCCCGGGGGCGCGCATCTTGCCGTTCGGCGGCTGGTAGCCCGTGAAGTTCGGTTCGCCGATCCCGGTGCCCGGCTGGCCGTCGACAATGTAGTCCGTGTTGTAGCTGTCGACGTAGTTGCCCGTCTCCTGGAAGAAGTCGCTCTCGTAGACAGTCGCGTCCTGGTACGTGAAGTTCTCGTTGACGGTCCATCGCTTCGAGGGCTGGTACACCGCATCGAGCTCTATGCCCTCGTCCATGATCGCAAGCGGCGCGCAAACCCGGCCAAAGCGAAGCAGACCGGGAGGATGTCAACATTTCCTGCGCGAACAGTGCCAAATGCCCCGGACAAGATCTACTTGGCCGCCTGAAGCTCCGGCGGAAGAAAATCGAAGCGCACGATGGTCTCCAGGACCAGCGAACCGGGGATGATCTTCAGCTGGGAAAGGGCGTCGACCTGCTCCTGCATCCGCGCACGGGTCATCATCCCGAGGCGCTCCCCGAGTTCCGGCTTTCCCGAGATGATGTGCGCGTCGCGCATCGCCTTGATCGAATACTCCATGAACTCTTTCGTCATGTTGGTGTTGCGCACCGCGATGAGCGCTTCCCCCGGAGACGGGTCCCCATTCATGAAGTCGTCCCAGCCGTGAATCGACGCCGCAACGAACCGGCGCACCTCCTGCGGATGGTCGCGAAGGAACGCCTGGGTCGTAAAGATGATGCGGTAGGGATCATAGCCGGAATCCGACAGCAGCAGCGTCCGGGGATGGCCCCCATTCTTGCGGACGTAGTAGGGCTCGTTCGTGACGAAACACTGCTGGATGAAGGTGCTGTCGGACATGAACTGCGCGATTCCGAAATTGGAGGGAATCTGCCTGAAGTCTATGTGGTAGCGCCGTTTGAGGAAATCGATCCAATGCACGCCCGGAACCGCCATGAGGGTCCGGTTGTTGAGGTCGGCAAACGTCCTCACCGTGTCTTCCTCGTGGACCAGGATCGCCTGCGGGTCATGCTCCATGTAGGCGCCGACGATGACAAAGGGGAGCCCCTGATCCGCAAAGACGAGGATGTCGTCGCTCCTGCCCATGGCGATGTCGGCCTGGCCGGAAAGCATGAGCTGGGGCACGAGGATCCCGGGCCCTCCCGGGACGATGTCGACGTCGATTCCGGCGTCCCTGTAGAAGCCCCTTGCCAGGGCTTGGTAGAAGCCGCCGTGCTCGGCCTGGGGGTACCAGTCCGTCTTGAAGCGGATCCTGGGCAGCGCGGCGGCCCCGCCGGCCTGCGAAGCCGACGGCGCCGGCTTGGAGCAGCCCGCCAGCAGCACGGCAAGGGCCGCGGCCGCGGCCGAAGTGCCCCGCGCAAGCTTGTGGGTCGTTATCACGTGTCGGACCGACTGAAGGAATCGTGCCACTTGTGGAGGGCGAGCCAGCTGAGGGCGACCACCCCTGCGACAAACACGAATCCCATGAGGCAGCCCACCGCGGCCGTGGCGAACAGCGCGCCCATCTGGAACTGCGAGCTGTAGACGATCGTGAGGAAGCCGAGGCCGCCCTGCCCTCCCGCTGAGTTGCCGGCGATGTAGTCGCCCACGATCGCCCCTATCGGCGCCAGCGTGGCGCCGATCTTCAGGCCGGTGAAGAAATAGGGCAGCGCCGCGGGCACCCGCAGCAGGAAGATCTCCTGCAGCTTCGAGGCTTTGCACATGCGGAAGAAGTCCACGAGGTTCCGGTCGGTGGAGATGAGGCCCTGGGTCGTGTTCACCACCATGGGAAAGAAGCAGATCAGGAACGTGATGATCGTGACGCTCCCTAGGCCCGGCCCCACCCAAAGGACCAGGATCGGGGCGATCACGATGATCGGCGTCATCTGGAGTACCATCAGGTAGGGGTAGAAGCTGGCCCGAATGAGGGCCGAGAGGGACAGGAAGAGCGCGAGCGCGAAGCTCAGGAACACCGCCATCCCGAACCCGAGGACGGCGCCGCTTCCCGTGGAGAGTGCGGCGCTCCAGAGGGTCGGACCCTTTTCGGCAAACGCCTGCGCCACCTCGCGCGGGGACGGCAGGAGGAACCGGTGGTCGGCGCTCAGCCCGAGGCAGACGGCATACCACGCGAGGATCATGCCGACGCCGGTCGCGACCGGCAGGAGGTTCCTTGCCAGCCGCGAGAACCTGGATCCTGTGCCCGGGGCGCTCATGCCTTCAGGCGCTCGACCGAGCGCAGGATCTTCGAGACCTCCGCCACAAGCCTCTGGTAGGGCTCGGATTCCCGGGTCTCCTCCGTCCTCGGATAAGGGAAGTCGACCCGGATCTCGTCGTGGAGCCGCCCCGGGTTGGCGGAGAAGACCAGGATCCGGTTCGAGAGGAAGACCGCCTCGGCGACCGAATGGGTGACAAAGAACGCCGTCCAGGCGAGCTGCTGACGTATCGCAAGGAGCTCCTCGTTGAGGTGGTCGCGCGTCATCTCGTCCAGGGCGCCGAACGGCTCGTCCAGGAGCATGATCCTCGGCGATACGCTGAGGGCCCGGGCGATCGATACCCTCATCTTCTGGCCCCCGGAAAGCTGCCGGGGGTAATAGTCCATCCGGTCGGCGAGCCTCACCAGCTCAAGCGAGCGCCGGGCGGTCTCGGTGCGGGTCGCAGCCTGCGTCCCGTGCAGGCGCATGGGCACCTCGACGTTCTGGGATACGGTGAGCCAGGGCAATAGCGTCGGCTCCTGGAAGACGAAAGCGAGCCTCTCGACGGCCTTCGACGGCTCCATCCCGTCGACCACGATGCTGCCCGCCGAGACCGGGTTCAGGCCGGAGATGAGCCTCAGGATCGTGGACTTCCCGCACCCGCTCGGGCCGATCAGCGTCACGAAGTCGCCCCGCTCAGCCGAGAAGCTTATGTTGTCGAGCACGAGGGGGCCGTCGCCGTAGCGCTTCTCGACGCCCTTCAGCTCGACGATGGGTGTTTGGGCCTCCCTCATCGGACAGCCGTCCCCTCTGCGAACGGATTGACCGGGTAGGTCTTCATCTTCCCGGGGTTGAGCAGCGCCACCGGGTCGACCTCGGCCTTGAACGCGCGCTTGTCGGCGATGTTCGGATGCCGGCCGCCGTCCTCGAGGAGCACGGTGTGCGGGTTGGCGATGTACACGCCGATCTCCTCGCAGACCCGGATGATCTCGGCCAGGCGCTCCTCCGACTTGAAGAAGACGAGCGGGATCCCTCCGACCACGACCTCGTCCGCGTTGTTGAGGACCGCGTTTCCCCTCATCATCTTCGCGTTGCCCGCCGTCCATTCCAGGTGGAGGAGGATCTCGCCGGGAAACCGCCTCCTCAGCTCCGCGAACTGCTCGCGGAAGTTCCTCCCGAATCCGGCCTGCAGGTAGGTTATCCTGGGGTCCGTCTTGATCGCCCACAGCGTCGTGTGGTTCCAGGTGTAGTCCGTGATGAACGGCGGCTTCGGGGGATCGCTGAGCGGCCTGCGGTAGACGCAGTCGATCCCCGCGGCCGCGGCGCTGGCGACGGCCTCGTCCGCCTGGGCCCGGTCGAGGAGGAGGAACGAGGCCGAGTCACCCGGGCGAAGGTGCTTGGCGAGCGGCTTGAAGTACGCGGGTATCGGCCACTCGAACTGGGTGACGAGGCGCTTGCGCCAGTCCAGTCGGCGCGAGGCGGCGTCCGTCCAGCTGAGCAGGCGGTCCCAGTCTGCAGCGCCCAGGATCAGCTGCTCGTAGTCAATCCTGGGGCCGAGGCGCATCTCCACCTCGACCAGGAGCCCGGTCGTCCCGTAGGTGTGGAGCGCCTTCAGGCTCTGCGCCTCCTCGAGGCGCACCAGCCGGGGTGCTTCCTCGCAGGTGAGCATCGTGAGGGACTTGATGTTGCCTGGGGCGTTGATCCCTCCCCAGGTGATCGACCCTATCCCGCCCGACCCCCCGCACAGGAACCCGCCCATCGTGCTCTTCACCCAGGTCGACGGCATGCAGCGCAGCTCCCAGCCGGACTTCCGCGCCTCGGTCTCGATGCTGCCGAGGCGCGCGCCCGCCTCGACGCGGGCCACGCCCGCGTCGACCGAGAAAATGCGGTCCATCCTTGAAAAATCGATGACCACGCCCCCAAACAGCGGCACGCACTGCCCGTAGTTGCCCGTGCCGGCGCCCCGAGCGACCACCGGGACGCGCGCGCTCCAGCACGCCGAGACTAAGGAGCGCAGCTGCCCGAGGTCCCCCGGGCGCACCACCATGTCGGCCTGCTTGTCTTGGAGCTGGCGCCTGAGCACGGGGGAATACCAGTAGAAGTCCTTGGAAAGCGCCTCCAGCGCGTCCCCGGAATCGACGAGGTTGTCCGCGCCGACCAGGGCGCGCAGCGTCGTCTTCAGTTCCTCGGTTCCGGCAGGCATTCGAAAGGGCGGCAGCAAGAATGTTGCCATCGCGAACGGCGCCGCAAGCTGTCGTTTAGACGCAGAGGCCGCGTTCCGATGGAGTCTTGCTGCGGCGCACCGTGGCACATAGCGTGCTCTGCGCAGTCACCAAAACCGGCATGCTTCTCCTTAAAAGGGCCCGTGTGCCCGCCGCCGTTCTCCCCCCCTCGGTCGCCGGCCCGGCGCCGGACCCCTTGGAGCCGACCGTCGTCTGCGACATCGGGATCGAGGGCAGCAAGATCGCTTCGGTGGCCCGCTCAGCGGACGCGGCGCCCCTTGGGGGGGCGCCCGCGCAGGGGACGTCGGACCTGGACGGGGCGGTGGTCTTCCCGGGATTCGTCGACGCCCACGTCCATCTCGACAAGGCGCACACCTGGGAGCGCGCCCCGAACAGGAGCGGCAGGTTTTCCGAGGCGCTCGATGTTTTGGCCAGGGACAAGGAGAACTGGAACCGGGCCGATCTCATGCGCAGGGCGGGCTTTGCGCTCCACTGCGCCTGGGAGCACGGGACCCGGATCCTGCGCACGCATGTCGACACGTGGCTTCCGTGGGGCGAGGTGAACCACGCGGCGATGCAGGAGCTGCGCGAGGCGTGGGAAGGGCGGATCACGCTCCAGACCGTGCCCCTCACCGGGATCGCGAACTATTCCGGGCCCGAAGGGGACGCGGTGGCTGACCTCGCGGTGAAGTACGGGGCGTGCGCCCTCGGCGGGTGGTCGCCCATGTCGCAGGACCTGCCCGGGCAGCTCGACCGGCTGCTGGCCATCGCGAGGGACCGGGGCCTTGGGCTTGACCTGCACGTGGACGAGAACGGCGACCCGAGGGAGGAGGTGCTTCGCACCCTGGCCGAGGCGGTGATCCGCAACCGGTTCGCAAACCCGGTCGTCTGCGGCCACTGCTGCAGCCTGGCCGTCCAGCCGCCGGAGCGCCAGAGGTCCACGATCGCGCTCGTCCGGGAGGCGGCGATCCGGGTGGTCTCGCTGCCCCTCTGCAACCTCTACCTTCAGGACCGCCGAGGCGGCGAATTCCCGCGCACGCCCCGCTGGAGGGGGATCACGCTCATCCACGACCTTCTCGACGCGGGCGTGCCGGTCGCCTGCGCAAGCGACAATGTCCGCGACGCCTTTCACGCGTACGGGGACCTCGACGCGGCCGAGGTCTACATCCAGAGCGTGCGGATCGCACACCTGGATTCACGCCTCTCGCAGTCCGTGGGCATGGTCACGACCGCGGCCGCCGACTTGGTCGGGCTTCCGGACATGGGCCGCGTGGCGCCGGGCGCGCCCGCCCACTTGGTCGTGTTTCCCGCCCGCTCCTTCAGCGAGTTCCTGAGCAGGCCCAGATCGGACCGCAGGCTCGTCGATGGGGAGGCCGTCCGGGACGCGCGGCCCCCGGGATACGGCGAGCTGCGTTGACCGCCTTGCAGCCACACCTTCGCGAACCCAATCCCCGCAGGAGACCTCCCCGCCCATGAACCTCCGGCTCTGCAAGATCGCCATCACGGCCCTGTCGTCCGTCTTCCTGCTCGTCGTCGTGTTCAACAACCTGACGGATCCCAATTCCAACTACCAGTTCGTCCGGCACGTCCTCAGCATGGACACGACCTTCCCCGGAAACGCGGCAATGTACCGCGCCGTCCAGACGCCGCTGGTCCACAAGGCGTTCTACGCCTCGATCATCGGCTGGGAGGCCCTCTGCTGCGGCCTCATTGGCGCCGGCGCCCTCAAGCTGTGGCGGGCGCGCGGGGCTGCCGCCGCCGAATGGAGGAAGGCCAAGGAACTGGCGTCAATCGGCCTGACGGCAAGCCTGGTCCAGTGGTACTTCGCCTTCATGACCGTGGGCGGCGAATGGTTCCTCATGTGGCAATCCCGGGCGTGGAACGGCCAGGATGCGGCGGGGCGGATGTTCCTGTTCGTGGGCATCAGCCTCCTCTTCCTCAACCAGCCCGACGACTGACGCCCGCGAAGGGGCATCAGGATTTCGCGGCGCCGGATTCGACCGCGTCAAGTACCCAAGCGAACACCCGGCTGCGCGGGTCGCTCGGAATGACCTGCAGCCCCGTTGACAACCCCGAGGGCAGCGGGACCGGAATCGTCAGCGCAGGCAGGCCCGCAAGGCTCGCGGGCGTCGTCAGATCGAGCATCCGGAGCCGGTTGGCCGGCGTGCAGTCGGCCTTGGCGAGCGCCGGGAACGGCGAGGCCGCGATAACGAGAAAATCGTAGGCCTGGAAGAAGCGCTTCCAGGCCAGCACGAGGGCCTCGAAGCTCGGCTCCACCGCGGCCACCTGCGCCGGCGAAATCCCCCGGGCCCGCTCGAGGCGGTCCTGCAGGAGGGGTCCGTACTGCGCGCGGTGCCTCTCGGCCCATTTCTTGTGGATCTTCCAGGTTTCGGCCCCGGCAAGGACGCCGTAGACCTCCGCCGCCGGCGCAAACCTAGCCAGGAGTTCCCCGCGTGTGGACTCGTCGGCGAGCCGCGCAAGCCCGGCTGCCGCCGCGCGGCATGCCACGGCGACCTGGGGCTCAAGATCGGGCATCTCGACGTAGCAGCCGCGGGGCGCAGGGCCGCCCTCGAAGGGCCCGACCAGGGCGTCCAAGACCGAACGCATGTCCGCGGCCGAGCGGGTGAACCAGCCGGCCGTGTCGAACCTCGGCGAGAGCGGGACGGCGTCCGAGATCAGGGCGTCGCCGGGAGTGCCGCGGTAGCCGTATATCCCGCAAAACGCGGCCGGCACCCGGATCGAGCCCCCCGTGTCGGTGCCCACCGCAAAGGGGACGACGTCCGCCGCGACGGCCAGCGCGGACCCGCTGCTCGACCCTCCGGTGGTGCGCCCCGGGAACCGGGGATGCTCGCAGTCCCCGTAGTGGGCGTTCTCCCCGGTGAGGCCCCAGGCGAACTCGAAAAGGTGGGTCTTGCCCGCCATGACGGCGCCCGCCGCGGCAAGGGCCTGCACGATCCTCGAGTCCGATTCCGGCTTCGCCCGGACCTCCGGGAGGAACAGGGAGCCCGCGTACGTGGGCATCCCGGCGACGTCGAACAGGTCCTTCAGCAGGTAGGGGACTCCGCGAAGGGGGTTCCCGGGGCGCGAGCCCGCGAACGCGGCCGCAAGTTCCGATTCCTCAGGAAGTACCGCCAGAGCCGCCCGGCGCTGCGATGGCGACAGAAACGCCTCGGTTCTCCGCCGCAACTCGCGAGCGGCTGCCTCCGGCGCAAGCTGCTGCCATTCGCTAAAGGTCACAGGGCACGATCCTCACCCATTTTCGCGCAAATCGCAACCAGTGAGTGCATTACCTCAGGCTTTCGAGGCGTCCGCCTCGGAACCGGCGCCGACAATGTTAGACTTGTCTAATTAACGTGTTGACTTGCACCCGAACCCGGGCCTGGCTTCGCGCCCCACCCTTCCCGGCTCCATGAATACGACCCGACAAACGGCCATCACCGTGATCCGCTTCTCCGCGCGCATCGCGCGCCAGTGCTCGTCCATGGGATCGCGGCTGCCCGATTGGATGGTGTGCGACACGATCGCGAACGGAACCAGGTTTGCCACCGGGCGCCGGGGACCCGGCGGCGGCGCCGTCTTGCGCTTTGAGCGGGCGTTCGGCGCCGGAAGCCCGGCAAACACCCGGAGGGGTGCCGGGTCCACCGTCCGGGTGCTGGCGGAGGTCGCCGGCAGCGGGTGCGTCGCGCTGAGGCTTCTCCCGGCCTTGGGGGCCGGGAAAAAAACTGGGAATATTCGGGATTTTTGAATCGCGCCGATTCAAAATGAATGCGTCAACAAGGGTCCCCCTCTAAGCCATGTCCAAAGCCACTCCCTCAAAAGCCGCAGAGACGAAGTCCCCCGCATCCGCCCCCGCCGCGCACATGCGCGACAAGAACATCGAGCTGGCCCTTTCATCGATTACGAAGGAGTTCGGCGAGGGCTCGATCATGCGCCTTGGCAGCAACGCCAAGATGAAGGTCGAGACCATGTCGACGGGCTCCCTCGCGATCGACCTCGCGCTCGGCGTGGGAGGCCTGCCCCTCGGGCGGATCGTGGAGGTCTACGGCCCGGAGTCGTCGGGCAAGACGACGTTCTGTCTGAGCGTGATCGCGGAATGCCAGCGCAGGGGCGGCCTGGCCGCGTTCATCGACGTGGAGCATGCGCTCGATCCGAAGTACGCCCGCGTCGTCGGTGTGAAGCTCGACGACCTTCTCGTCTCCCAGCCCGACAGCGGCGAGGACGCCCTGAACATCATGGAGACGCTCATCCGCTCCAACAGCATCGACGTCATCGTGCTGGACTCCGTGGCCGCCCTGATCACGAAGGCTGAGCTCGACGGCCAGATGGGCGACATGACCATGGGAAGCCAGGCGAGGCTCATGTCCCAGGCCATGCGCCGCCTGACGTCCGTCGTCAGCAAGACGAAGTGCGTCTGCATCTTCACCAATCAGATCCGCGAGAAGATCGGCGTGATGTTCGGCAATCCCGAGACGACGAGCGGCGGCCGGGCGCTGAAGTTCTTCTCCTCGATCCGGATCGACATCCGCCGCAAGGACCAGATCAAGACGCCCGAGGGCAAGGTCATCGGCAACCGCACCAAGATCAAGGTGGTGAAGAACAAGGTCGCCCCACCCTTCACGGAGGTCGAGTTCGACATCATGTACGACGAGGGCATCTCGGCGTCGGGCTCCCTCCTCGACCTCGGCCTCGAGCACCGGATCCTCGAGAAGAAGGGCGCGTGGATCACCTACCTGGGCGAGCTTGTCGGGCAGGGACGCGACGCCGCAAAGCAGGCGATCCGGGAGAAGCCGGAGCTCGCGGAGAAGATCACCAAGGCGATCCTCGAGAAGGTGAACGTCACCGGCGGGACCGTCGTCACCGGCGAGACTGCGGCTTAAAGCCGATCGCGCGCAGAAAGGCGTGGGCCAGGACCCTGTGCCCGATCTCCGTCGGGTGCACGCGGTCGGGGGCCACGATCTTGTAGTCAAGGCGGGTGAGGGCGCTGTCGATCGCCGCCTGGGTGTCGGCGAAGAGCGCCTTGTGCCGTGCCGCCAGGTCCCTCACCACCCGCCCGTACTCGTCCATCTGCAGGCGCATGATGTCCCTGCGCTCGGCCTGGACGTAGTAGGGAGTCATGAGGACGAGTCCCTTGAGCAGCGGGCGCGTCCGTGCAAGGAGGCCGTCGTACGTGCCCCGGTACTCTTCGAGCGAGACGGCCGCGGCGCTGTCTACCCCGTCGAACTGCCTCCACACGTCGTTAATGCCGATCATCACCGCAAGCCAATCCGGCTCGAGCGCGATCACGTCCTTGTCCCAGCGGGCCGCCAGGTCCCTCACCGTGTTCCCGCTGATGCCCATGTTCGTGATCCGCACGGGGCGCCTTGGGTGCACCTGGGCCAGGAGCTTGTCCACCTCGGCCACATAGCCCTCGCCGAGCGCCTGCCGGGATCCCCCTCCAACCGGGCGCAGTCGGTTGCAGTCGGTCACCGAGTCGCCGATGAATAGGAGCCGTGCCCCCGCGTTGAGCTTCACGTTTCCATTCATCACAGGTCGCCCGCGGCCGTCAATTCAGGGCGGGTAGTTCTTGCCAAAGAATCGGGGGCGTGAAAAACCTCGCGGACGCCGGCCTTGCGCACGCCTTGGGTGCACCGAGGCCTCCGCCGAGATGGCGCCGCCCAACCCACTGATTTGCCATGAAAACCAACCGACTGCTTTCTCTCGCATGCCTCGCGCTCCTCGCCGGGAGCCGCGCACTGGCCGACACGCCGCCCGCCACGCCCATCTCGCCGGTGCCACCCGGAGTCGCCCTGAGGGCCGCCACGGTGAAGGTGACCGTCGCCCCGGACCACCGGGACTGGACCTACAAGCTGGGCGAGGCCGCCCGCTTCTCGGTCGCGGTCACCGCGGACAGCGAGCCCATCGACGGGGTCATCGTGGCCTACACGGTGGGACCCGACCTGTACCCGGGCGAGATCAAGACCGCCGCGGTGCCGCTGTCCGGCCTCGTTATCGACGCGGGCACGATGAACGCACCCGGGTTCCTGCGCTGCATTGTCACCACCCAGGTCGCGGGGCACAAGTACCGGGGCCTGGCCACCGCGGCGTTCGCCCCCGAGCTGATCAAGCCCACGCAGGTCGAGCCGCCGGACTTCGACGCGTTCTGGGACGCGGGCAAGGCTGAACTGGGAAAGATCCCGGTCGACGCGCGGATGACCCTGATGCCCGAGGCGTGCACCTCGAAGGTCGACGTCTACCACGTGAGCTTCCGGACCGTGGGCCCCTCGTGGAGCCAGGTGCCCGCGCGCATTTACGGCATCCTGTGCGAGCCGAAGGCGCCCGGGCGCTACCCGGCGGTGCTGAAGGTCCCGGGGGCGGGCGTGCGCCCCTACTTCGGGGACCCCGAGCTGGCCGCAAAGGGGACCATCGTGCTCGAGATCGGCATCCACGGCATCCCGGTGAACCTGGCCAAGGAGGTCTACGACGAACTGGCGGCCGGGGCCCTGAACGGGTACTGGTTCTTCAACCTAGACGACAAGGAGACCTACTACTACCGGCGCGTCTACCTGAGCTGCGTCCGCGCGAATGACTTCCTGGCGTCGCGGCCGGACTGGGATGGCAAGAACCTGGTCGTGATGGGCGCGAGCCAGGGCGGCCAGCTCACGATCGTTACCGCAGCGCTCGATCCGAGGGTGAC
Source organism: Opitutaceae bacterium (assembly GCA_003164715.1). Lineage (GTDB taxonomy): Bacteria > Verrucomicrobiota > Verrucomicrobiia > Opitutales > Opitutaceae > Palsa-1447. The sequence continues at coordinate 24,875 of PLTZ01000068.1, read as the reverse complement.
CGGGCTATCGGCCACGCATCCCGCCTTTTGCGACGTCACGGCGGAGCTCAACGGCCGCGCCGGCGGGTGGCCCCACCCCTTCAAGCCCGGCGAGGATGGGAAGCCCTCGGCGCAGGTCACGCCGGCCAAGACCGCAACGACCGGCTACTACGACACGGTCAATTTTGCCAGGCGGCTGAAGGTGCCCGGCTACTACAACTGGGGTTACAATGACGAGGTCTGCCCTCCGACCGCGGCCTACGCGGCGTACGGAGTCATCACCGCGCCGAAGACGCTCGGCGTGACCCTCGAGATGGGCCACAGCTATTCGACCGAGCAGTATGACGCGATCTCGGGCTGGGTCACCGCCTTCCTCGGCCTGAAATAGCCACACCCGGGATGAGAGTCGTTCCGCTCGCGCCGCTGCCCTGGAGGTTCCGGGACTGCTCGGACTCCGCGTGGCTGCCCGCGACGGTCCCCGGCTGCGTGCACACCGACCTGCGCCGGGCCGGGGCGATCCCCGACTTCCTGCGGGGTACAAACGAGGCCGGGCTGCAGTGGATCGACGAGCGCGCCTGGGAATACTCGGCAGAGTTCAAGGCGGGCGCCGCCCTGCTCGGCGAGGAGGTCGTCGAGCTCGTCGCCGACGGCCTCGACACCGTGGCGACCGTGCGCCTCAACGGCGCGGAGGTGGCCCGCACCGAGAACATGTTCATCGGCCACCGGTGGGACGTGAAGCCGCTTCTGCGGGAGGGCCTCAACCGGCTGAGCATCCGCTTCGACAGCGCGACGCGCTACATCCGCACCGAGAGGACAGGCCACAGGCCGCGCGACATCAACGACCCGGTGGGCGGCTGCACGATCATCCGCAAGGAGCAGTGCCAGTTCGGCTGGGACTGGGGCCCGCGCTACGTGACGGCCGGGGTCTGGCGCGACATCCGGCTCGAGGGATGGAGCGGCAACCGGCTGGAGGGCGTCGCCGTCACGCAGCGCCACGCCCGCGACGGGACGGTCACCCTTTCGCTCGCACCGGAGCTGGCGAGGGCCGATACCAGGCCGGTGTGCCGCTGGCGGATCTCGAGCGGCCCCGACGCGTCGTCCGGCGAGGGCACGACGATCGTCATCCGCAGGCCGCGGCTGTGGTGGCCGAGCGGCCAGGGTGGCCAGCCGCTCTACCGGCTCGAGGTCGACGTGGCCGGATCCGACGGCCGGGCCGTCGGCAAATGGACGCGCCGGATCGGCCTGAGAACGGTCGCACTCGACCGGCACCGGGACCGCTGGGGGGAGTCTTTCCAGTTCGTCGTGAACGGGAGGCCCGTGTTCGCCAAGGGGGCCAACTGGATCCCCGCGGACTGCTTTGTCGCACGGCTCGGCCGCGCCGATTACGCCCGCGACCTGGAGGCGGCGGTCGCCGCCAACATGAACATGGTGCGGGTCTGGGGCGGGGGCATCTACGAGTCCGAGGACTTCTTCGACCTGTGCGACGAGCTCGGCCTGCTCGTGTGGCAGGACTTCATGTTCGCCTGCACGCTTTATCCCGGCGACGAGCCGTTTGTCGCGAGCTCGCGCGCCGAGGCGCAGTACCAGGTCCGGCGGCTGCGCCACAGGGCCTGCCTCGCGCTCTGGTGCGGGAACAACGAGATATGGAGCATCAACGCCCGGGAGCTGACCGACCCGAAGAATGCCGGGCAGCGGGCCGACTATTACCGGCTGTTCCACCGCGTCCTGCCTTCGGTCGTCCGCAGGCTCGGCGGGGGGACCGCCTACTGGCCGTCCACGCCATGGAGCGGGGGCGAGGACGCCAGCCACGCGGCGGCCGAGAAGCGCGGGGACGCCCACTTCTGGGACGTGTGGCACGGCAGGAATCCGGTGAAGGACTACGAGAAGTGGGCGTTCAGGTTCGCGTCCGAGTTCGGGATGCAGAGCTACAGCTCCTCCGCCACGCAGGCCGCCTTCTGCCCGGACAAGGACGCCAACATCTTCGGCCCCGCGATGGAGACCCACCAGAAAAACAAGGGCGGCAGCCAGGTCATCCTCGACTACGTCTCGCGCAGGTACCGCTTCCCGAAGAACCAGGACGCGCTTATCTGCCTCTCGCAGCTCAACCAGGTGCACTGCATCCAGACCGGGGTCACCCACTACCGCCGTCTCATGCCGCGCTGCATGGGCTCGCTCTACTGGCAGCTGAACGACTGCTGGCCGGTGGCGTCGTGGAGCTCGATCGAGTTCACCGGCCGGTGGCGGGCGCTCCACCACGCGGCGCGGCGCTTCTACGCCCCGGCGCTCGTGAGCGCCCACGTGCCGGGCGACGAGGTCTTCGGGGTCAACAACTACCGGAGCTCGACCGTGCGGCACGTGCACCTCTACACGAGCTACGACGGGACCCGCGCATCTAGGGGCGTCGTCCGCTGGGACCTGTTCCACCTCGACGGCCGCGTGCTTCTCGCCGGCACCAAGAGGGTCGCGCTGCGCCCGATGCGCAGCGTCCGGCAGGTGACGCTCGACCTGGCCCGGCCCCTCGCGCACTTCGGCCGGGAGAACCTCTACCTGCGGATCGCGCTGGAGGTCGCCGGCGCCCGGGTGAGCGAGGACACCGTGCTTCTTACGCTCCCGCGATTCATGGAGCTGCCCGCACCAAGGACGAAGGTCTCCTTCAGGATGGGCCCCCAGGGGAATGCCGTCGTCGGCTTCACGTCCCCCGTGTTCCAACACCGCTTCGAGTTCGACTTCGCCAGCCACGCCTTCACCTGCAGCGACAATTTCTTCGACCTCTATCCGGGTGAGAAGCGGCTGATCCGGGTCCACTTCGCGCAGAATGCCCCGGAGGACGAGCTTGCAAGGTCCCTGACCCATAGGTCGCTCGCCGACACGTACTAAAGGCCCCATTCATCCTGCTCGTCGCAGGCGGCGCAATGGGCTATGCGTTTCCGTGAAAGCCGCCATGCCCCCAACGACCTTCTCAGGTGCAAAACTCAGTTTGGGACTCGGGCTCCTTGGGTACGCGGCGCTCCTGGTCATCATGATCGGCGCCGTCCCGGGCGGGTCCGATAACTCGGGCTATTTCAACGAGGCGCGCCTCTTCTCGCAGGGACGGATCCACGCCCCCATGCGGGTCCTTGCCGGCATTCCACCCGACGAGGCCACGCAGTACCTCTACGTGCCGCTCGGATTCAAGCCGTCCCCGGGCGGCGGCGCGGAGATGGTGCCCACCTACCCGCCCGGACTGCCGCTCCTTCTCGTCCCGGCCGCGCGCGTCGCCGGATGGGACCACGCCGGGGACCTGGTCCTGATCCTGCATTCGCTCGCGGGCATCGCGCTCACCTTCGCGCTCGGGAGGATCTGCGGCCTGCCCGGGTCATGGTCCTTGGCCGGGGCGGCGGTGCTCGCGGCGAGCCCGCTCTACCTGTTCACCTCGCTCCAGGCCTTGAGCGACGTCCCCGCGACCGCCTGGGCGACGGCGGCGGTGGTGGCGGCGATGAAGAGTCGTGACGGGCCCCGCTGGGCGCTCGTCTGCGGAGCCTGCATCTCGGTGGGATTCCTAGTGAGACCCACCAATCTCCTGATCGCGGTTCCCGTGGCCGTCGCCGTCGGCGTGTCGCCGGGGCGCCTCGCCCTTGTCGCCCTGGGGTCGCTCCCCGGCATCGCGACATGGATGGCAATAAACCACGCCGCCTACGGGAACGCCTTCCAGAGCGGCTACGGCGCGATCGGAGGCGAATTCCATTCCGGGCTGGTCGCCGGCACGCTTCGGTACTGCGCATGGTGGCTGCCGCGGCTCCTCAGCCCGATCGTGGTCGCCGCGCCGCTGCTCCTCGCCTTTCCGAGGCTCTGGCCCCGGGTCGCCGCCATCTTGGCCGCATGGGCCGCCTGCTTTGTCGCATTCTACGCGCCCTACCGGTGGACCCACGAGCAGTGGTGGTTCCTCAGGTTCCTCCTGCCCGCAGCCCCCGCGCTCATTGTGGCCGGGCTTCTGGTCGCGCGCCACCTGCTGGAGAAGGCCACCGGGCGCCTGCCGGACCATGCGCGGCGCCTGCTGCCGGCCCTTGTCCTTGCCGTCGCCGTCGGCGTCGAGCTGGGCCAGACCTCGCCCCTGCTGGAGGCCCGGACCGTGGGCCACGAGGAGCTCAAGTACGGGCGAGTGTCGAAATGGCTCACGGCGCACGTGCCGGCGAATTCCGTAATCGTCGTGTCGCAGGCCAGCGGCGCCCTGTTCTACTTCACGGATTTCACGCTGCTGCGGCACGAGCAGATCGGGCCGGCCGTCTCCAGGCGGATCCTTGCATCGCTCCAGTCCGCGGGCCGGCCCCTCTATGCCGTCCTCTGGCCGTTCGAGGCGGATGCGCTAAGGAAGCTGCCGGGAACGTGGGCCCGCGTGGGGTCGGTGAACGACGTGGGCATCTGGCGGTGCGATCCGGCCGGGCCCGCCGGGTAGCCCGCGCGCGCCGCCGCCTCGCGGCGGTCCCTTGGCGCTTGAGTCCGGGGCGCAGGGACGGTTGGTTGGGCCGCAATGGCGCGACAAAAGGACACGATCGCCGCCCTCGCGACACCCGCAGGCACTGCGGCGCTCGCGACCATACGTATCAGCGGACCTGATACACAACATCTTGCAAGGGACATCTTAGGGGTCGCCCCCCTGCCGCGCTTCGCCACGCACGGCGACTACACCGACCGGGGCGGCGACGTCGTGGACGACGTCGTCGCAACCCTCTATGCCGGGCCGAACTCCTACACCGGCGAGGATTCGCTCGAGATTTCCTGCCACGGGAGCCCGTTCATCGCCCACAAGATCCTCGCCGACCTCCTCGCGCGCGGATGCCGGCCTGCCGAGCCCGGCGAGTTCACACAGAGGGCGTTCCTGAAAGGGCGCATGGACCTGAGCCAGGCGGAGGCGGTGATGGACCTCATCAACGCACGCAGCGAGCGGGCCCTGGCGGCAGCCCGACAGGTCCTCAGGGGCGCCCTCGGCCGCCACATGACCGGGCTTGTCGACGGCGTCCTCGGCGCACTCGCGACCGTCGAGGCGTATATCGACTTTCCCGACGAGGATCTTCCCCCGGAGGACCGCGGGAGGCTTGCGCAGCGGATTGCCGCCGTGCTCAGTGGCGCCGAGCAGCTCCTCGCCACCGAGCGCACGGGCGCGCTTCTTCGGGAGGGAATCGCAACCGTCATCGTGGGCGAACCCAACGCGGGCAAAAGCTCGATCCTCAACCTGCTAGTTGGCAGCAGCCGCGCGATCGTCAGCCCGCAGCCTGGGACGACGCGGGACTTCATCGAGGAGCGGATCAATGTCGGCCCGCACGGCCTGCGCCTTGTGGACACCGCCGGCCTCAACCCCCACGCCACGGGCCTCGAGCTCCAGGGAGTCGAGAAGACCCTCGAGTGCGCCGAGCGCGCGGACCTCTTTCTCGTCGTCCTCGACGCCACCCACCCCACCCCGCCCCTTCCGGAACGGATTTCAAGGTGTATCACAGAATTAAATACACTTGTGGTGCTCAACAAGGCGGACCTGCTCGGACGGGGCGGCCCCGTCGCCGAGGCATTGCCAGGATTCCCGTCGGTCACGGTGTCGGCATTGAGGGGCGAGGGCCTCGGGGCGCTCGTCGCGCGGCTGGAGAAGCTCGCTGACAGCCTTCAGCAGACGGTCGGTGAGGAGCGGATCGCGATCAACGTCCGTCACGCCCATTTCCTATCGGAGGCGCGCGCCTGCCTGGCCGCCGCGCTCGAGAAAGTCTCCTCGAAGGGGCCTCCCGAGCTCCTTGCGAGCGACCTGCGGGGGGCGCTCGCCGCCTTCGGGGAGATCTCCGGCAAGGTGGACAACGAGCGCATGCTCGATCAATTGTTCGCATCCTTCTGCATCGGAAAATGATGGAGCTGGCCGGGGTTGCCCCTTGGCTCTGCCACATCCCAGCTGAATAAAAAGATATAAGTCGTTGTATATAAATAAACAACAATATGAAGTGATTGTGTGCGGCGCCGGGCATGCCGGCGTGGAGGCCGCGCTCGCTGCTTCGAGAACAGGTGCCTCCACCCTGCTCCTTACCGGCAACATCGACACGATCGCCCAGATGAGCTGCAACCCGGCCATAGGCGGCCAGGCCAAGGGGCAAATCGTCCGGGAGATTGATGCGCTTGGTGGAGAAATGGCGATCAACACGGATGTGACCGGGATTCAGTTCAGGCTCCTGAACGAGTCGAAGGGCCCCGCCGTTCAATCACCAAGGGCCCAGTGCGACAAGAAGGCGTATCAATTTCGGTTGAAGCATACTCTTGAACTCCAGCCCAACCTCACCCTATTCCAGGCGACTGTTACCGGCCTAATCTTCGAGAAGGATCTTGTCGTGGGCTGCCGCACGAATCTGGACATCGAGTTCCATGGGCGCTGCGTCATCATCACCACAGGCACCTTCTTGCGCGGCCTGATGCACATTGGCCAGAATAAGAATGAAGGCGGCCGCCTCGGGGATTTTAGCGCGAAGACACTCTCGGCAAGCCTTCTGGAAATTGGCATGGAATTGCGGCGCCTAAAGACCGGCACGCCGCCTAGAGTCCTGGGCCGGAGTATCGATTTTTCAAAGATGCGAGAGCAGAAGGGCGATCCCGAGCCCACACTGTTTGCGTTTCATGATACGCGTGATCCTGAGGATTTGTTCCACGTGGAACATTCCGGGGAAAGGCGGATCGGCTGGGTTCCGGGTACCGAACAGGTCTCATGCTGGATGACCCATACGACCGAATCGACTGCCGAGATCGTCCGTGCCAACCTTCACAAGTCCGCCATGTACAGCGGGGAGATTAGCGGTGTCGGCCCGAGGTACTGTCCAAGTATTGAGGACAAGTTTGTCCGCTTTGCCGACAAACCCCGACATTTGCTATTCCTAGAACCTGAGGGCCGCACAACCAACGAGTATTATGTAAACGGTCTTTCAACATCACTGCCGTTTGATGTCCAACTCGACATGGTGCACAGCATTCCTGGTCTTGAGAACGCCGTTCTTCTACGGCCCGCCTATGCCGTGGAATACGACTTCGCACCGCCGACACAACTTTACCCATCCCTGGAATCAAAGAAGGTCGGCAATCTCTTTCTAGCAGGACAAATCAACGGAACATCCGGCTATGAGGAGGCTGCTGGCCAGGGCCTTGTCGCCGGAATCAATGCCGCCTGCAAGGCTAGGGGAGAGCCCCCCCTAATTCTTGGACGCCATGAGGCTTACATCGGCGTCCTGATCGACGATCTAGTGACCAAGGGTACCGACGAACCGTACCGAATGTTCACTAGTCGCGCGGAATACAGGCTGCTTCTGAACCATGGAAGCGCAGAGCTTCGCCTTGCCCACCATGCAACAATCCACAAGTTGATCAGCCCCAGTCGCCTAGTGCGTATTCGCGAAAAAGCATCACGTATTCAGGCATGGGTGGAAAGATTTAACACAACACGTTATAATGTAGTTACTTGGGCAACAAACATTTGCAAATCTGGGGAAGGAGGCCCTCTGCCAGACGATTTTGTAAAGGAGCCTCCTGAGATTCGCCAAGAAGTTTTATATCGTGTTATTTATAAAGGATATATAGATCGTGAACAGCGTGAGGCTGAGCGCCTTAGACACGTCGAAAAGATCCGGATCCCCGTCAAATTGGACTATATGGTAATCCCAGGGCTGCGCCGTGAAAGCGCCCTGAAACTGTCTCAGATAAAACCACTTACACTTGGCCAGGCCAGTCGCATGAGCGGTGTGAACCCAACCGACATCAGCTTGCTCATGGTCGCGATCGAGGCCAGCAGGGAAGGGGAGTCCACCGCTTGAGGGCCAACCACCTGAACGAGCACACCGCGATCATTTCGGCGCGGCGTGAAGCCCTGTGCGACACCCTCGCGCGGATAATCGGGCGCTCCGACCGCTTTGTCTGGGAGATCGGAAGCGGCCACGGCCACTTCCTGACTGCATATGCCGCAGCCCATCCGGACGAGACCTGCGTGGGAATCGACATCGCATCCGAAAGGGTTGCCCGGGCTGATCTCAAGCGCCGGAGGTCCAAGCTTGAGCACCTTCACTTTGTCCGCGCCGACGCCGAGGATTTTCTGGCTTCGATGCCGCAGAACGCCCGGTTCACGTCGATCTTCATTCTGTTCCCGGACCCGTGGCCCAAACGGCGCCACCACAAGAACCGGATCATGAAGCACCAATTCCTGGCGGGCGTGGCGGCGCGGTCGGCAAAGGGAGCCCAGCTCTTCTTCAGGACTGACCATGAGCCCTATCTTCGCGACGCGGCCTCAGTTCTCCGCGAGAACGCGGATTGGATCCAGGAAGAAACGGCCACGCTGCCGTTCGAGGAGCCCACGGTTTTTCAGAAGCGCGCGGCGCGATATTTTACCCTCGTTGCAATCCGCAGATAGGCCCCAGAATCGTCATCCGGAAGCCAGCCGCCTACATGAAATACGAGGGAGAGAGTGGACATTGATCGCGCACGCGGCGCCCATCCGGGCGCCGAAGCCGCATCTTATAGGATGACCACGTCCCCAACACCTTCCCGAACGGCACTCCTGCTTGCATTCGCGGCCATCTACCTGATCTGGGGTAGCACGTATCTGGGGATCCGCGTCGCCGTCCAGACCATGCCCCCGTTCCTCATGGCGGGTATGCGGTTTGCGGTCGCGGGAGTCCTCATTTTCGGATTCCTCCGGTTCAGGGGTGCGGCCTGGCCCACCGTGAAGCAGTGGAGGGACCAGTTGGTCATCGGAATCTTCATCCTGCTCGGGGGCAACGCGGTCGTATCGTGGGCCGAGCAGCGGACGCCCTCAGGCATCACTTCCCTGATACTGGGGTCATCGCCGCTCGTCATGGTCCTCCTTGAATGGATCCGCCCGGGCGGCAGAAAACCCACGGTCAGCCTCATCGTCGGGGTGGCCGTCGGAATCCTTGGAATCGTCCTGCTCCTTGGCCCCGACGCGATCCCAGAGGGCTATCGGCCCCCTGCCGCCGACATCATTGCTCTCTTTGTGGCCAGCACAAGCTGGTGGATAGGATCGCTTTACGGCAAGCACGTCAACACGGGTACCCCGCTCCTGATGGCGGCGGCAATGCAGATGCTGGCAGGGAGTATGTGCATGCTATTGACAGGCTTTATCTTAGGGGAGGGGAGTGCCCTCCATTTCTCGTCGATCAGCCTCCACTCGTGGCTGGCGTTCAGCTACCTCGTGGTCGCGGGTTCCATTGTCGCATTCCCCGTCTACGTGTGGCTGCTCGAGCACAGCACGCCGGCCAAGGTCTCGACCTACGCCTACGTGAACCCCGTGGTCGCCGTGATCCTTGGCTGGGCCGTTCTGGGCGAGCCGCTGAACCTGCGCATACTCCTCGCATCCGTCGTGATCGTCGGGGCGGTGGCAATCATCACGATAGGAAAGACGCGGACGGCCGCGAAGCCATGAAAGGCACTTCCCCGAGGAATAAGCGCCCCGCATTTGTTGTTTCGGTTGTTGACGGAGAGAGGGCCCATTGCCTACGACTAAACGTTTCAAGTCACACCAGCTTCGAGTCCAATCCATGCGTCGGTTCACCAAACTCGCCCTGATCCTGGCATCCCTTTTGACCGGGGTGCCGGCGTTTGCCGCTGAGGGTAGTGGGGTGGAAACGGCCGCAACGCCGCTGTTCACGATCGGGCCTCTGCCCGTGACCAACAGCATGGTGACGAGCTGGGTGGTGGCTCTGGCCCTCATCATCGTTATTCGCCTGGCCATAAGGAGGCCGAAGCTCATCCCGACCCGGGCGCAGGCGATCGTTGAGAATCTGGTCCAGGGGATACTCGACCTAACCTCTCCCATCGTCGGGAGCAAGGTGGCCCTGCCGACGTTCCCCCTCCTGATCTCGCTCTTCACGTTCATCCTTATACAGAACTGGAGCGGGCTCTTCCCGGGTGTAGGCACGATCTACATGGCCGACCACAAGACGGGCGATTGGATGGAATTGATCCGGCCAGGCAATGCCGACCTTAACGGCACGCTCGCCCTCGCCGCCGTGGCCATCGCCGGCTGGTTCTATTTCATCATGCGGTACGCAGGGCCTGTCCTCGTCCTGAAGGACATTTTTGGCAATAAGGCGGACAAGAGGGAGGTCCCCGCGGTGATCTACTACCCTCTCTTTGTCATCTTCTTCCTGGTCGGGATCATAGAGGTTGTCTCGATCGCCTTCCGCCCGATTTCGCTCTCGCTGCGACTCTTCGGCAACGTTTTCGGCGGCGAGAGCCTCATGCATGCGATGAGCGGCATGCAAAAATGGGGACTTCCGGCGCCGTTCTACTTCCTCGAGCTGCTGATCGGCTTTGTCCAGGCGTTCGTCTTCACGCTCCTCGTCAGCGTCTACATTGGGCTCATCTGCAACCACGGAGACGATCACCACGAGGAACACGCCGAGGAAACCAGCGGATCCGAGCACTGAACCACACCTTTCCCGCCGGGACCGTGCCAAGCGTGCGGACGGCGGCAATCCACCAATAAATAAGCACACACCACAATGACGCACATACTCGCTGAAATGACAGGAAGCATCCAAGGCGGTTTAGGCTGCCTTGGCGCCGCCATCGGAGTCGGACTCGTTGGCTTCAAGGCCGCGGAGGCCGTCGGCCGCAACCCCGGGGCCTCAACGAAGATCCTCGTCCAAGGCATCCTTGGCATGGCCCTCGCCGAGGCGGTCGCATTCTACGCGCTCTTCATCAAGTAATCTCCCTCGATTACCCCGCGCCGGCGCAGGTCGCCGGCGCGCTCACTTCCAAAGCCCCCTGCCATGCTCTCCCATCTGATCATCCTTGCCCAGGCCGCGGCCCCCGTGGCCGATGCTGCCAACAATGGCGCGGCCGCCAGCGGCATCACGAAGATCACGCACGATTTCGGCCTCAGCTTGCCGTTCTTCTTGGCGCAGGTCGTGAACTTCTGCGTCGTCGCGGTGATTCTGTGGAAGTTTGCCTTCAAGCCCGTCCTGGCGACGCTCGACGAGCGCAACAGGAAGATCGCCGATGGGCTGCGCTATACCGACGAGATGAAGGCCAAGCTGGAGGCCGTGCAGCAGGAGAGCGCCGCGAGCGCCAAGCGCGCCCAGGCCGACGCCACGAGGATCATCGAGGAGGCCCGCAAGTCGGCGAAGGAGTTCTTCGAGAAGCAGACCCAGGAGACCGCGGCCAAGGCCGGGGACATTCTTGCGAAGGCCGAGCAGGCGATCGAGCTCGAGAAGAAGAAGATGCTCGCCGAGGCGCGCACGGAGATTGCCCGGCTGGTGGTCGAGACGACGCAGCGCGTCCTCTCCAAGGAGCTCTCCGAGGCCGACCGCAGCCGCTACAACGAGTCCGCCGCGCGCGAGCTCACCAACGTCTGATCCGAGCCTGGAGATCGAGTCAAATGGCCTCCCACGCGAAAGCCGCCCAGAAGTTCGCACGCCAGCTTTTTGCGATGAGCATCGTCGACGGCGCCGTCTCCGCCGACCGGGTGGCCGGGGTCCTCGAATACGTCGAGAAGCACCATCCCGCCAATCCGGTGATGGTGTTGAAGGCATACCGTCGCCTCGTCGCCGCCGAGATCGCAAAGAGCCTGGCGGTCGTCGAGCACGCGGGCGCGATCAACGACGCGATGCTGGCCGCCATCGCCGCCTCAATGACAAAGAAATACGGCCGCTCCGTCACCGCAACGGCTAGGCCTAGCCCCGCGCTCCTCGCCGGACTGAGGGTCCAGGTGGGCGACGACATCTACGAGTCGTCCGTCGCTGGGCAGCTGGCCGTCCTCGCCGCGTCCGTCTGAGGCATCCCACCCACCTTAACATAACCACCTCCCAACTCCCAAGAACCGCTCCATGAGCACCGTCCTCGAACAAATCGAACAGCAGATCGCCAAGCTCTCCAGCAAGGCGGTCAAGAAGAACACGGGCAACATCCGCACGGTCGCGGACGGGGTCGCCAAGATCGACGGCCTCTCCGACGTGATGTACAACGAGATGGTGCAGTTCCCCGGCGGGGCGATCGGGATCGCGCTGAACCTCGAGGAGGACGAGGTCGGATGCGTCATCCTGGGCGACATCTCCCAGCTGAAGGAGGGCGACGAGGTGACGACGACCGGCCGGCTCCTGTCCGTCCCGGTGGGCAAGGAGCTCCTCGGCCGCACGGTCGACGCGCTCGGCAACCCCGTCGACGGAAAGGGCCCGCTCGGCGCCAAGGAATTCTACCCGGTCGAGAGGATCGCGCCCGGCATCATCGTGCGCAAGGGCGTGTCCCAGCCCCTGTTCACGGGAATCATGGCGCTTGACTCGATGATCCCGATCGGCCGCGGGCAGCGCGAGCTGATCATCGGCGACCGCGGAACGGGCAAGACGACCATCACGATCGACACGATCATTAACCAGGCCAAGATCAACAAGGTCGGGCTCGCGTCGGGGGACAAGAATTTCCGGCCGGTGTACTCGATCTACGTCGCCGTCGGCCAGAAGAACTCGAACATCGTGCGCACGCTCTCGGCCCTCGAGGCGGCCGGCGCGCTCGAGTTCACGGTCGTCGTGGCGGCCCCCGCGGCCGACAATCCGGCCAACCAGTACATCGCCCCGTACTCGGGCGCGGCCATGGGAGAGTGGTTCATGGAGAATGGCATGGACGCCCTCATCGTGTACGACGACCTCTCGAAGCACGCGGTCGCCTACCGGCAGATCTCGCTGATCCTGAAGCGCCCCTCGGGCCGCGAGGCCTATCCGGGTGACGTGTTCTATCTGCACAGCCGGCTCCTCGAACGCGCCGCGCGTCTAGACGGGAAGGGCTCGCTCACGGCGCTCCCGATCGTCGAGACGCTGGCCGGCGACGTCTCGGCCTACATCCCTACGAACATCATCTCGATCACGGACGGGCAGATCTTCCTCGAGACGGACCTTTTCAACCAGGGGATCCGGCCCGCGGTTTCGGTCGGCCTCTCCGTCTCGCGCGTAGGCTCGGCCGCGCAGATCAAGGCCACAAAGCAGGTCGGCGGAAAGCTCAAGGGCGAGCTCGCCCAGTTCCGCGAGCTCGCTGCGTTCGCGCAGTTCGGATCGGACCTCGACGCGAAGACGAAGGCGCAGCTCGAGCGCGGCAACCGCATCGTCGAACTCTTTAAGCAGCCGGCCTTCGCGCCCCAGCCGATCGAGCTCCAGGTCGCCGTCCTCTTCGCCATGCAGAAGGGCCTCTTCGAGAACGTCGAGATCCAGAAGGTCTCGGCCGCCGCGGCGTCGCTTAAGAATTTCTTCACAACCCGCAAGGACGCGCTCCTTGCGGAGATCCGCACGAAGGCGGCCCTGGACAAGGACCTCGAGGCCAGGCTCCAGGCCGCGTGCGAGGAGTGGAAATCGTCCTATTCGGCCTGAGCCGGCCGCCCCGGGATCCCTGACAAACCCCTTCGATGCCCAGCACCCGCGACATCCGCCGGCGAATCAAGTCGGTCAAAAACACACGCCAGATCACGAAGGCGATGGAGCTTGTCGCGGCCTCGAAGATGAAGAAGGCGCAGCAGACGGCGATCAACGGCCTTCCGTACGCCAACCTCCTCGCCGACGTCCTGGCCTCGCTCGCTTCGAGGATAGAGGAGACCTCCCATCCCTTCCTCGTGCAGCGCCCGGTGAGGACGCGCGGCATCCTGCTCATCACGACCGACAAGGGCCTCTGCGGCCCCCTGAACGCGAACCTCTTCAAGCTCGTGTCGGAGATCCACACGCCCGTGAAGTACTACTCGATCGGGCGCAAGGGCACGCAGTTCCTTGCCCGCACGAAGCGCGCGATGGTCGCGGAATTCCAGGTCCACGACCGCGTCCCGTTCGCCGAAGTCAAGGTGGCCTCGGAGTTCATGATCAAGCAGTACCTCGAGGGGGAGATCGACACGATCGAGGTGATCTACCCGAGGTTCAAGAACACGCTCGTCCAGGTGCCTACGGTGAGGCCGGTGCTGCCGCTTGAAAGCCTCAAGGACTTTCTCGACCAGCTCGGCAAGGACACGGGCACCGTGCGGGTTCCGCATGCCGACGACAGGGAGTTCCTGTTCGAGCCCGGGATCACCGAGGTGCTCAACGCCCTCCTGCCGTTCTACGTCGACCACCAGATCCACCAGATCGCGCTCTCGGCGAAGGCGTCCGAGCACAGCGCCCGGATGGTCGCGATGAAGACGGCCAAGGACAATGCGACCGAGCTGCTGGACGACCTGACGCTCGAGTACAACAAGGCCCGCCAGGCCGCCATCACCCAGGAGATCCTCGAGATCGCCGCGGCGCAGTACAGCGCGGCCTAAGCCTCAGCCCTTTAGAACCCAACCCACCCCCTTCTCGACACAATGAATACAGGAAAAATCGTCCAAGTGATCGGCCCCGTGGTCGATGTCCAGTTCGCCGAGCACGCGATCCCGCCGATCTACCAGGCGCTCACCATCGACTTCACGGTGTCGGGCAAGAGGGAGCTTCTCACGCTGGAGATCCAGCAGCACCTCGGAGGCGGAGTGGCCCGCGCGATCGCGATGTCCTCGGTCGAGGGCCTGAAGCGCGGGATGACGGTCACGGATACCGGAGGCCCGATTACGGTGCCCGTCGGCGACGGGGTCCTCGGGCGGATCTTCAACGTCACCGGCGACACGGTCGACGGGCGCGGCGAGGTGAAATACGAGAAGCGCTACCCGATCCACCGGCCGGCGCCCTCGCTCGTGGACCAGGACACCAAGGCGGAGATCCTCGAGACCGGCATCAAGGTGATCGACCTCATCTGCCCGTTCATCAAGGGGGGCAAGGCCGGAGCGTTCGGCGGGGCCGGCGTCGGCAAGACCGTCGTGATCCTCGAGCTCATCAACAACATCGCCAAGGCCCACGGCGGATTCTCGGTGTTCGCGGGCGTCGGCGAGCGCTCCCGCGAGGGCAACGACCTCTACCACGAGATGTCCGAGGCCGGCGTCATCAACCAGAAGGACCTCTCCAAGTCCAAGGTGGCGCTCGTCTACGGGCAGATGAACGAGCCCCCGGGGGCCCGCATGCGCGTCGGCCTGTCGGCCCTCGCAATGACCGAGTACTTCCGCGACGAGAAGAACCAGGACGTGCTCCTGTTCATCGACAACATCTTCAGGTTCTCCCAGGCGGGCTCCGAGGTGTCCGCGCTCCTCGGCCGCTCGCCCTCGGCTGTCGGCTACCAGCCGACCCTGGCAAACGAGATGGGCGTGCTTCAGGAGCGGATCACCTCAACGAACAAGGGGTCCATCACCTCCGTGCAGGCCGTGTACGTGCCCGCGGACGACTTGACCGACCCGGCCCCGGCGAACACGTTCGCCCACCTCGACTCGACCATCGTCCTCGAGCGGTCGATCGCGGAACTCGGGATCTATCCGGCCGTTGACCCGCTGGCCTCCGTCTCGAAGGCCCTCGAGGTCTCGATCGTCGGAGAGGAGCACTACAACGTCACGCGCGAGCTCCAGCGGGTGCTCCAGCGCTACAAGGACCTCCAGGACATCATCGCGATCCTCGGCTTGGACGAGCTGTCGCCCGAGGACAAGCTCACGGTCTACCGCGCACGCAAGATCCAGCGCTTCCTTTCGCAGCCCTTCTCGGTCGCCGAGGTGTTCACGGGAACGCCCGGGAAGTACGTCCCTGTCAAGGAAACCGTCCGCGGGTTCAAGATGATCCTGGACGGCCAGCTCGACGACGTGCCCGAGGGCGACTTCTACATGAAGGGCGGCATCGAGGAGGTCATCGCGGCTGGCAAGAAATAGCCCCATGCCCCTCACCCTTGAGATCGTCACCCCGGAGGCCCGGGTGTACTCCCAAACGGTCGACTCGGTCGTCATTCCGACCGTGGAGGGGGAGGTGGGCATTCTCCCGGGGCACGTCCCGCTCATGACGCAGGTCGGCGCCGGCGAATTGCGGGCGACCAAGGGCAACGTGACCGAGCTCTTAATCGTCGGGGGCGGGTTCGCCCAGGTCACCGCGGAGAAAGTCTCGATACTGGCCGACAGCGCGATCGAGGCGCAGCGGATCGACGTCAACGTGGTCGAGGATGCGATGAAGCGCGCCGAGGACGCCCTGAAGGGAATGGCCCACCTTTCGCAGGCCGAGGTCGAGCGCCTCGAAGCCGTCGTTCGGTTCTCTGTTGCCCAGCTGACCGTAAAAAAGAAGCGGTGATGGGGTGGGGGTCGCACGACCCTGGGGTTGAACCAGGTCTCAAGGGATCGGAAATTGTGGATCGGGAAATCTGCCTGTTTTGGGCTGTTTTGGCTCCATTTTGCCCAATATTCATGTGTTTTTGCCAAAATTCGGCCGATTTCGTGCGATAATAGCCCGACTTGGAATGCACCGCTAGGTTCGTTGGATTCTCTCCTTTCTACATGATTATCTTGAAACTGAGTCTCAGTTCCCTTATATAATCCCTCCTTTGATGCTAGGATCTCGAAACATCCCTCCGTTTCCGCTCTGCCAGCTTCCCGCGCACGCGACGGGTCGGGTCTGCGAGCTTAAGGGCGATTCCGAGTTCTGCCAGCGGGTCCGGGAGATGGGATTTGGCGAATCCACCTTCGTGACCAAGGTCGCGGGAACCCGCACCATCCTGTGCCAGGTCAACGGCACGCGAATCGCGCTGAGCCACCGCGCAGCCAGCCAGATCTTGGTCGAGCGGATCGGGACCCGCTAAGGGCGAGGCGATCCCATGGCGGCGGTGGTCAAGCTCTCCGACCTTCCCATTGGCGCGTCAGCCGTCGTGCGTGAGTTCCCAAAGGCGGCCTCCGGCTCGGTCCGCCTGAGGGAGATGGGGCTTCTCGCGGGCACCCGGGTCACGCTCGTGCGGTGCGCCCCCTTCGGCGACCCGATTGAGATCAAAGTCCGCGGCTACCACCTGACCCTGCGCAAGAGCGAGGCGGAGCACGTGCTGGTCGAGCCCTCCGAGCCATGAACCCGGCACCGAAGGCTCCGGTCCCCTCGCGGCCGCCGGTCTACGCGCTCGTCGGCAATCCGAACTGCGGAAAGAGCACGCTTTTCAACGCCCTCACGGGACTCAAGCAGAAGGTGGGCAACTACCCGGGCGTCACCGTCGAGAAGAAGATGGGGACGGTGTACTCGCAGCACGGCCAGCCGATCTCGGTCATCGACCTGCCCGGGGCGTACTCGCTGGCCGCGCGTTCCCCCGACGAGGCGGTGACGCGCGACGTCCTCCTCGGCAGGCGCGCCGACACGCCCCAGCCGGACCGCATCCTGTGCATCGTCGACTCAACGAACCTCGAGCGGAACCTCTACCTCGTCCACCAGGTGCTGGACCTCGGCCGGCCCGTCATCCTTGTCCTCAACATGATGGACCTGGCGGCCAAGGCGGGCCTGTCCATCCGCGTCGCCCGCTTGGAGCAGATGCTCGGGATCCCGGTGATCCCGTGCGAGGCGTCGAACGGCAAAGGGATCATCGAGCTCAAGCTCGCGATGAGCCGGCACGACCTGCCCCTCTCCAGGCACGCGTGGAACATCCCGGCGGCCATCGCCTCGGCGGTCGCCGAGCTGCAGGCGTCGCTCGTCGCCAACGGCGGCAAGGCGCCGCTGATCGCGCGCGCCGAGGCGCTCCTCCTCCTCACGGACCAGGATTCCGTGCGCGTCTCGGGGTCCACGCCGCTCGACCCGCGCACCGAGGAGATCCTCAAGTCGTGGCAGGGGCGTTGGGAGGCCGACGGGATGGACTGGGCGGGCACGCTCGTGAATTCGCGCTACGAGGCGATCGGCTCCATCGCGGCCGAGGTCACCCACGCGGCCCATTCGTCAGGGCCGAGCCTGAGCGACCGGATCGACACCGTCGTCACCCACCCGGTCTGGGGCTGGCTGGTCCTCGGCGTCGTCATGACGCTGCTCTTCGTCAGCATCTTCTCCCTCGCCCAGGCGCCGATGGACTGGATCGGGAACCATACGACCCTGCTCGCGAACTGGATCAAGGCCTCGATGCCGGCGGGTGACCTGCGCAACCTGATCACGGACGGGGTCATCGGCGGGGTGGGCACCATCGTCACCTTCCTCCCCCAGATCCTCATCCTCTTCTTCTTCATAGGCCTCCTCGAGAACACCGGCTACATGGCGCGCGCCGCCTTCATCATGGACCGGCTGATGAGCCGGGTGGGGCTGAACGGCAAGTCCTTCATCCCGCTCCTCAGCTCCTACGCGTGCGCCATCCCCGGCATCATGGCGACGCGCACGATCGAGGACCCGAAGGACCGCCTCGTCACGATCCTCGTCGCGCCCCTGATGAGCTGCTCGGCGCGCCTTCCCGTCTACCTGCTGATGATCGCGGCGCTCCTGCCGGGCACCCGCGTGTCGCTCGCCGCAAAGGTGGGCATCATGGTGCTGATGTATGCGCTCGGCACGCTGGGCGCGTTCGGCTTCGCCTGGCTCTTCAAGCGCACGCTCCTCAGGGGCAAGCCGCCGCTCATGATCATGGAGCTTCCCCCCTACAGGCTTCCCCGCCTGAGGGACGTCTGCCTGCACATGCTCGAGCGGGCGGGCCTCTTCCTGAAGAGGGCGGGCACCGTGATCCTCGCCATCAGCATCGTGCTCTGGTATCTCTCGGCCCACCCGAGAGCCCCGCAGGGGGCCACCGCGACGCAGCAGCTCGCCCAGAGCTTTGCCGGCCGCGCGGGCCGCCTGATCGAGCCCGTCATCAGGCCGATCGGCTTCGACTGGCAGATCGGGATCGGGCTCATCAGCTCGTTCGCCGCGCGCGAGGTCTTCGTCAGCACGATGGGCGTGGTCTTCAACGCCGAGGCCGGCGAAGGGGACACCACGACGCTCCAAAAGGCGCTCCATTCGGCGAAATGGCCGGATGGCCGCATGCTCTTCACCCCGCTTGTCTGCTTCACACTGATGATCTTCTACGTCTTCGCGATGCAGTGTATGAGCACGATCGCCGTCGTCCGAAGGGAGACCAACTCCTGGCGCTGGCCCATCTTCCAGACCGCCTATATGACTGGCGCCGCGTGGATCTTGTCGTTCATTGTCTATCAGGCAGGCACTGCGCTTGGCTTCTGACCCCCATGTCACCCGGACTCCAGACTCTTGCAGCGCTCCTGATCGCGGCCGCGGCCGCGGCTTGGCTCGTCATGCGCTCGCTCGCCAAGCGGCGCAATCCGGGCTGCGGCGGGGACTGCGGGTGTCCGTCCGGGGACCTGCGGGCCCGGGCGCGCGACCAGGAGAAGCCCGTCCGGACGCAAGATTGACCCGTCCGGTTTGACAGGCGGGCGCAGTCCGCGCCTCAATCACGGCGCCAGGCCCGCCCCCCCCGACCGATGTCCATGCTCATCATCCACGACCCCCGGTGCGCCGAATACGGGTCCTTCCAGCACCCCGAGAGGCCCACGCGGGTGTCCCGGACGGCGGAGCACCTCCGCGGAGCCTTCCCTTCGTGGGCCTGGAGGGACATGGTGGACGACGTCCCGGACGCGACGCTGCTCCTGGCCCACACGGCCGAGCACCTCGCCCGCCTTAAGGTGCCCGCCGACTTTGACGCGGACACGGGCTATTTCCCGGACATCGGCCTGCATGCCCGGCGCTCCGTGGGGGCGGCGCTTGCCGCCGCCGACCACGTGCACAGGACCGGGCAGCCCGCCATGGCGCTCATGCGGCCCCCGGGGCACCACGCGACCGCCAGCCAGGCGATGGGCTTCTGCTACCTGAACCAGGTGGCGGTCACCGCGCTCGTCGCGCAGCGCGACCTCGGCGTGGGGCGGGTCGCCGTGTGGGACTTCGACGCGCATCACGGCAACGGCACGGAGGCCATCCTCCTCGGGCGCGAGGGCTTCCTCGTCTGTTCGGTGCACCAGTCCCCGGGGTATCCCGGCACCGGGTTGCACGACCTCGGGAACTGCCGCAACTGGCCGGTGGCGCCCGCCACCCCGCGCGAGCAGCACATGGAGGCGCTCCGCGCGTCGCTTGACGCCGTGCGCGACTTCAGGCCGGAGCTCGTGCTGGTCTCCGCCGGGTTCGACGCGTATGCCCACGACCCCCTCACGGAGCTCTGCCTCGAGAAGGAGGACTTCGCGCTCCTGGGAAAGTGGCTCCACCGCTCGGGGCTTCCGGCCGCCGCGGTCCTCGAGGGCGGCTACAGCCCCGACCTGCCGAGCCTCGTGGCGGCCTTCCTCTCGACCTGGTCGGAGTGACCGCCCCCGGGGCGGACGTGGGGCGGCCCCGGGGCCTAGCCTTTTTAAGATTCGCCCTCGTTGGCCGGGCTATTCACGCTCGGGGTAGCTTGAAATGATTTCCCGATTTCTGCCGCACCCGTTCCGCCGCCTCCTTGGCGTCAAGACACAGCATCCCCGAATCTCCGGCTTCAGCCTCATCGACCAGCCCGGGCGGCTGCAGCCCCTCCTGGCGGCCATCGACCAGTCGAACGAGGTCGTCATGGATACGGAGGCGGACAACATGTTCCGGTTCCGAGTCCGGGTGTGCCTGCTTCAGTTCTACGTGTGCGGCGAGGTCTTCCTGGTCGATGCCCTGGCCCCCATCGACCTCGGGGTCCTCTGGCCCCGCCTCGCGAAGAAGCACCTGGTCATGCACGGGAGCGACTTTGACCTGCGGCTCCTCTACGACTTCTGCCGTTTCCGGGCCAAGAGCCTCTTCGACACGATGCTGGCCGCGCAGCTGCTCGGCCGCAGCCGCATAGGGCTCGCCTCGCTGATTGAAGACAACTTTGGCGTGAAGCTCGACAAGGAGGGCCAGAAGGCCAACTGGTCGCGCCGGCCCATCACGCCGAAGCTCCTCGACTACGCGGCGCTCGACGTATGGTACCTGCCGGCGCTCCGGGACATCCTCGCCCGGGAGCTCAAGCGCCTCGGCCGCGCCGACTGGATGGAGCAGCAGTGCCGGGCGCAGATCGACGCCGGTGTCACCGGATTCGCCCCTCCCGACGAGAACGACTGGCGCATCGGCAGGTCCGAGCGCCTGCGCGCGCACGGCCAGACGGTCCTGCACGCCGTGTGGCACTGGCGCCAGGAGCAGGCGCTCCGGCTCGACACCCCGCCGTTCAAGGTCTGCTCGAACGAGCTCCTGATGAAGCTGGCGTCGTTCGCCGACGAGGGCGCCACGGCCGACGAGATCCTGTCCTCCGTGAACCTCGGCAAGCGGCACGCTCGCCTCATCGGGTCGCTCGCCGCCGCGGTCCGCGAGGGCCTCGAGCGGGACCCCCGCACGCTTCCGAGGCGGCCCGGCCGCGACCCGAACCACCACCCGCTCACCCAGTCTGAGATCGCCCTCATGGACCGGATCAAGGAGGAGCGCGACAAGATAGCCTCGAAGATCTCGATCGAGCCGACGCTCATCGCCAACCGCTCGCAGCTTTCGCAGATCGCGCGCACGCCCCGCAAGCTGGGCGAGATTCTACTGCCCTGGCAGGCCTCCCTCCTCGCCGAGGCGCCCTCGCTCAAGGTGTGAACGCAAATATCGCCCGCCATCTTGACCGGATGGCTGCTGCGCAGCCGGGGGCCACGGCGCTCAAGGTTCCGCGGGGTCGGACTTCCTCGGGCGCGATAGACTACCTTTCCCTGAGCTTTTCGGGGCTGCGGGGGGAGACCGACGCCTGGTGCTCGAGGTTGAGCGCGCGGGGAGTCGTCCGGGGAGACCGGACCCTCGTCATGGTAAGGCCGGGGCTCCCGCTCGTCGCCTCGGTGTTCGCCCTGTTCAAGCTGGGTGCCGTGCCCGTCGTCATCGACCCGGGCATGGGGCTGAGGAGCTTCCTCGCCTGCGTCGAGCGCACGCAGCCGCGGGCCCTGGTCGGCATCCCGTTGGCCCAGATCCTGTCCCGCGTGTGCAGGCGCGCCTTTCGGAGTGTCCGGGTCCGCGTTCCGGCGAGCGGCTCGCTCACGGCCCGGATCGCGCAGGGTGCGGGCGCGCCCGCGGACGCGGCCTGCGCGGAGCCCGGCGACCTCGCCGCCGTCCTCTTCACGTCCGGATCCACCGGCGCCCCAAAGGGGGTCCGCTACGAGCACGGCATGTTCGAGGCCCAGGTGGGCCTCATCCGCGAGACCTACGGCATCGAGCCGGGCGAGATCGACCTGCCCCTCCTTCCCCTCTTTGCGCTGTTCAATCCCGCGCTCGGCATGACAAGCGTCATCCCCGAGATGGATCCGCGCCGGCCGGCCATGGCCGACCCCGGCAAGATCGTCCAGGCCATCCTGCAGGAAGGTGTCACGAATTCCTTTGGCTCTCCCACGCTCTGGAGGAAGGTCGCCGAATACTGTCGCGCACGGGACCTTCGGCTTCCGAGCCTGAAGCGGGTCCTGTGCGCCGGGGCGCCCGTTCCCGCCGACCTCTGGGACGCCTCCCGCTCGTTCCTGACCGGGGGCCGGCTCCACAGCCCGTACGGCGCGACCGAGGCGCTGCCCGTGAGCACCGTCTGCGCCGACGAGATCGATCCTGCCTCCACGCGCGGCGCGTGCGTCGGGCGCCCGGTCCGGAGCATCGACGTGAGGATAATCCCCATCTCGGACGGCCCCATCGCCGCATTCCGGCAGGAGAGCGTTCTTCCCGCCGGAACGGTCGGGGAGATCATCGTGCGCGGGCCCGTCGTGACGAAGGAGTACGACGCCCTGCCCGAGGCGACCGCCGGCGCGAAGATCGCCGACCCGGTTACCGGCGGCGTCTGGCACCGGATGGGGGACTGCGGCTCCATCGACGGCGAAGGGCGCCTCTGGTACCTCGGCCGCAAGGCCGAGCGGGTCGAGACCCCGGCCGGCACTTTGTTCACGGAGCCCTGCGAGCAGGTCTTCCGCGTCCATCCGCGCGCGAGGCGGTGCGCCCTGATTGGGCTGGCCGGGGAACCCGCGCTGGTCGTCGAGACCCGTATCCGAGGCGAGGCGGACGTGCGCGCCCTTGTCGCCGAGCTTCGCGGCCTCGCGCGGGGACATCCGCACACGGCCGCGATCAGGACCTTCTTCTTCCATAGGCACCTTCCGGTCGACGTCCGCCACAATGCGAAGATCCACAGGCTCGCCCTCGCAAGGTGGGCCGCCGGAGCCAGGGCCCACCAGACCGCCTGAACCTGCGCGCCCGCCGAGACAATGAACGACGAGAAGCCGAATGATTCCGCGCTGGGCCCCGTGCTCGTCACAGGGGGAACCGGATTCCTAGGCCGCGCCATCGTCGACCGGCTTCTTTCGCAGGGTCGTCCGGTCGCCGTCGCCGGCAGGACGCCGGCGCCCGACCTGGTGGCGCGCGGAGTCCGGTTCATCCGCGTCTCGCTCGAGGACCCCGTGGGCGTGCGCGAGGCGTGCCGGGGGATGCAGGCCGTGTTCCACGTGGCCGCGAGGGTGGGCGTGTGGGGAAGGCGCGCGGATTTTTTCAGGACCAATGTGCTCGGCACGCGCGCCGTGATCGACGGATGCCGGATCCACGGTGTGAGTCGCCTCATCCACACCAGCACGCCAAGCGTCGTGTACAACGGACGCGACCTCGCCGGCGTGAACGAATCCCTTCCTCTCACGACGCACTGCCCGAGCCCTTATCCCCTAACAAAGGCCGCCGCCGAGGCGGAGGTGCTCGCGGCGCATTGCCAGGCGCTCCGGACAGTGGCACTTCGGCCTCATCTCATCTGGGGGCCGGGCGACCCCCATCTCGTGCCGCGCCTCTTGGCACGCGCGCGGGCGGGCCGCCTGAGGATCGTGGGGGAGGGGACGAACCGCGTCGACCTGGTCCATATCGAGAACGCAGCCGACGCTCACGTCGCCGCGGAAAGGTCGTTGGCCGGCGACGCCCCAGCCGCGGGCGGAAAGGCCTACTTCATCACGAACGGCGAGCCGGTCATTCTCTGGGAATGGATCAACGGCCTCTTGGTCGCCCTGGGCGAGGCGCCCGTGACCCGGAGGCTGTCCCTGCGCGCGGCGACGGCGATCGGCTGCGCCTGCGAGGCCGCGTGGAGCTTGCTTCCTCTCGCGAGCGAGCCACCCATGACCCGTTTCGTGGCCGCGGAGCTTGCCATGGACCACTGGTTCGACATCTCCGCCGCCCGCAGGGACCTGGGCTACGCCCCCCGCGTCAGCATGGCGCAGGGCACGTCCGAACTGGTCCGCCTGCTGCGGTCGAACTGATTGGAACTACCCGCGCCGCTGCCTCACCGCCTCGAAGAGCGTGATCAGCGCAGCCATCGCCACGTTGAGCGAGTCGGCCTGGCCGGCCATGGGGATCCGCACGGGAAGATCCGCGTTCTTGAGCCAGAACTCGCTCAGCCCGTACTGCTCGCTCCCCATGACGACAGCCAGCGGGCCCCTCAAGTCGCAGTCCGAGTAGACGGCCTTCGCTGCGGGTGTGGTGGCCACGGTGCGCATCCCGCGCTCGCGGAGCCACGCCAGGACCGCCGTTCCCTCCTCGACCACGCAGGGCACCGAGAAGAGGACCCCCGTCGACGCACGGACGACGTTTGGGTTAAAGAGGTCGGTCACCGGGTCGCAAACGATCACCGCGTCGCACCCGGCCGCGTCGGCGCTCCTGAGGATCGTTCCCAGGTTTCCAGGCTTCTCGATGGCCTCGACCACGAGCACAAACGGGTTCGCGGCCACGGGCAGGTCCGAAAGCGCCTTCCGCCACTGCGGCGCCACCGCAAGGATGCCGTCGGGCCGTTCGCGGTAGGCGACCTTTGCGAACGCCTCCTTAGACAGCTCGTAGAGCGTGGCCCCGGCGGCCTCGGCCGCGGCCAGAAGCGCCGGCTCGTTCGCCCCGAGGAACCAATCCCTCGAGAAATACAGCTCGTCCAGCGCCACCTTCTTCTCAAGGGCGCGCCGAACCTCGCGGTAGCCCTCGACGAGGAAGGCGCGCTCCTCGTCCCGGGCCCGGCGGTCGCGCAGCCGCACGAGGCGCTTCAACCTTGGGTTCTGCAGGCTGGTGATTATCTCGACGGGCATCGCCCTATTTGAATTGTAGTTGGGGTCC
>PLTZ01000042.1 GCA_003164715.1 Opitutaceae bacterium | reverse complement strand
GATCCCACAGCTCACTCAAAACATGGATTCAAATGGGAAATCCCGATTGACATCTGAACAAAGGCGCTTCTCCGCTGCACGCGACCACCTAGGAATAGGATTTGCACTCCTTGCAGCGCTGATCTTGGCGCCGATCGTGCTCCAGGCGGCGGTTCCGGCGGCTGCGGTTGAGGGCCCTACCCTCACCGACCCGGACCAGGTCACGGCGCTGTCGATCGACCAGAGGTCCGTGCCCCATACCTTGGACGTCGTGTGCCGCGTGGCTTATAGCGACCCGCGGTGGCGCAATCTCTGGGTCGAGACCAACGGCCACATGGGATATTTCATGTACTCTGCCCACCCGCCGGTGCTCCGGCAGGGGCAGCGGGTCCGGATCCAGGGAAAAATAATGGCCTCCAAGGGTCTGGACGCGGCCGACGTGACAGTTTCCGTGCTGCGCGAATTCGAGCCCGCCGGAGCCATGGACGCCAAGGGACGGATCTGCGACGCCACCGCGTTCAACAACCACATCGTTACGGTCGAGGGTTATGTGGACAGCGAAAGGTTGATCGACGACGACCACATGCGCCTGGCACTCGTCATCCAGGACCAAGACTACGACGACCAGCCGGCGATCGCGTGGATCAAACCGGACAACCCCCGGTCCCTTCCGGACTGGCAGGGCAAGTTCATCCGAATCACCGCGCTCTACCACTCGCGCTTCGACCCGTCCAAGAC
This sequence comes from Opitutaceae bacterium, assembly GCA_003164715.1. Lineage (GTDB taxonomy): Bacteria > Verrucomicrobiota > Verrucomicrobiia > Opitutales > Opitutaceae > Palsa-1447. Next base: position 2,924 of record PLTZ01000042.1, on the reverse strand, counting down.
ACAGATGTCGATCGAGCTTTGGTCTTCAAGGCAGGATGTTGTCGAAATCGTGGGCTCGATCGAAGAGGCCCACGCCTTCGACGCCCCGCTGACCCCGATCGACCAGCTTTACGTCGCGCCGACGGACAGGGACGTCCGGATTCGGGGCACCGTGCAGTCCGATGATCCGGGCTCCCAGCTCGTCGTCCGCGATGACACGGGCCAGGTGGTGGTCCATTCTGTCCAGCAGCAGCGTGTGCGGGCCGGCTCCGAGGTCGAGGCCGTCGGACGGATCGTTGTGGCTAACGCCCAGTGGTCCATGCGGTCCGGGCTGTTCCGCGTGGTGGTCGACCCCGGAAGGATCAAGCCGAAGGGTTTGTCGCAGGAGATCCTGACCAGGGTGGACGAGATCCGGCAGCTGAGCCCCGAGGACGCGGCAAAGGGCCGGCCGGCGGACATCTCAGGCGTGGTCACGTGGGCATTGCCGGGCGATGATTTCTTCTTTCTTCAGGACATCACCGGCGGGATCCGCGTGCGTTACGTTCCCGGGCAGATGCAGCTCCCCCAAAGAAACAAGTACCTGAGGATCGAAGGCGTGACCTACAACGGCGGCTTTGCCCCGGCCGTGGAGATCAGGCGATTCTGGGATCTGGGCTCCATGGACACCCCTCCGGTCCGCGAAGTCACGTTTGACCAGGCGATCACGGGGGAGGAGGACGGCCAGATGGTCGACATGCTGGGCTTCTACCAGTGGACCGAGTCCGAAGGCGACGTCCGACGAATCCACGCGGTCACCCCCAGCGGGGAATTCACCGGCCTGCTTGTCTCCCCGATCACCTTCGACGCGACCCCCGGGTCCCTCATCCGCCTGCGCGGCATCTGCGAGGCCGTGACAGATGAGAACGGCCGGATCAAGGGGATCGTGGTCCGCACCCCTTCGCTCCCCGAGATCATCGTCGAGCACGATGCGCCCGCCAACGCCTACGACCTGCCCCTGCGTTCACTTAGAGCCCTGCGGCGCCTGAGCACCTCCAGGGAGCTGACGCGGGTCCACGTGGCGGGAACGGTGATCTACTCCCTTCCCGGCCGCCTGTTCTACATCGAAGACGGAAGCTCGGCCATCCTGGTGCTGAGCCGCGAAACCGCGCCGCTGTCGCCCGGTGATCGGATCGAGGCCGTGGGGATCCTAGGCTCGGAGGGGGTCCGCGAGGTGCTGCGCGAGGCGTCCTACCGGAAGCTCGGCACAGGGCCCCAGCCCGCGGCCGTGGCCGTGGCCGATCCGTCGCGCCTCTCGGTGGCGCTCGACTCGCACCTGGTGAGCATGAGAGGCTTCCTCCTTGGCACGCTGGTTGAACCGGATCAGACACGGCTGACACTCCTGAACGGGGGCACGCTTTTTGAGGCCGTGCTCGACGAGGCCCAGGGCAAGTCGGCGCGCGCAGCCCTCACCGAGGGCACCGGTCTCGAGCTGACCGGCATCTACAGGGTCACTTACAACGATTCCCGCCAGTCCCGCGGCTTCCAGCTCAGGCTCCGCTCGGTGGCGGACATCGAGGTGTTCCAGAAGGCGCGCCTCCTTACGCAGCAACGCGCACTCGAGGCGGCAGCAGTCCTCGCGGGCTGCGTCGTGCTCGGCCTCGGCTGGGTCACCGCTCTCCGCCGGCGCGTGCGCCGCCAGACCGAGCAGATCCGCGGCCAGCTTGAGCGCCAGGTGAAGCTCGAGGGCGAGGTGCAGCACGCGGCAAGGCTCGAGTCGCTGGGGGTGCTCGCCGGAGGCATTGCCCACGACTTCAACAACCTGCTGACGATCATCATGGGCAACATCTCGCTCGCTATGCTTGACGCTAGGGTGATGGAGGCGGCGGGCGAATCCATGCGGGAAACGGCGAAGGGAGCCGCCAAAGCCCGCGACCTGATCCAGCAGCTTCTCACCTTCGCCAAGGGCGGCAGCCCCGTGCGCTCAAGCATCGCCCTCACGAACATCGTGCGTGAGACGACCGAGTTCATCCTGAGGGGGTCGAGCGCGCGCAGCGAATTCGACTTCCAGGCGGACCTGTGGAACGCCAGCGTGGACAAGGACCAAACCGCCCAGGTGATCCAAAACCTCGTCCTCAACGCAGTGCAGGCGATGCCGGCCAGCGGGGTCGTGCGGATCACGCTTCGAAACGAGACCTTGAAGGCCGGCTTCAGGGCAGCGCTCGCGCCGGGCCGCTACATCCGGCTCACCATAGCGGATTCCGGCGAGGGCATAAGCCCAGAGGTCCTCCCGAGGATCTTCGACCCGTATTTCTCGACAAAGGCGACCGGCAGCGGCCTGGGGCTCGCCACCGTGTATTCGATCGTGAAGAAGCACCAGGGGGACATCGAGGTGTCGTCCGCGCCCGGGCACGGCACGACCTTCACCGCGTGGCTTCCCGCCGCCGAGAAGGACTCGTCTGCGGCGCAGGCGTCCGAAAGCGTCCCGTCGGATCCGCTCAGCCCCTGCGGGACCGTGCGGGTGCTCCTCATGGATGACGACGAGAGCATCCGGCGCTTCGGCGCGACACTTCTGAAACGCATGGGCCTCGAGGCCACGCTGGCCAAGGACGGCGCCGAGGCCGTCCGCGAATTCATCGGTGCCCGGAGTGCGGGGAGGCCCTACGGTCTTCTCATTCTCGACCTCACGATACCGGGCGGGATGGGAGGCAAGACGACGATCGAGGCGATTCGCAAGATCGACCCCAGCGTGCCCGCCATCGTTTCCAGCGGCTATTCAAACGACCCAGTTCTTTCGGATTTCTCGAGTTTTGGCTTCCAGGCGATGGTCTCAAAGCCCTATGACGTGAAGCAGCTGGCGACGACGATACGGGAACTCCTGGCGCGGCGCAGTTAAGTTGGCCTTTCGCGCGGGCCGTGAAACGGATCGCTTGGCGACTTCGCCTTAAGACATTCGCGGGGAGAGCAAG
>PLTZ01000016.1 GCA_003164715.1 Opitutaceae bacterium | reverse complement strand
CCATTGTTTAGTGAAAGATCAATAGCTGCATCGCCGACATACCAGAAACCCTCCCTTTTAAGACACAGCGGATCGCTGAAATTCGTTCCCTCTTGTGTAGCTTTTTTCTGTCTCCAGTAATCGCTTAGCGCGTTCGTAGCCTTGGAAAGCCAGGTCCTATCCCGTCTCCGGGCATCCACGGCTGCGGAGTGGCGGGGAATTGCCCCCGAGCGTTCCTGCAACGGCGCGGTCTGCGATCAATGGTTGGAACTAGAATTTGTTGTCGGAGTCGGGACTTGGTAGACCTCAATTAGCGCGTTGCCCGTAGTGTCATTGAGGCCCGACACCTGGGCGGTATATGCGCCGGGAGCAAGGCTGAGGAGCAGGGCCGAGTCCGCGCTGCCGGGAGGAAGCGAAAAGGCGCCCGTAACGGCAAACGCAGCGGTGATTTCCGATACATTGCTGTTACTACTCCAACCCGTGTTTGAAGCTATCTCCGCACCCGATGCGTCAAAGAGCGTTAACACGGGCTGGGTGAGCACCCCGCCCACCGAGAATTCCGAGAGCGTTGGGCCGACGCCGCGTATGAGCACACGTTCGTCGGCGCCGCCAGCGATCACGAATCCCGCTATCGCAATGTTGCCCCCGGTCCCGACAAAAGCCCGAGTGGAAATGTTTGCGAATTGGGACGGCGCTAGCGCCGGAATGGCGCTCCCGTCGATTACGGTTACGTTTCCGCTTCCGTTCGCGACATAGATCTTGTTCGTCAACGTGTTCACGGCGACGGCCAAGGGGTTGTTGGCCCTCGGATCCTTGATCGTCGTGGTCAGATTGGTGGCGCCGTCGATCACCGTCACATTGTTGCTTCCGTTGTTTGCGACGAAGATCCTGTTGGTCACCGGATTGACTGCGAGTGCGGCAACCCTGTTTCCCACCGCTATTGTTGAAGTGGCGTCCGTGGTCCCGTCGATCGCGGTCACGGTGTCACCCCCAAGCTCCTGGACCCGGTTCTCGCCCTCGCTCCCGACGTAGATCATGTTTGTGAGCGGGTTCAGCACGACCCCAAAGGGATTGGCCCCGACGTCAACGGATGAGGTTGCATCGGTGGCCCCGTCGATCACTAGCACCCTGTAAGAGCGTTCAACCGTGTCGTCAGGGGGCCGTTCGGCTGCGTAGATCATGTTCGTCGACTGGTCGACCGCGAAGCTGTCCCATCCCTGGCCTCCGGCGATCGTCGAGACCGAATTCGTGGCTCCGTCGATAACCTGCATCTCGCCAAAGTTGACCATCAAGGAGTAGAACTCCGTGGCCACATAGACCTTGTTGGTCATCGGATTCACCGCGATCGCGTTCGGGCCGCGATCAACCGCGATCGTGGTTGCCGCGTTCGTGGCCCCGTCGATCACGGTCACATTGTTGCTCTGGAAATTCGCAATATAGACCTTGTTCGTTGTCGGGTTCACCGCGAGTGCCACGGGGAAGACCGCATTGGGATCCTTCACGGTGGTGACCGTACCTGTGACTTCGTCGATCACCGTCACGTTGTTGCTGCTCGAATTCGCCACATACACCTTCTTCGTCAGCGTGTTCACGGCGATCGCCTGGGGACTGACTGCATTCGGATCCGCCAGGGTGACGGCCGTATTCGTGGCTCCATCTATCACCGCAACGTTATTGCCATCCAGGACGTAGACCTTGTTGGTCAGCTCGTCCACGGCCAAGGCGGACGGAACGCCTCCGACCGTGACCGTCGTTGTTAGAACCTGGGCCTGAAGGCGCACAGCGGCGCCTGCACCCTCGGCAAACGGACCCAACACAAGGAGGACGAGGGCGACGCGAGCGCCTGAATCGATGCGACAAACCACGTCATTGAACTTCATATATTTCAACGAGGGCCATACCCGTGTCCCCGCTCGCACCGGTCACGTTCGCCGTGTATGGACCCGGAGCCAGGGTTAGCAGGAGCGCCGAGTCGGGAGTGGCCGAACTGCCCCATGAGAATGCGCCGACCCAAGCGGCCGCGGTGGCGATCTGCCCGTCTCCGCCCCAGCCGGTGTTCGATGCCACCAGGTTGCTCCCCGACGCGGTGCTGTAGACCTGCAGCTGGGGATCCGGGAGCGTCCCGGAAACACCGAAAGGAACAAGGGCGGGTCCGGAGGCGCGGATTAGCACAGTCTTAGGGGTGGTGCCTCCGATCACAAAGCCGGCGATCAGGCTGGTGCTCCCAGTTCCGATCTGAGCGCGGGCGGAGAGGTTGATGAGACGCGGCGAGGCAGCTGTGGCTGTCCCTTCCGGCGTTGCGTCGTAGACCTCGGCCAGCGCGACTCCAGTGCCGCCTGATTCCCCGGAAATGTTGGCGGTGTAGGGACCTGGCGCCAAGTCCCATACGAATGCCGCATCGTGGCTCGAGAAATCGGTCCATGGGAACGCGCCGACCAGATAGGCCACGCCTGCGACCGCACCGTTGCCCGCCCACCCGGTGTTCGGCGCAAACTGAAGATCGGTGCCCGGCGCGGTGCTGACGAGCTGCAGCTCAGGATCCGGAAGCACGCCGGAAACCCCAAAGGGGACGAGCGCAGGACCCGATGCCCGGATCAGCAGCCGTTCCGAGCCTGGCGCTCCCTGGCCGCCGACGACAAACCCGGTGATCAGGATGTTCGCCCCGGTTCCCACCTGCGCCCGACAGGACAGATTGGTCAGCCGGCTGTCGGTGGGCTGCGCCAACTGGAGGATGATCTCGTTCTCGCCGACGATGAAAACCGAGTCCCCAATCGCCACGCCGGAGACGAGATTGACGGTTGTGCCCGTCGTCGCCTGAAACCATTGGCCACCGACGCCGGTTTCGGTAAGCACGGTGCCGTTCTCGCCTGCAACAAAGAGCGCGCCGGCGCCTTGGACAAGGCAGCTGTAGCTGCCGGCTGCCGGCGGCGACTGGTCCCCCAGGTCCTCGTAGCTGAAATCCAGGGAGCCCCCTCCCATCAGCGTGTTTGTGAACAAGCTCCCATCGACGCCGAGCGCGATGAAGTGGGACGTCTTGTCGGCGACCAGCGCTTCAACATCCTCGCCGGCGTCCAAACCGTAAGGCGTATCAGCTCCCCAGCTGTTGCCATCGGTCGAAACGATGATCTGGCCGCTTAGGCCCGCCGCGACGAATCTTGCCGGTATTATGGCGGGAATGGGACCCATGCTGGTGCCAAACGTTCCTTCGTTCAGTTCGTTCGTGTAGGTCAGCCCGCGCAGCGGCCCGAATGCGCTGGCGCCGCGCGCGGTCCATAGGCGGCCGTCCTTCGAGTTGATTATCGTGCCCCCTTCGCCAACGGCCACGTATTGGCCTGCGGCGTAGACAACATTGTCAAGCCGCGCCGTTGTGGCCGACTGCGCGACACTCGACCAAGCGACGCCATCCGCGGAAAGGAGAACGCAGCCAACGTCCCCGACGGCCACGTACTGGCCCGCACCGTAGGCGACGCCAAAGAGCGAGCTGGTCGTGCCCGAGGCACGATGCGTCCACGTGGATCCGTCGGTCGACGTGAGGATGGTGCCGCCATCCCCCACGGCAACGAGGCCGGCGGATCCCGCGGCTATGCCCTCCAGGGTACTCCCGCCCGCGCGCGAGTTGCGGATCACGAACGATTGCGCCGAGCGCCCGGGGCGGATCGTGAGGGTGCCGTACGCGGAACCGGTGTAGTTGGGGTCCACCACCATCGCCCAGACCGAGTAGCTGCCCGCGTCCGTTGGGGCCGCAAATCCGCCGGGCGAGAAGATCACGAGGGTGGCGAGACCGGCAGGGTTCGTCGCCGTCGATACGCTCTTGGCCGTGCCGTCGTATACCTGGTAAAGGTTGCCGAGTGTGACCGTGGCCTGTGCCTGCGGAACAAAATGCCCAACTTGGATGCCGTTTGAGGGAGGAGAGGACGCATCTGAAACATAGACGTTCCCGACGCTGTCCACTGCCAAGCCTGCGGGTCTGTTGAATCGCGCGGCAGGGCCGGCGCCATCTGCGTTCCCGGCCGCCCCAGGGATTCCCGCAACGGTTGTCACCACGCCGCCCGCGGTGACCCTGCGGATCGTGTCGTTCCATGTGTCGGCAACAATTACGTTGCCGTTCCCATCCACCGCCACGGCACCGGGCCACCAGAATTGTGCGGCCGAACCCGTCCCGTCCGCGCTGCCAAGCGCATTGCCGGCAAGGGTCCGGAACGTGCCGTCAACGGCCATTTCAACAATCGTGCTTGAGCTTGCAATAAACACGTTGCCATTCCCATCCACCGCCACGCTCACGGCCAAAAAGCCGCCCGGATTCGGCAAGGTCGTCACCGTGCCGTCTGGCGTGATTCTGCGGATATACCCGTAGTCAGCGACATACACGTTACCGGCGGCATCAACAGCCACGCTTTCGGGCCCCCAGAACCGCGCAGCACTTCCCTTTCCGTCCGAGAACGCCGGGCTCCCGCCCGCCGTGCCCGCCAATGTCGTCACTACGCCCGCGGGAGTGACCTTGCGGATGGTCATGTTCATCGTGTCTGCAACATACACGTTTCCGCTCCCATCCACGGCGATGGCCGCAGCGTCGTTGAACTGCGCTGCGGGCCCCGTGCCGTCCGCGCTGCCATGGATTCCCTCCGTGCCTGCCAGGGTCGTCACCACGCCGTCTGCGGTGATCTTCCGAATCGTGCTGCCATCGACGACGTACAGGTTGCCGTTTCCGTCCACGGCCAGGCCCCCGGAGATTCCCGCCGTGGCTGGCATCGTGGTGAAATCATACGACGTATAGGTCGTCTGGGAGAAGAGCGGCTGCCCCAAGGCCACCGAGAATACAGGGAGCAGCGCCGCACACAGCATGGCCCTCAACAGCGCTTTCGGGCTGGGCATCCGCGTGTTCATGGTGCGAAAGGGCGGCGGAGAATGTTCGGAGGGGACGTGTATGCCTATTCTGACAATCCGCAGGCAAAAACTCGCTATCGGAATGGCCCGGATTGCCCCTTTTTTTTGGGAAGGCCATGTAGGCCATTAACCCCACGTCGTTCGCCCAAAATGCAGAGCGTAGCCACCTCGCGTTTAGGTGCGGCGCGCTTACGCGGACGCATCGTCGCTTGGAACTTATCCCGGTCCGTGCAGCACGCCTAAACGGTTCTAAGGCAGATATCTAAGTAATCAGGAGACCTACCATGCAAGGTGACGGCCCCCCCTCATACGCGCACGGGCCGATGCGGGACATCGAGCGCCTGCGCGCCCCCGGTCAGTACCGGTAGTGGTCCGGCTTGTAGGGCCCCTCGACCGGAACCCCGAGGTACTTCGCCTGCTTCTCCGAGAGCCGGGTCAGCTTGACGCCGATCCTCTCCAGGTGCAGGCGGGCCACCTCCTCGTCGAGGTGCTTCGGCAGCCGGGAGACTCCCGGCTTGTAGGTATCCCTGTTCTTCCAGAGGTCGAGCTGGGCGAGCGTCTGGTTCGTGAAGCTGTTCGACATGACGAACGACGGGTGGCCCGTCGCGCAGCCGAGGTTCACGAGACGGCCCTCCGCCAGGAGGTAGATGCGCCGCCCGTCCGGGAAGGTGAACGAGTCGTACTGGGGCTTGATCGTCTCGCGCTTCACGCCCGGCGCCTTGTAGAGGCGGTCGACCTGGATCTCGTTGTCGAAGTGGCCGATGTTGCAGACGATCGCCTGGTCCTTCATCGCCTGCAGGTGCTCGAGCGTGATGACGTCGCAGTTGCCGGTCGTCGTGACGTAGATGTCCGCCTCGGCGAGCGCGCTCTCGACCGTGTTGACCTCGAAGCCCTCCATCGCCGCCTGGAGCGCGTTGATCGGGTCGACCTCGGTGACGATGACCCGGGCGCCGAACCCGCGCAGCGAGTGCGCGCAGCCCTTGCCCACGTCGCCGTAGCCGCAGACGACCGCCACCTTGCCGGCGATCATGACGTCCGTCGCGCGCTTGAGGCCGTCCGCAAGCGACTCGCGGCAGCCGTAGAGGTTGTCGAACTTCGACTTCGTGACCGAGTCGTTGACGTTGATGGCCGGCACGAGGAGCTTGCCCTTCTCGTGGAGCTGGTAGAGGCGGTGGACCCCCGTCGTCGTCTCCTCGGAGACGCCGCGCCAGTCCTTCACCATCTCATGGAAGACAAAGGGCGACTCGGCGTGGATCCGCTTCAGGAGCGCCTTGATGACGCCCTCCTCGTGCGAGGCGGCGGGCGCCTCGACCCAGTCGCTCCCCTCCTCCATCTCGTAGCCCTTGTGCAGGAGGAGCGTCACGTCGCCGCCGTCGTCGACGACGAGCTGCGGGCCCTTGCCGCCCGGGTGGCTGAGCGCCCTCCAGGTGAGGTCCCAGTATTCCTCCAGCGTCTCGCCCTTCCAGGCGAAGACCGGGACCCCCGCCTTGGCGATCGCCGCCGCGGCATGGTCCTGGGTCGAAAAGATGTTGCACGAGGCCCAGCGGACAGACGCGCCGAGCTCGACCAGCGTCTCAATAAGGACCGCGGTCTGGATCGTCATGTGGAGCGATCCCGTGATGCGGACCCCCTTTAGCGGCTTCTTCGGGCCGAATTTCCTCCTCACGGAGATGAGTCCCGGCATCTCGTGCTCGGCGACGGCGATCTCCTTGCGGCCCCATTCGGCGAGGGAGATGTCCTTAACGTGGTAATCCTGTGTCGGGCGGGACGCTGTGGCGGTGGGCATGGTTGGAACGGGTTATTAGTCAGCCTGTTATTGTCTATTTCGCGGCGGCCAGGAGCTCCTTCGTCCGGTTGGTCTGCTCCCAGGGGAGATCCGGCTTGCCGAAGTGCCCGTAGTTGGTGGTCGAGCGGTAGATCGGGCGCAGGAGGTCGAGCTGCTTGATGATGTTCGCGGGCTTGAAGCTGAAGACCTTCTGGACGGCCTTCGTGATCTTCGACTCGGCGATCTTCGCCGTGCCCATGGCGTCCACCCAGACGCTGACGGGCTCGGGATAGCCTATCGCGTACGCGACCTGCAGCTCGCAGATGTCGGCCAGCCCCGAGGCGACGATGTTCTTGGCGACCCACCGGCACATGTACGCCGCTGAGCGGTCGACCTTGGACGGGTCCTTCCCCGAGAAGGCGCCGCCGCCGTGGCGCCCCCAGCCGCCGTAGGTGTCGACGATGATCTTGCGCCCGGTGAGGCCCGAGTCGCCCTCGGGGCCGCCCACCACGAACCTGCCGGTCGGGTTGATCAGGAACTTGGTCGAATCGTCCATCATCGCGGCCGGGATGACCTTCTTGATCACATACTCGATCAGGAACTCCCGGATGTCGGAGTGCTTCACGTTCGGGGTGTGCTGCGTCGAGATGACCACGTTCTCGACCTTGATCGGCCGGTCGTTCTCGTAGCGGATCGACACCTGTGACTTGGCGTCGGGGCGGAGCCACCCGACGACGCCCGCCTTGCGCAGCTTCGTGAGCTCGCGGCCGAGGCGGTGCGCGAACATGATCGCTGTCGGCATCATCTCCGGGGTCTCGTTGCAGGCGTAGCCGAACATGAGCCCCTGGTCGCCGGCCCCCTGCTCCGCCGTCTCCTTTCCGTCCGCCTTCCGGGCGTCGACGCCCTGGGCGATGTCCGGGGACTGGCGCGTCAGCAGGTTGTGGATGAAGACCTTGTCGCAGTGAAAGACGTCGTCGTCGTTGACGTAGCCGATGTCGCGGATCGCGTCGCGCACCACGAGCTCGTAGTTGACCTTGGCCGCGGTCGTGATCTCGCCGGCAATCACCACCTGGTTCGACTTGACGAGGGTCTCGCACGCGACGCGGCTGGCGCGGTCCTGCGCCAGGCAGGCGTCAAGGACGCTGTCCGAGATGAGGTCGGCGACCTTGTCGGGATGGCCCTCGCCCACGGACTCGGAGGAGAATACGAATGATTTTGACATGTGAAAAGGGATGGGGGGAACCGATCGAATCGCCTCGCACGGGGGTAAGGCAAGATAAATATCAACATATCTCGATCTTGTGATGTGAAGATTTTTTAAAGAGACTGGACGTTGCGGCCGATGTATTTCTCTGGCCTGCAACGCTTGCTCGTTGTCTCATGGTCACTACGCCAATAATGGATGACCCCCTGACACACCCGTCCATCGACCTGAAGGGGCGGAGGATACTGGCTGTCGACGACGACCGGATTAACCTCCGCATTATCGGAGGCATCCTGCGGCACGAGGGCTACGAGATCGCCGAGGCCGCCTCGGGCGAGCAGGCCCTGGAGGTCTACGCCACGTTCCAGCCGAACCTAGTCCTCCTGGACGTCATGATGCCGGGGATCGACGGCTTCGCGACGTGCCGCACGCTCAAGAAGACCTACGGCGACAATTGCGCCCCCGTCATCTTCGTCACGGCGAAGAGCGAGGCGGACGACGTCGTGATGGGGTTCGACGCCGGCGGCGTCGACTACCTGACGAAGCCGTTCCGCCCGAAGGAGGTCGTGGCGCGCATCCGCACCCATCTGAGCAACCAGCAGCTGGTCGAGCAGCAGAAGCACCTCGTGGACCAGCTGAGCAAGGCGAACGCCGACAAGGACCGCTTCCTCGGGATGTGCGCCCACGACCTGCGCAACCCCCTCTCGTCCATCCGCGGCTTGGCCGAGCTAATGGACGAGAACGCCATCGGCGAGCTGACCGCCGAGCAGCGCGAGATCATTCAGACGATCCACGCCGCCAGCCAGTCGATGCTCCAGCTCGTGAACGAGCTCCTGGACGTCGCCACGATCGAGGCCGGCCACCTGAAGCTCGACAAGACCCCCACCAGCGTCGTCGAGATCGTCGAGCGGTCCGTCCACCTGAGCAACATGGAGGCCGCGAAGAAGAGCACCCGCATCGAGATCGTGAAGACGAGCGGCGATCCCATCGTGGACGTGGACCGCAACAAGATCCGCCAAGTCGTCGACAACCTGATCAGCAACGCGGTCAAGTACTCCCCGCGGGGCTCCATCATCACGGTGCTCATCCACGCCAACGACTCCGTCGCGGGCTTCGCCGTGCGGGACAGCGGTCCGGGCGTCCCGGAGCACGAGCGCCATAAGCTGTTCAAGGATTTCGGCCGGCTGTCGGCGCAGCCGACCGGCGGCGAGAAGAGCACGGGGCTTGGGCTCGCCATCTGCCGCAAGATCGTTGAGGCCCACAGCGGCACCATCGGCGTCAACAGCGTGCCAGGCCAGGGGGCCGAGTTCTTCGTCAACCTCCCACTTTTCAAGTGAATTTCAACGGAAGCATCCTCCTCGTCGACGACGAGGCCCACATTCGCAAATTCATCTCGCTGCTTCTGCGGCACCTCGGCGTGGACCGGATCTTCGAGGCGCGCAACGGCGTCGAGGCGATCGAGGTGTACAAGAAGGACAGCCCCGACCTGGTGATGCTCGACGTCAACATGCCGGTCATGGACGGGATCGAGACCCTGCGGGCGCTGAAGGCGCTCAATCCCGACTGCGTCGTCGTGATGCTCACCTCGCTCGCCAACCGGCAGACGATAGACGACGCCGCCGCGCTCGGCGCGGCCAACTACATCCGCAAGGATGCGCCCCCGGAGGACATCGGGCGGGCGCTCTCCGACACGATCGACTCCTGCTTCGAGTTTGACGACTCCGAGGCGGGCACTCCGCCTCCTGAAACATGAACGAGCCCGATCCGTCAGAGCCGGAGGACACCCCCGCCGCCCCGAAGCCGGCCGTGCTGGCTGAGGTCCGCTACTCGCTGCCCGAGATGCTGGCGGAGATCCAGGCCGAGAAGGGCTCCGCGTCGTTCGCGATGGAGAAGCTCGACCAGGCCGAGATCGGCAAGCTGTTCAAGGCAAAGAAATCCATCCGTGTTAAGCCAAAGAGTTGAGACCTTCTTCGCGAAGCTCCGAGCGACTCCCAACTTCGGGAGCGACGAGGAGCTGCGCTCCATGGGCGAGCGCTACGGCGACAAGCCCGACATTGTCCAGGCGGCCATCGACGCGAAGATCGCGGTAAAGGACGACGCGTGCCGGTACTGGGCCGACACGATGAACGTCGCCTACGTGGATCCCTTTGTCTCCGTGATCACCGACGAGGCAATCGAGAAGATCCCGCTCGAGGTCGCAAAGAAGGTCCAGGCCATCGGGCTCTACATCTTCAACGGGGTCATGACGGTCGCCATGGCCAACCCGGACGAGCAGGAGACGGTGAAGCGGCTCGGCCAGATCGCCGGCATCCCGGTGAGCCCGGTCTTCTCCCTTCCCCGGGAGGTCGAGGACTCGATCGCGATCCACTACTCGAACGAGGAGCGCCTCGAGGACAGCCTGGGCCAGCTCGAGCGTTCCACGATCTTCGACCAGCCGGACCTCGCCGGCGACAAGCTCGCCCAGCTCGCCGAGAACAACGCGCTGGTCCAGATCCTGGACGAGATCGTCTACTACGCGATGCGGGAGCGGGCGACCGACATCCACATCGAGGCGCAGGAGATCCACTCGAGGATACGTTTCCGCGTGGACGGCAACCTGCGCGTGATCCTCACGTACTCGAGGAAGCTGCACCGGGCCCTCATCTCGCGCATCAAGATCCTGTGCAACCTGAACATCGCCGAGTCGCGCATCCCCCAGGACGGCCGCTTCTCCCTGCCGATCGGCAACCAGACCGCCAACTTCCGGGTCTCGACGATCCCCTCGGCTTACGGCGAGAAGGTCGTGATCCGCATCCTCGCGATGTCGGGCAAGAATTCGATGATCACGCTCGAGAAGATGATGATGTCGCAAACGATCCTGCAGCCCTTCAAGCGGCTGATCCAGAACCCCAACGGGATCATCTTCGTCACCGGGCCGACCGGCTCCGGGAAGACCACCACGCTCTACTCGGCGCTCCACGAGATCAACACGCCCGAGCTCAACATATCGACCATCGAGGACCCCATCGAGATCCAGCTCGAGGGCGTCACCCAGAGCCAAGTGAACGCGTCAATCGACCTGAAGTTCGCGACCCTTCTGCGCGCGCTCATGCGGCAGGACCCCGACGCGATCCTGATCGGCGAGATCCGCGATTTGGAGACGGCGAAGATCGCGACCGAGGCCGCGCTCACCGGCCACATCGTCTTCGCGACCCTCCACACGAACTCGGCGCCCCAGGCGATCACCCGCCTGATCGAGATCGGAGTCGAGCCCTACATGGTCGCCCCGTCGGTCATCGGCGTCCTTGCCCAGAGGCTGGCGGCGCGGATCTGCGAGAACTGCAAGGAGGCCTACACGCCGACGCACGAGACGCTCGCGAAGTACTTCAAGGACGAGGGCCTCACCGACGTCACGTTCTACCGCGGGCGGGGATGTCCCAAGTGCCGCGGCACCGGCTACAAGGGCCGTGTCGCGATCCATGAGCTTGTGCTGATCACCGAGGAGATCCGGGCGCTCATCTCCGAGGAGCGGAGCGTGCAGGAGATCACCAAGGCGGCGGCCAAGGTGGGCTACAAGCCCCTCCGGTACGACGGGCTCAAGAAGGTGCTCCTCGGCATGACCACGATCACCGAGATTGAGCAGAACACCTCGTTTGAATGGGCGACGTAGCGTGCCTCCCCGAGCCGACCGACTACCACCAACCCACTCCCACCGTGCCCGACCTTCCCCCCATCGACCGCGACGCGATTGCCAACCTCAGGGACCTGAACCCCGGCGACAACGGCGAGTTCCTTCGCGAGATCATCGGCATCTACATCGAGGACACGCCCAAGCGCATCGCCGACCTGAAGGCCTGCCTCGCCTCGGGCGATGCCCCCGCCTTCACGCGCGCCGCCCACACGATCAAGGGCAGCTCGGCCAACGTCGGGGCCCAGGTGCTCCGGGCCGCCGCCGAGCGCCTTGAGTTCCTCTCCCGCACGGAGGGCTTGGGCGCGGTGGCCCAGCTGGTGGCCGACTGCGAGGCGGAGTTCGCGCGCGCAGCGGCCGAGCTGCGCAAGCTGAGCGCCTAGCCGCCGAATCAGCGGTAGAGCGCGGTCGTCGGGACCGCCGCGAGGACGTTGTACTGGCGCATCGCGAGGCGCCACCACTCGGCCAGCGACTCCGAGGGCAGGCTCCAGAGCTCCCGGTGCAGGCGGATCATCGACTGCGGGTCGAGAAGGAGGGCCATCTTCTCCTTGGTCGTGAAGCGGTCGGGCCCCTCCCGCAGCAGGCGGATCTGGAGCTTGGCGAACCACTCCCTCGCGCCCGCGCTCGGGCGGCGCTGCCTCAGGAGCGCGACGTGCATGGCGTTGATGTAGGGGTCGAGGACCGCCTGCATGAGCCCGTAGTCGGCCCGCAGGGGCTCGAAGGGCGGCAGGCGGCGGTAGCACTCGGCCAGGTTCTGCTCGAGCATGCGCAGCTCGTGGGGGGGCGTCGTCTCCTCCGGGGTCAGGAAGATGCCGAGCTCGCGCGCCCTGCGTCCGAAGCTCGCCTTGCTGAGGAAGATCGACAGCGGGATCGAGCAGACGAGGCCCGCGAGCACGGGGCTCAGCCACGCGAAATACGCCGGGATCAGGATGAGGGAGGAGACGCCCCAGACGGCGCCGAACACGGTCGGGGGCCCGTGGGTGATGATGGCCTCCCGCCAGTCGGTCCCGTCCTCGTCGGCGGCGCGCTTCTGGGCGACCCAGCCCACGCCCTGGCCGAGGAGGGTGAAGATCACGAACTTCGTGTTGAAGATCATGTTGACGGGCGCAAGGAGCGCGGAGCCCACGGTCTCCAGCACGGCGCTCGCCGCCACCCTCCAGCGGCCCCCGAACGCGGCGGCCTCGTCCCTGCGGCCTAGGAGGACCACGACGCTCGCGAACTTCGGCAGGAACAGGAGCAGCATCGTGAGCGAAAAGAGCGTGAGCGCCTCCGGGATCGCAAGCGGGTAGCCGAAGAGGGAGGTCGTGTCCACGGCGTACAGGTAGTCCGGGCGGGCGCTCGAGGCCTGGTTCACCATCTCGATCGTGCTCAGGATCAGGAACAGGAGCCAGAGCGGCGACGACACGTAGGCCATGACGCCCATCAGCAGGTGGAAGCGGTTGGCCGGACGGAACCCCCGCGCCGTGAGGAGCCAGGTGTGCTGCAGGTTCCCCTGGCACCAGCGCCGGTCCCGCTTCGCGCTCTCGATGAGCGTCGGCGGCCCCTCCTCGTAGCTGCCCTCGACGTCGTGGGCGAGCCACACCCCCCAGCCCGCCTTGCGCATGAGGGCCGCCTCCACGAAGTCATGCGACAGGATGCGGCCCCCGAACGGCTCGTTGCCCGGCAGCTCGGGGAGCGAGCAGTGGTCCATGAACGGCTGGACGCGCAGAATGGCGTTGTGGCCCCAGTAGTTGCCCTCGTGCTGCTGCCAGTAGTTGAGGCCCGCCAGGTATAGGGGGCTGTAGATGCGGTTCGCGAACGCCTGGAGGCGCGAGTAGAGGGACTCGCCCCGGACGGTGCGGGGCGCCGTCTGGATGATGCCGGCCGACGGGTTGGCCTCCATCATGGTCACCAGGCGCGCCAGCGCCTCCCCCGTCATGACCGAGTCCGCGTCCAAGACGACCATGTAGCGGTAGTTCCGGCCCCAGCGCCTCAGGAAGTCGGCGACGTTGCCGGCCTTCTTGTTGATCGCCTGCCTGCGCTTGCGGTAGAAGATCTTGCCGAAGCCGCCCACCTGCTTGCACAGCTCGGCCCACGCGACCTCCTCCCGGATCCACTGGTTGGGCTGGTTCGAGTCGGAAAGCACGAAGAAGTCGAAGTTGTCCGCGCCCTCGATCTCCTGGACCGACTTGAAGACCACGCGCAGGCCCTCGAAGACGCGGCTCACGTCCTCGTTGAAGACAGGCATGACGACCGCGGTGGACGCCAGGCGGTAGGGGCCGCCGGCGGGCGCCGATACCGAGATCCGGCTGCTGTCCCCGCCGCGGTTGATCACGTAGAAGCCTGCCAGGGCCGTGCAGAAGCCGACGGAGATGTGGGTGAAGAGCGGGACGAAGAGGACCAACAGGACGATCTCAAGGCCCGAGAGCCCTCCCCCGTCGCGCCAGTAGAGGTCCGCCACGAACCACGTCGCCAGGCTCGCGAGGGTGAACACCGACGAGAAGAAGACGAACCGCCGCCGGTCCAGGCGCGCCGCATCCATGTGCTCGGTGACGAAGATTCGCATATAATCCCTAGCGCGTCATGTAGAAGATCCCGGCAAGGGCCGAGGCGAAGACGACCCACAGGAGCAGCGCGCGCAGAATGGGCCACCGCTCGAAGCGCTCGAGCGTCTCGCCCGCCGCCTCCGTGATCCGCCCGAGGTCTATCGGGCGCGGCACCATGCTCGACACCGCGAGGTCGGGGCCCGCCTCGAGGTTGCGGCTCCTCATCGCCGCGGCGAAGTCGGCGGGCGTGTTCCCCTCGTCGAGGAACGCGAAGGGCCAGCGCTCCGGGCCGTCGCACAGGAGCAGCGCCACCCTTCCATCGATCGCCAGCCGGTCGTGCGGCAGGCCCTTCTGGTCGAGGACCTCTGCGAACCAGGCGTCCATCATCGCCTCGGTCTCCTCGGCCGCGACGGTCGTCGGGTCGAGCGCCGGGTGCTCGGCGTGGCGCTTGGCGGCCCGCTCGAGGATCTTCTGGATCAGGCGGCTCTGGTGGAGGCGGTTGTGGATGCGGTGGGCGCGCAGGTAGTCCTCGACGCGCACATAGGCCGCGTTCCACGCCTCCATCGTGCCCGTCTTCGGGCGGAAGGCCCCCGGCAGCCCCGCCGCGGGCGCCGCGCCGGCGGGTCCCTCGCTCACGGCTGCCACAGGTAACTCCACGTCTCGGTGAGCGCGTGGGGCTGCTTCCGCAGGTAGCAGCGCAGCTCCACCGGCTTACCGGTGCCGTCGGGCCTGATCGCGAAGGCGACCCTCCACGTGCCGTTGAACGGGTTCTTCTGGATCGTGGAATTCGCGAGCGTTGCGCCCGGGCCCACGGTGACCACGGGCTCGATCTGGGGGTCGGGGCCCTGCTTGCCCAGGTAGGAGCCGTCAAAGTCGATGAAGAAGCGCTCCAGGTCCGACTCCTGAGTCGCCGTGCGCCCGTGGCGGGTCGCGACGACATAGCCCGCGGGCGGGTGGATCTGGTCGAGGAACCAGTGCAGCTTGTAGGTGAGCTCGATCGGCTCCCCGGCCGCAGGGAGCGACTCCGGCACCCAGAACGCGGTGATGTTGTCGTAGCTCTCGTCCGGGGCGTGGAGCTCCACCAGCCTCACCGATCCCCCGCCCCAGAGGCCGACCGGCTCCACCCACGCGCTCGGGCGCATGTGGTAGTCGGCCTCGAGATCCTGGTAGTTCTCGAAGCGGCGCTCGCGCTGGATGAGCCCGAAGCCCTTGGGGTTCTGGTCCGAGAACGACGCCACGCGCGTCGCGTTGGGGTTCGAGAGCGGCCTCCAGAGCCACTCCTCGGCGCCGGTGAACATCATGAGGCCGTCGGAGTCGTGCACCTCCGGCCGGAAGTCGTCAAAGCTCTGGTTCGTGTTCTTGCCGTGCCAGAACATGCTCGTGAGGGGCGCCACTCCGAGGACCGCGGGGTTGCGCCGGCAGTAGAGGACCTCGTGGATCTGGATGACGGTGTCGGCGCCCGGCGTGATCTGGAAGCGGTACGCCCCGGCCACGCTCGGCCCGTCGAGGAGCGCGTACACGTTCAGGGTCTTCGAGTCCGGCGAGGGCCGCTCCACCCAGAACTCGCGGAAGACGGGGAACTCCTCGCCGCCCTGCTCGCCCGTGTTGAGCGCGAGCCCGCGCGCCGAGAGGCCGTAGATCGCGCGCTGGCAGAGGAAGCGGAAGTAGCTGGCGCCGAGGAAGGAGCCGAGTTCGTCGCCCGGCTTGTTGAGGGCGTAGAGGATCCGCAGGCCGGCGAAGCCGGTCGTGGACGGCACCGAGGGCACCCGGTTTATCCCGTAGTCGAACAGGGAGGAGGAGAACGGGACAGGCTCGGCCGACTTGCCCTGGAGCGTGTGGATGTGCACCGGCCGGTCGAAGGTGAAGCCCGGGTGGAAGAACTGCAGCTCGAACGGGAGGCGCTCGCGGCGCCAGAGCGATTCGCTCGGCTTGAACCGGATGTCGCGGTACTGGTCGTAGTTGAGCTTGAGGAGAGGCTCGGGGACGCTGACAGGCGATTGCACGAAGGGCTTCGCCGCCAGCATCTTGGCTTGGAACCGCAGCACCTCGAAGTCGAACACGTCGTCCGCGCGGGCCTGCATGCAGGCCGCCCCGAGGCAGGCGAGGAGAAGGAGGTTTCGTGAGAATTTCATATCAAAGGAAGAACCCGCGCTGCTTCTCGGAAACCGGGAGGTTGGCGCGCTCCATCACCTTCAGAAGATCCTCCCAGATGAGGCGCTTCGTGCGGTTGGTCGGGTTTCTCAGGATGTAGCTCGGGTGATAGGTGACCATGAGGGGCCTGCCGCTGAAATCGTGCCAGCGCCCGCGCACCTCCCCCAGGGCCCCGAAGGCCTTGCCCCCCAGCAGGCCCTTGGCGGCCGTCGCGCCTAGCGCCACGAGGAGCCTCGGGTTGACGATGTCAATCTGCGCCCGCAGATAGGGCAGGCAGTGGGCCATCTCGGCGTCGGTCGGGGGGCGGTTTCCCGTCTGCACGCCGTCCGGGCCGAGCGGCAGGTCCGGGCGCCAGTTCATGATGTTGCCAATGTAGACGTCCCCCCTGGAAAGCGCCATGCCGCCGATCATCTTGTTGAGAAGCTGGCCCGCCGGACCGACGAAGGGCTCCCCCTGGACCTCCTCCTCGGCGCCGGGCGCCTCGCCGACGAACATGATCGCGGCGTCCAAGCTGCCGACGCCGAGGACGATCTTCTTGCCGGGGCGCACCTTCGTCCTGCAGACCGGATCGTCCTGGACGAGCTGCCTCAGGGCGGCCCACTGCGCGGCCTTGTCCCCCTTCGGCAGGACGACGACGGGGGTCGCGGGGGGCTCCGGGCGCCCGTTCTCGGGCTCTGCCTGCCGCGCCGCGGCCCTCTGGGGGGCGGCCGGCCTCGCCGGGACGGCGGGCCCCACCAGGGCCCTGAGGGAGGCGATCCCCTCGTCCGAGACGGGCACGCTCTCGACGCCGCTCGCCTTTAGGCGGCGAAGCTCGTCGGTGATGGCGTTGAGCGCAAGGCGCATGGTCAGAGGCCGGGGCCCCTTCGGTACTCCCGGATCTTCTCCACGCATTTGCCCGGCATGTCGAACTCCGGGTTGACCCGGCCGCCGATACCCCGGGCCCGCAGCCGCCGCGCGTCCGCGGACCTCGCCAACGACTCCACCTCGCCCGTTTCCTCGACGTTGCCCGTGAACATGGAAGCCTCCTAGCGCAGCTTGATCCTCAGCACGGCAGTGTCGCTGCCGCGGCTGACGAGGAACACGGTCTCCGTGCGCAGGAGGTCCTTGTCAATCTCGGAGAGACGGGCGGCGGCCGACGCGAAGCCCTTTATCTCCGTCCCGTCGATCTCCTTGATCCAGTCGTCGGGCCTGAGGCCCGCGATGTCGGCGGGGCTGTTCGGCTTCACCAGGTGGGCGACGATGCCCTTCAGGTCGCCGATGCGGGAATGGCGCGCGATGGCATCGCCGTACACGAACTCGCGCGCGGTGAACCCGATCTTCTCAAAATACATGCGGTCGGCCTCGCGGACGAGGCGCGGCTCCTCCTCGAGCAGAGCCTTGACTTCCATGCGGTCCGACCCGCGAAGGACGGAGAGCGTCAGGGTCTGGCCAGGCGTGCGCGCGGCGATCAGCCGCTCCACGTAGTCCACGACGACCCGGTCGGGCCTGAACCGCGGCAGCGGCGTCCCGTCGACGCCGAGGATGATGTCGTGCGCCTTCAGGCCCGCCTTCTCGGCGGGGCTTCCCTCCAGCACCTCGCTCACGACGGCGCCCGACTGCGACTCGAGCTTCAGGAACGCGGCCACCTCGCGGTCCATGGGCTCAAGGCCGTAGGCGCCGAGCCACGCGAGCGGGCGCCCGAACGGGTTCTTCGGGACCCTGCCGACGTAGGGGATCACCTCGCCGGCGGTGACGAACGCGCTGCTCTCCTCGACGTTGACCAGCATGATGGGCGTGCCGCCCCTCTCGGTGCCCGTGAACTCGAGGAAGGTCTGCCCGAAGGAGCTCGAGCCGATGCCCATGAAGCGGCCCTCCTGGTCGAAGACGGGCAGGCCGGGCCCGGACACCTCCTGCTGGGCGATCGCGGTGCGCTGCGGCAGGGACTGCAGGAGCGCCACGTGGCTCTTGAGGATGTACGGCATGAAGTCCTCGTCCTTGTTGCGGATCCCTATCCCCCACACCTCCTCGGCGAGGCCCGCCTCCCGCAGCGCTCCCGAGCCGCAGAACGCCGTCACCGGCAGGAGCCGGCCGCGGACCGACGCGCTCGCCCGGACGAAATGCCACCCGGTGAAGGCGTCGCGCCCGAGGTACTCGGCCGGCGCGCCCTCGGGGTCGCCGGGCGTGTACACCTTGAAGTCCTTCATCTGCGAGGGCGAGACCCTTAGGTCGATGGCGGCGGACGGCAGGATGATCGTCCCCTCGCTGTCGATCACGGTCCCGTAGGCGATCGTCGGCCGGCGCTCAAGCTCGGTCTGGGTCACGTACTCGACGGCGACGGCGCACTTGACGCGCTCGGCCCAGAGGGAGGGAAGGTCCGAGGCGCGGGCCCCGGCCGTGCCGACCAGGGCGGCCAGAATAAGGGGGAGTTTCTTCACGGCTTAAGGACCACGAGCGACACGCGGCGTTCCCGCTGGACCTCGAAAAGCGTCGGCGCGGGCTTCGCCGTGTACGCGGCGTCGACCGCCTTGACGACGTCCATAGAGACGACCGGGCTCTGGTTGATCTTGGTGATCACGTCGCCTCGCGCCAGGCCCGCGACCTCGGCGGGGAAGCCCCTCTGCACCCCGATCACGAGGACGCCCTCGTCGTCCTGCAGCTGGTTTTCCCGGGCGTACGCGCGGGAGATCCTCTGGACCCCCATGCCCCAGGTGTCGGACACCCATTCCTCGCCGATGCGGCTCTCGAGCTTCGTGGTGACAAGGGTTGCCGCCGCCTCCCTGGAGCCCCGCTTGTACGCGATGGCGAGCTGCGAGCCCACGGGCTGGCTGGCGATCATGTTCTGGATGGGGGGCAGCTGCTCCGGGAAGCGCCCGTCGACCTTCTTGCCGTCGACGCCGAGGATGATGTCGCCGGCCTGAAGGCCCGCGGCCGCCGCGGGCGAGCCCGACTCGACGCTGTCCACGAGGACGCCCGTGTTGGTGGCCACGTCGTAGAACCCCTCGAGGTCCTGGAGGGCCTTGGGGATCACCCCGATGTAGCTGCGCGTGATCGAGCCGTCGCGCACCAGGCCGGCGACGATCCGCTTGGCGGTCGCCGAGGGGATGGCGAACCCGAGGTTGTTGGCGCCCAGGTAGGCGCGCGAGGTGATCCCGACGATGCGGCCGTCTTCGGTCACGAGCGGGCCGCCGGAGTTGCCGGGGTTGATCGCCGCGTCGGTCTGCAGCCAGGTGTTGAAGTTGCCGGTCTCGTACCCGTCGACGCCCTCCGTGTCCTCGAAATAGCGGTTGTTGTTCGAGATGATGCCCCGGGTGACGGTGCGCGTGAGCCCGTGGGGCGTGCCGACCGCGAACACGGTCTCCCCGACGTAGAGCTTGTCGCTGTCCCCGAACTCGGCGTGCTTGAACGAGAGCCCGCGCCGCTTCGCCTCGTCCATGTTGACCCGCAGCAGCGCCAGGTCCGTCCAGTGGTCCCACCCGACGAGCCTCGCGCTCACCCGCTCGAGGCTGGCGAGCGTCACGTTGATCTCGACCGCCTTCGGGCCGGCAACGTGGGCGTTGGTGAGGATCAGCCCGTCTTGGGACAGGATGACCCCCGAGCCGATGCCCGCGTCGATGCGGCGCGCCCCGTCCTCGAAGTTGAGCTCGCGCACGTCGATCCGCACGACCGAGTCGAGCAGGCGGTCAAAACCCCCGCTCATCGACGCCGGGGCCCGGGTGGCCAACGGGGCGAGGGCGAGGAAGGTGGCGGCCAAGATTGACCGGGAGAGCGATTGGTTCACTATGGCGGGTTTCACACGATGGTTACCGGGAGCAAAGACTACGACTTTCTAGAAATTGAGCGCCGCTGGCAATCTTTCTGGGAAAGGGAGCGCCCGTTCCGGGCCGGCCTGGACCCCTCCCGGCCGAAGTACTACGTGCTCGACATGTTCCCCTACCCGTCCGGGGCGGGCCTGCACATCGGTCACCCGGAGGGCTACACGGCAACCGACATCATCGCCCGCTACCGCAGGGCCAAGGGCTTCGACGTCCTCCACCCGATGGGCTGGGACGCGTTCGGCCTGCCCGCCGAGCAGCACGCGGTGAAGACGGGCACCCACCCCGCCGCCAACACCCAGAACAATATCGCCAACTTCAGGCGGCAGATCAAGGCCCTCGGGTTCTCCTACGACTGGGACCGGGAGGTCGACACGACCGACCCCCTCTACTTCAAGTGGACGCAGTGGATCTTCCTGCAGCTCTTCAGGATGGGCCTCGCCTACGTGGACGAGCGCCCGGTGTGGTGGTGCCCGGAGATGCGCACCGTCCTGGCGAACGAGGAGATCGTGGACGGCAGGAGCGAGGTGGGCGGATTCCCCGTCGAGCGCAAGAACCTGCGCCAGTGGGTCTTAAGGATAACCGCGTACGCCGACCGCCTGCTCTCGGGGCTCGACGGCGTGGACTGGCCGGACTCGACCAAGCGGATGCAGGCGGCGTGGATCGGCCGGAGCGAAGGCGCGGAGGTCGTCTTCGCGCTTGAGCACCCGGCGCTCGGCGGGCTCAAGGTCTTCACGACCCGGCCCGACACGCTCTTTGGCTGCACCTACATGGTGCTCGCCCCCGAGCACGCCCTGGTCGGCCCCCTCACGGCGCCCGAGCGGCGGGCGGAGGTGGACGAGTACCGCAGGAGGGCCGCCTCGAAGAGCGACCTCGAGCGCACCGACCTGGCCAAGGACAAGTCCGGCGTCTTCACGGGCGCCTACGCGGTGAACCCCGTCAACGGCGAGCGCATTCCGGTCTGGGTAGCCGACTATGTCCTCACGGGCTACGGGACCGGCGCCATCATGGCCGTCCCCGCGCACGATGAGCGCGACCACGAGTTCGCGACCCGCTACGGGCTGCCGATCGCGGCGGTGATCGAGCCCGCCGAGGGCCCGGCGAAGCTCCCCTACGCGGGCGACGGCAACCTCGTCCGTTCCGGGGCCTACACGGGCCTTTCGTGGCGCGAGGCGAAGCGCCGGATGACGGACGACCTCGCGGCCAGGGGCTGCGCGCGCCACTCCGTCAACTACAAGCTGCGCGACTGGCTCTTTTCCCGGCAGAGGTACTGGGGCGAGCCGATCCCCATCGTCTGGGTGAGCGAGGAGGACTACCGGCGGGCGGCCCCCGCGCTGGAGGGTCTGCTCCCCCGGGAGCCCGTCTCCTACGAGGAGGGCGGCGTGGTCCGGGTGGCGCTGCCGCTTCCCGCGTCCGCCCTACCCCTCGAGCTGCCGCCCGTCGAGTCGTACCTGCCGAGCGGCACCGGCGAGAGCGCGCTCGCCAACGTCGCAGGCTGGGTCGACATCTGGTACGACGGGGCGACCGGCCGCGCCGTGCCCGCCTCGGGCCCGAGGCCCGGGGGCGCCACGTGGGTGCGGGCGAGGCGGGAGACGAACACCATGCCGCAGTGGGCGGGGTCCTGCTGGTACTACCTGCGGTACACGGACCCCCGCAACGACAATGCCCTGGCGTCCCCCGAAGCGCTCGCCCGTTGGGGCGGGCCCGACCTCTACGTGGGGGGCGCCGAGCACGCCGTCCTGCACCTGCTCTACGCGCGGTTCTGGCACAAGGTGCTCCACGACATGGGCGCGGTGCCCACCGACGAGCCGTTCAGGAAGCTCTTCCACCAGGGCATCATCCTCGGGGAGGACGGCGAGAAGATGTCGAAGAGCCGCGGAAACGTCGTCAGCCCCGACACGATCATCGAGTCCTACGGCGCCGACAGCCTGCGCCTCTACCTCATGTTCCTCGGGCCGCTCGAGGCCATGAAGCCCTGGAACCCGAGGGGCATCGAGGGCGTGCACCGCTTCCTCCAGAAGGTCTGGCGCGACTGCGTCGGCGAGGACGGCCGCGCGAGCCCGAGGATCGCCGACGGCGCCGCGGACACCCCCGAGCTCTTGAAGCTCCTCCACGAGACGATCCGCAAGGTCGGCGACGACATCGACGGCATGCGCTTCAACACGGCGATCTCGCAGATGATGATCCTCGAGAACGCGCTGCACAAGGAGGCCGCCGTCAGCCGGGCGACCACGCTGGCCTTCCTCCAAATCCTGGCGCCGTTCGCCCCCCATTTCGCGGAGGAGGTCTGGTCGCGCCTCGGAGCGCCGGGCCTGGCCTCGGCGGCGCCCTGGCCGAGCTTCGACCCGGCGCGGATATCCGCGGCCGAGGTGCGGCTCGTCTTCCAGGTCTGCGGGAAGACCCGCGGGGACCAGCTTGTCCCCGTAGGCCTCTCGCAGGACCAGGCGGTTGCTCTGGCGCAGGCCCACGAGAAGGTGGCGCCTTTCCTGGCCGGCAAGCGGCTGGTCAAGGTCGTCTACGTGCCGGGCCGGATCATCAACCTGGTCGTGGCCTAGGTGCGGCTCGCCTTGCGCCGGGTTGTTGTCGCCACCCATGCGCTCGGAAATCGCCGATTTCCCCTCGGCAGCGGTCGTACCTACGCAATTATACTCTCTTGCCTGAGCTGCTCGGTATTTGTACCTTACTGGAGTGATAAGTCCCCGACCAATTCTGAGATACGCACTTGCGATGCTCTGCGTCGCGGTCGTCGCGCGCGCCGATGCGCCAAGGAAGAACCCAACCAGCAAGCTTTATGTCGCCGACGCGGTCGGCGAGAACCAGATAGACACAGGGGTCGAGATCGACGACCTGACCAAGAAGTCGGTCTACAACGCCGAGGGCACCGTCGTGGAGACAAAGGCCTACTCGAACACGGCGATCGTGCTATCGAACGGAACCGGCATCTACGTCGACGTGAACACGCGCCTCCATATTAAGGACTTCGAGCAGGAGGCCTTCCGGCCCAACCGGAGCGACATGGACGACGAGCCGTCAATCTCGCGCACCCACCTCTACATCGAGAAGGGGGTGATCGGGGTCTCCACGAGCAAGCTTGTCGCCGGGAGCACCATGGTCTACGACACGCCGCTCGCCAGCGCGGTGATCCGCGGCCGGCAGGCCGTGATCCTCTCCGAGGACAACCTGACCGTGATCTCCATGATCCAGGGCGAGGCCACCGTCCAGGCGGGCCCGCTCGACCGCCCGCGCCTCCTGAAGAACCACCAGCAGATCATCATCCGGCCGGGAAAGCCGGGCGAGGCGAACATCGTGGAGGTCGAGGACATACCCGACGGCGCGGATGAGGACGCGATGGTGTGGCTCGAGGAGCGGGTCATCACCGCGGACAATGCGCGGAAGATGGTCTATTTCGAGGTGGCGACTCGCAAGGCAGGGGACAACTCCGTCACCGTCTTCGATGCGGCGTCAAACGACGAATCGGGCCGGGGCACGGGCTCTTCAGGGAATGAGATCGTTGCGGTGCCCGTCTTGCCCGTGAATCCGACGGTCCAACCGAACGTAAGCCCGGCTAACCTGATCAGCCGGTAGACCCGGGGGCCCTTCGACTGCACGGCATCCATGAATTTCCGGCAACGATGGCTCACGGCGGCGGCCGTGACCGCCATGGTCGTCTGTGCGCCCCGCGCCCGCGCCCTTGTCTCGCTGGAGGACGGCAGGGACCACTTCTACGTCGACGTCACGGCCGGGTTAAATTACGACTCGGCGGTGTTCGCAAACGCGCAGAGCGGCGGGAGCCTGACCTACAGCGGCTCGCTCAGCATAGATTTCACGCGCAGGGCGGGATGGATCGGCGTCAACGTGTCCGCGTCGATGGACTCCGAGCGCTTTGCCAGCTTCAGGGGCCAGGACTACAACGACCCGAAGCTCACGGCGGAGTTCACGAAGCAGACCGGCCGGACCACGGGATCGCTGACCCTGAGCGCTCAGCGGGAGAACCGCGCGGATGTCGACGTCAACACGCGCGACGTCTCGTGGAACTATGACGCCGGACTCAATTTCCAATACCCCGTGATCGAGCGCTATTCCATTTCCGGAACCCTTGACTACAACCGCGTGGACTACCAGGACCAGGCGCTGTTCACGAACCTGTCAATGTACACGGGGAGCGTCTACCTCTACTACATCCTCAACGAGCAGCGGGACCTGTTTGTCGACTACCGCGCGCGCTATTCCGACGAGGGCCTGGGCGTGTTTGACATCGACAACTCCCTGTCGGGAGGGGTGAGCGGCAAGGTCTTCGGGCCGTTCAACGGGTCGATCCAGCTCGGCTACGAGCAGCGGACCCCGCACGGGGGCCCGGACCACGGGACCTATGGCGACCTGACCGCCTCGGGCCAGACGACGTGGAACATCAGCCGCAGGATGACGCTCACCGGCAACCTGTCGCGGGACTTCACGACGATCGCAACCGGCCAGTCTGTAGACGCCACAAGCGCGGGCCTCACCTTCCAGGATTCGTTCAGCGCGAAGGCCTCGGCGACGCTGTCGGGCACCGTGGGCCAGACCCGGTTCCTCGGTGCCGCGGGCCTGCTGGGCCCGAACGGGCCGCGCAGGGTTGACACCTTTTACAGTCTCAGCGCCGCCTACTTCTACACGATCAACCAGCACCTGAAGATCTCCGTCAGCTATAGCTACTACGCGAGCTACTCCGATCTCGCGTATGCCGAGTTTCCAAGGCATCAGATAGGCCTAACCGTCTCGTCCCACTGGTAGATGCAACACAGCCCGTGAACCTCTCCATTAAGACACTGGTGATCTGCGCGCTCGCAGCCGCGGCGTTCGTCCCCGCGCAGGCGGAAGCCGCGCCGGCCCAGGCCGACACCGGCAGGACGAAGGCGTACTACATCCGCACGACGGACAAGCTGCGCATCAGCGTCTTCCAGGAGGATGACCTCTCCACGATCTGCCGGGTCGACTCGAAGGGGACGGTCAACCTTCCGCTGGTGGGCGAGATCCGCGTGTACGGGCAGACCCTCAGCCAGGCCGAGCGCACGATTGAGGCTGCCTATAGGGACGGCCGGTTCCTGCGCAAGCCCGCGGTCACGGTGGCGGTCGAGGAGTACGCGCCGCGCGAGGTGTCGATCCAGGGCCAGGTCAAGAACCCGGGGCGCTACCCTCTTCCGGTCGAGTCCTCGATGAGCGTGCTCGACCTTGTCACCAAGGCCGGCGGCTTCACCGACACCGCGCAGGGCACGGGCGTCCGCGTGACCCGGATCCTTCCGGACGGCACCACCAAGGTGATCACCCTCGACGTGGAGAGCCTCATCAAGGGCAGGAGCGACGCAAAGACGAACGAGCAGAACAGCGCCCTGCTCCTGGAGCCGGACGACATCGTCTACGTTCCCGAGCGGATCATCTGATAGGCAACCCGGACCAAAGATGCCCGACCAAGGATACACACAACCGCCCAGGGCCCAAGTGCCGGACGCCGACGTCGCGATCGAGCACCGGACCCTTCGCGACTACTATGTCATCCTTCGCGAGCACCTCTGGATCTCGCTTCCCCTGGCGATCGTCGTGGCGCTCGGCTACTTCTGCTCCCAGGCCCGCAAGACCCCTGTCTACGAGGCGACCGCGTCGCTCCAGTTCGAGAAGCCGGAGACCGTCGTCACGAGCCAGGGGGTCGTCGACCCGTCGGTCCGCTCGGACATGGACCTCAACACCTACATCCACGACATCAACAGCAACCGCCTGCGGACGAGCGTGGTCCAGTCCTTCAGCCAGCCGGAGCGCCTGATCCTGCAGCGGGCGGCGATGAAGCGCCTGCCCCCGAACTCGCCCCCGCCGCCGGTCGGGGCGCTGCTCGGCAGCGTCGACGCCGAGCCGGTGAGGAGCAGCTACCTCATCACAATCACGGTACGCCACGAGGATCCGGAGGCCGCCGCGCTGGTCGCCAACCGCTACATCGAGAAGTTCATGGACTACCTCTTCGAGAGCGTCGGCGGCAAGAACGAGGAGGCCGTCACCTATCTGAAGGGAAGGGCCGAGCAGCTGCGCAAGGACGCGGAGGACGCGGAGAAGCAGCTGCAGGACTACATGCGCCAGCACAACCTGGTCTCCCTCGACAACAGCATCAACATCGTGGCCGACCGGCTCAAGTCGGTGAACTCCGCCCTGACGTCCGCGCGCCTAGAGCTCCTGAGCGTGGAGGAGGCAGCGCAGCAGATCGCGGAGTTCAAGAAGGAGGGCAAGAACCTGCTCGAAATCTCGTACATCGCCACGCACGGCGCGGTGCCCAACCTGAAGGCGCAGCTGAGCGACGCCGAGCAGACCCAGGCGCTCCTGATGGAGCGCTACCTCGAGAAGCACCCCAAGGTGATCGACAACGCGGACAAGATCGCGATCACGAAGACCCAGCTCGACAAGGCCGTCGACCTGGCGATCGCGGACCTGAACACGCGCCTGGCGTCCGCCCGCGAGAGCGTGCGCGTGCTCGAGGGGGAGTATGCGTCCCAGGAGCAGAAGGAGCTCAGCCTGCGCTCCTTGAGCGTCGACTTCAACTCGCTCCAGAGCAGGGCCACGGTCGCGAAGAACTACTACATGGAGATCCTGGACCGGCTCAACCAGACCACGACCTTCAAGAACCTGGACAAGATCTCCCTGCACCCGCTCGACAAGGCGCAGGTCCCCGGCGGGCCCATCTCTCCCAACATCGGGGCGATCACGCGCACGAGCGTGGGCCTCGGCTTCATCACCTTCTTCGCCATCGCGATCGGGTTCAGGTTCGTCGACGACCGCGTGAAGAGCGCCTGGGACGTCGAGTCGTTCATCGGCGTCAACCTGCTCGGGATCATCCCCCAGCTCTCCTCGCTCAAGGACGACGAGAAGATCGGCCTCGGCGACGCCTCGTCCGGCAGCGAACCGGGCAACGAGGCCTTCCTCGGCCTGTACAGCTCGGTCAAGATCCAGTCGAAGCTGGATTTCCCCAAGTCCATCCTCGTCACCAGCACGATACCCGGCGAGGGAAAGACGCTCATCTCCTGCAACCTCGCCGCCTGCTTCGCCCGGCACGGCAAGAAGGTGCTCCTGGTCGACTGCGACCTGCGCCGCCCCATGCTGCACCGCCATTTCCGCCAACAGAACACGACGGGAGTCATCTCATGGTTCGAGCGCGGCGCGAACCTCGACGGGGAGATCGCGACGAACCCCGACCTCGGGATCTCGAAGCTGGGGGAGAACCTCTGGCTGCTCACGTCGGGCGGCAGGTCGAAGAGTCCGACCGAGCTCCTCGAGAACCCCGTCTTTCCCCAGCTGCTTGAGCGCCTGAAGAAGCACTTCGACCTCGTCATCATCGACTCGCCCCCGATGGGCGCGGTCACGGACTCCATGCTGATTGCCGAGCGCACCGACGAGGTCATCTTCGTGTGCCGCTTCAACCGAGCCTATCGAAAGCACATCCGCCTCTACATCAAGGCGCTCCGCGAGGGGAAGAACGAGATCCTCGGGATCGTCCTTAACGGCCTGTCGCCCCGGCGTATCGAGTACTACTCGAACTACCGCTACTACAGGAGCTACAAGAAATACTACGGCGCGCAGACCTAGGCCCGCAAAGAATCGTCCGTGCCGACGCCCCTTTCAGCGTACCTTCCCGAGGCGTTTGATCGCGGCCTGCCGCTCGTGCTGATTGCGGGCCAGGGGGTCTATCCCGCCCTGGTGGCGAGGGCCGTGCGCGCCGCCGGCATCCCGATCCGCCTCATCGCCTTCGAGGGCGAGACCGACCCCGGCCTCGTGGCAACGTTTCCCGAGGGCGACCGGCACACGGTGCACGTCGGACAGGTCGGCAAGACCCTCCGGCTCCTGGAGCAGTTCGGCGCGGGCTACGCCCTCATGGCGGGCCAGGTGACGCCGAGGCGCCTCTTTGACGGCCTGCGCCCCGATCTGAAGGCCGCTCAGCTGCTCCTCTCCCTCAAGCGCCGCAACGCCGAGACGATCTTCGGCGCGGTGGCCGGGGAGATCGAGGCCCTGGGCGTCCGGCTCCTGGACGCGCGCGCGTTCCTGGACGACCAGCTCGCCGCACCGGGCTGCATGACGGGCGGGCGCTTTCCGGCGGACCCGGAGGTCCTGGACCACGGCGTCCACATCGCGCGCGAGTGCGCCCGCCTCGACATCGGCCAGGGGTGCGTGGTGCGCAAGGGCACGGTGCTCGCCGTCGAGGCCTTCGAGGGCACGGACGAGATGCTCAGGCGCGCCGGTGCGCTCAAGGCGGACGAGGCCCTCTTCGTGAAGACGGTCAAGGCCCGCCAGGACTTCCGCTTCGACGTCCCCTGCTTCGGGATGCGCACCCTTGAGACGATGCGCGAGTCCGGCCTGCGCGCGGCGGCGCTCGAATCGGGCGGGGTCATCCTTCTCGACAAGCCGGCGGTGCTGGAGAAGGCCCGCGACTGGAAGATCAGCCTCCTCGGCTTCTAGGCCCCGGCCCTTCGGGGCCGCTTGCCCTTTCGCCCGGGGTCCCTCAACCTTGGGGCAGGATCGCCATCCGCCAAGTACCTACCCATGCAAAACGATGTCGTAGCCGCAACGGTCAAGGGGCTCGTCCCGACCCCCAACGGCTGCGCCGTGTTCATCGGCAACGAGGAGAAGACGTTCGTGATCTACGTGGACCAGTCGGTCGGCAACGCGATCCAGATGACCCTCGACGGCGTCAAGAAGGACCGGCCCCTCACCCACGACCTGATCGGCAACATCCTGGTGGGCCTCGGGACGCGCCTGGAGCGGATCGTGATCAACGACGCACGGGACCAGACCTTCTTCGCGAGGATCCTGCTCACCATGGAGAACGAGCTTGGCAAGAAGATCGTGGAGATCGACGCGCGCCCGAGCGACTCGATCGTCCTCTCCCTCCAGCAGAAGCGCCCGATCTACGTCGCGCGCGCCGTGTTCGATGCGGTCGAGGACCGCACCGAGATCCTCGAGCAGTGGCGCAGGCAGCAGGACGAGCAGGGTTCTGAGTTCCCCTGAACGTGGCCCAGCGATTGCCCGAGCCCCTGGCGCAGGGCCAGCCCCTCACCGCCCTGGCGCCGATGCAGGACGTCACCGACCTGGCGTTCATGCGGGTCATCGCCTCCTACGGGGCGCCGGACTACTTCTTCACGGAGTTCTTCCGGGTGCACGCGCAGTCGAGGCCCGAGCGCCACATCCTGCGCAGCATCGACGAGAATGATACGGGCCGGCCGGTGTTCGCCCAGCTGATCGGCGAGGACATCCCCTGCATCCTCAGGACCGTGGAGGCCCTTGCGAGGCACCCCATCGCCGGGATCGACCTGAACCTGGGCTGCCCCGCCCCGAAGGTGTACAAGAAGAACGTCGGGGGCGGGCTGCTGCGCGAGCCCGAGCGGATACGGGCGATCCTCGGCGCGCTGCGCGAGGCCGTGCCCGGGCTCCTCACGGTCAAGATGCGGATCGGGTTCGAGGACAGCGCGGGCCTCGACGCGATCCTCGACATCATGAACGAGAGCCGGATCGACCTGCTCGCCGTGCACGGCCGGACGGTGCGCGAGATGTACCGCAGCGAGG
>PLTZ01000018.1 GCA_003164715.1 Opitutaceae bacterium | reverse complement strand
AGGATCTCTATAGGTCTGACTGGCCGTAGGCCATCCGAGGCTTGACGGTGCCTGAGGACGACGGAAGCATTCCCGTCCGCAGGTGCGCGGTCGTAGTTTAGGGGTAAAACTCCTGCCTTCCAAGCAGGTATCCCGAGTTCGATTCTCGGCGACCGCACCACCCAGACCCAGCCTTTGAGGTGGAAATCGGGGGATTTCCGCAGCATCCTTGGCCAAACCTTGCTAGCCGGCCGGTTTGGACCCGCACCCGCCCTTACCGTCTTTGGACCTGTCCGGCGGGTCCCGAGCGCCTGCAGCAACCGCATATCTAAAGCAATCGATCTCATTTCCAGATTGGCCCGGGAGCGTACAATGCTGACCCAATGGCCCCCGACTCGATACGGACCCTAAACCTTCAGCCCCGCCCGCAACCCCAAGACCCGCCTCCGCCCGGCATGCGCCGGCCACGGCTTCTTCCCGAACCCCAATGAACAAGATCCTTCGCCTCCTTACGACCTTCTCCGTCCTTGGCGCCGCTTTCGCCGCCGACGCCCCTGCGCCTGCCCCGAAGATCAACCTCCTCGTTATTTCAAAGACGGCCGGCTACCGGCACCAGGTGATCCCGACGGCGATCAAGGCCCTTGTGGAGATCGCCCAGGAGGCCAAGTGGGGCGTCACCGCGACCGAGGACACGTCGCTTGTCACCCCGGAATTCCTCGGGCACTTCGACGTCATCGTTTTCCTGATGACCACGAAGACCATCTTCACCGCGCAGGAGAAGGCGGCGATCGAGGCGTTTGTAAAGAGCGGCAAGGGCCTCCTCACCATCCACACGGGCGCGGACACCGAGTACGATTGGCCGTGGTACAACCGCCAGCTCGGCGCCAAGTTCCTCGGGCACCCCCCGGCGCAGAAGGCCCGGCTTGTGATCGAGGACAGGAGCCACCCGGCCACGAGTTTCTTCCCGTCGGCGGAATGGATCACGACCGATGAATGGTACAGCTTTGACCGGGATCCCCGTCCGGACGTGCACGTGCTGATCTCGGTTGACGAGTCGACCTACGCCGTCGATGACAACCGGTGGTTCGCAGGCGTGAAGCAGCGGATGGGGGACCACCCCCTCGTATGGTACTCCCAGCACGAGAAGGGCCGGGTCTTCCAGACCGCGCTAGGCCACACGGAGGAGATGTGGGCCGATCCCCTGTACCGGGCGCACCTGAAGGGGGCGATTGAATGGACAGCGGGGCTTAAGTGAGGCGGCACGGTCCTATCGCCAGGCCTCCGAACCCTGTGGACTGCCGCCCTGCGCGCGGCAGCGCAGGGGAGGCAGGATTCGATTCTCGGCGACCGCACCAGTTGTAGTGCCTGCGGCCCCATCAACCGAAATCTGTTTGCGGGCCGAGTGAGGCGGCCCTAGGGAAGCGATGCCGACTGCGGCGACGCTTCATTCGGCATCTTGGACCCCACCAACCCAGACCCCAACGAACGCCGCGCCGCATGGCGCGCGATCGGCCTGTTCCTGCTCATCACGGCTGTCCTGAGCGCGGTATTTGAATCGCTGATGGCCCGCATGGGCGCGATGACCCATCTCCTGGTCACGGGCGTGATGTGGTGCCCGGGCGTTGCCGCACTGCTGTCGTGCGTCCTGCTCAAAAGGGATGTCCGGGCGCTTCCCTGGCGGTGGGGTCCCGCGAGGTGGATCGTGGCCGCGTGGCTGCTCCCGGTGGGCTACGGGCTCGCCGTGTATCTCCCCGTCTGGGTATTCTCGCTCGGCGGTTCAGGCTTCGGCAACACGAGCACGCTCGCCCTCTGGTCGCAGGACGTGCTTGGCAAGGGCCCGACCAGCCTTGGCGGGGCGATGTTCGACCTGCTGCTGCTGGCGACCCTCGGCGTGATCACCGCTGCGGCAAACGCCTTGGGCGAGGAGATCGGATGGCGAGGCTTCCTTGTCTGGGAAATGAGGAAAGTGATGCCGTTCTGGATGGTGGGCGTCGGCTCCGGCCTCATCTGGGCGGTCTGGCACTATCCCGGCATTCTCATGACTGACTACAGCGCGGGGGAGGGAAGCCGCTGGCTTCAGGTTGCGCTGTTCACCGTATCCCTCGCATCGATGGGGGTCGTCTTCGCCTACTTCGCCTTCAGGGCGAACAGCCTCTGGCCGGCGGTGGTCCTGCACGCCAGCCACAATTGCCTCTTCCAGCGGGTCTACACGCCGCTTACGGTCAAGGGGCCGGGGACCCACCTCTACATCGACGAATTCGGCTGCCTGTTACCTGTGGTAAGCCTCGTGCTTGCCGTGTATTTCTGCCGCAGGGCCCGGGCGGAGGGCATCGCCTGAGTCTCGCGGTGGCATTCGTCCCCGCGCCCGCCGGTGATCGCAAGCGGCGCGCAAACCCGGCCAAAGCGAAGCTTAGACCGGGTCAGCGACGGCGATAGGCGGGTTGGGGGCGCCTTTGGTCATGTACCGAAGCCCCAGCATTTCCAGCGGCTCCGTGAACAGCCCGACGAAGTCAGGTTCTGGCATGAAGGATTCGGCGCGCGATTTCGCTCCGGCGCTGTTCCGGAGAATATTCGGGATGCGCCTGTCGCAGCCCTGAGTCCATCAACTCGCGGGCCTGCCGGTTCATGGCTGCGGCGATTTCAAGCTATCGCGACGGCGGCATGCGCTTGACAATCGCCGATTGCACCGCGTCCGCCTTGACGAGGTGGCCCTCGGCCGCAGGGTCGCTGCCTGACCGATATGGCATTTCCGGTGTCATGCGCTTCGGAAAGCCGCTCCGTGGCGTCAGCCGCGCAAGCCGGAACAAAGGTGGTGTTCCCTTGTGGAGCCCCTCCCGAATAACGCCCCTGCCTGAACAGGCACTTTGAGGCCATTGCACCGGCTCATGCGCTCAAGCGGACGCCAAGGCGACCGATCTGCAGATGAAGGCGCAGATCCAGACGCTGCTGGAAAGGATCGCAAACGCCGGCCCCGGGCGCTAGGAGGAGGCCAGTCGGGGACGCCGCGTCCGATGGACTCAAAGGCACGCGCCCCGCTCACTTGCCTCCATGAACACGAACCCGAGAATTCTTGCGGGGCTGCTGGCAGTCGCGATGGCCGCGGCGACCCCGGGCCTCCCCGCGGAGGACCGCGCGCAGGCTCCCGTGACGGCCTCCTCTTCCTTTGACGCGACGGCCGACATGGCCCTCAAGGCGATGAAGGCCCGCGCCGACGAACTCCATGTCAGCGGAGTCGCCGTGGTGGCGTATGCGCCGGGGAACAGTGTGGCCTCGTGGTCCTCGAAGATGCAGGTGGTCGGGAGCATGACCCAGGCGCCGTCGCCAAAGGACAAGGGTAACAACCTCCTCGGCATCGCCTATGCCAAGGCGGCGGAAATGGCCGCGACCCTGAAGGACAGCGGAAGCGGTGTGCGTCCGCCGTACACCGGGGAGTTCGGGTGGCAGGGAGGCGTGGTCGCAAAGGGGAGGACCGGGATCATCATCGCGGCCTTCAGCGGCGGCCGCTCGGAGGACGACGTGAGAATCTCGAAGGCGGGCCTTGGCGTGCTGGCGGGGTCGCTTTAGCCGGGCCACGGCCAGGATGGGGCCCGGCAGGGGGCTCTCGGGGCGGCGACGGATTCTGTTGGCCGGGAATGCGCTTGCAAAAGTACGGGGCGCCGGCCCGGATACCCGCCGGACGCACCAACTGCCTTTCCAATAAGGGGTTGCTTTACACTCTTTTCATGGGAAGGCCCGCGCAAATGGGGTTGCGGCGAGTCTTGCTCACTGTTTTAAGCGTGCCATGGCAATTTTCTCCTCCGCTTCAGCTGCACCCGGAACCGTGGCACGACAGGACACGGCGAAGAAGGCCGGCGCGGACGTGAGGGCCGCGCAGGCGCTCGCCAAGCAGAAGTCGCTCGAAAAGAGCGCCAAGAGATACAAGCTTCCGCTGGGCGAGCTGACAATGTTCACGCAGCAGCTGGCGTCGCTGCTCGTCGCGGGCCTGCCGCTCGTGCAGTGCCTTGAGGCCCTCCAGGACCAGACCGAGGACCCGCGCTTCCGGATCATCATCCGCGACGTGCGCCTCGACATCTCGCAGGGCAATTCCTTCTCGTCGTCCGTCAAGAAATTCCCGCGGGCATTCCCAACGCTGTTCATCTCGATGGTCGAGGCCGGCGAGGCGAGCGGCGGGCTCGCCGAGATCCTGGGCAAGGTCGCGGGCTACTTCGAGGCCACGGTCAAGCTGACGAAGAAGGTCAAGTCCGCCATGGCGTACCCGATCGGCGTCATCTCCCTGGCGATCGTGCTCGTGAACGTGCTCCTGATCTTCGTCATCCCGGTGTTTGCGGCGATGTTCGCGGACTTCGGCGCCAAGCTGCCGCTGCCAACCCAGCTGCTGATCGACCTGAGCCATTTCATGGGCCACTGGTGGTGGGCGATCGCCATCACGTGCTATGCGATCTACTGGATCCTCGGCAAGTTCGTGTCGACACCGAGGGGCAGGCGGATCAAGGACCAGGCGCTCGTCCGGGCGCCCATCTTCGGGAACCTGGTGCACAAGATCGCCCTCTCGAGGTTCTGCCGCACGTACGCGACCCTCATCCGCTCCGGCGTCCCGATCCTCCGGACGCTCGAGATTGTCGCCTCCGCCAGCAACAAGGTGCAGGTCGAGGACGCGTGCACCGAGATCGCCAAGCACGTCAGCCAGGGCGGCCAGGTTTCCGAGATCCTGGCCTCGAACGCGTTCTTCCCGCCCATGATGAAGCACATGGTTAAGGCGGGCGAGGCGACCGGAAACGTCGACGGGATGATGAACAAGATCGCGGACTTCTACGACGTCGAGTGCGACGCCACGGTGGGCGCCCTGACGTCCCTGATCGAGCCGCTGCTCATCGTGTTCCTCGGCATCATCGTCGGCGGCATCGTCATGGCGATGTTCCTGCCGATCTTCCAGCTGGGCGCCGTGGCTGGCGGCATGGGCTAAACCCCCGGGCGCGCGCCTGCGCCTTTTCCCGTAACGGGCGTTGTTGACTTGGCTTGGGCCTACGGGGAGGCTTGTCATTCCACGATCCAGACATGCCCTCCGTCCTCATTGTCGATGACCTGATTTCGATCCACGAGATGCTGGATGCGGTCATTCAGCCGACGGGATTCGCCACGGCTTTCGCGACGGACGGGGAGAAGGCGCTCACCCGCTACAAGGCCGAGAAGTTCGACCTCGTGCTCGCCGACATCGACATGAAGCCGATGGACGGGATCACGCTGCTAAAGCAGCTCAAACAGTACGACCCGAGCTCCGTAACGATCATCATGACGGCGTACGCCAGCACCGAGAGCGCGGTGCAGGCGCTGAAATTCGGAGCCTTCGACTACCTGCAGAAGCCGTTTCGGGTGGACGAGCTGATCGCCACCCTGAGGCGGGGGATTGAGTTCCGGGACATCCAGTCGCAGCGCGCCGCGCTTCCCGCCGGCGCCGGGATAAAACCGAGCGACATCGAGAGCCGGATCCCGGGCAAGAGCGCGCAGATCAAGAAGCTGGTCCAGCAGGTCAAGAAGCTGGCCGCGGTGCGCACGCCCGTCCTTTTGATCGGCGAGAACGGTACCGGGAAGGCGTCGGTCGCGGAGATCCTGCACGGGGCGACCGGGGCGGACGAGAGCCACTTCGTGAGAATCGACTGCGCCCTCAGCTCGGAGAAGAGCTTCCGCGAGGGTCTCCTCGGGCAGAACGGGGAGGGCGGACCCTGGGTGCACGAGGCGAAGGGCGGCACGCTCTACCTGCAGCACCTGCAATGCCTCGCCCTTCCGGTGCAGAAGGAGCTTGTCAGCGTCCTTAGGAACACGGCCCACGCGTTCCGGCTCGTCTGCACGACCACCGAGGACCTGGAGAAGATGGTCGACGAGGGCCGGTTCAACGACGAGCTGTTCTACCGGGTGGCCTCGCTCCCGCTGCAGATGCCGCCCCTTCGCGACCGCAAGGAGGACATCCCGCTTCTCGTCAAGAACTTCACCCAGGGCGCGACCAACCCGCTGGTGGACGTGAACCTGATCGAGTTCACGGACGACGCGATTTCGGTGCTGAACGCCTACCACTGGCCGGGAAACCTCGCGGAGATGTTCCAGCTCGTCTCGAAGATCGCCTCCACGACGGAGACCCGCGTCGTGACGTCGGAGCAGCTGCCGCTGCGCCTTCGCGAACTCAAGCACTGGCCGACGCTTGCCGAATTCATCGCGGGCCAGGAGAGGCAGTACACCGACCGCGTGCTCCGCGCCTGCCGCGGGGACAAGGCCGCGGCCGCCACGGTGCTCGGAGTCGACGCCTCGAAGCTCGGGTAGCCCAATTTCCCTTGCGGCGGGTTTGGGCGGCCGCAACTCTCGCAGGAGTCCGCGCACCCAGCAAATGCCCAAACGCACCGACCTAGAGTCCATCCTGATCATCGGCGCCGGTCCCATCGTCATCGGCCAGGCTTGCGAGTTCGACTATTCCGGCACCCAGGCCTGCAAGGCCCTCAGGGAGGAGGGGTTCCGCGTCATCCTGGTCAATTCCAACCCGGCGACGATCATGACGGACCCGGAGTTTGCCGACGTCACCTACATCGAGCCCCTGACGGTCCCCATCCTGGAGAAGATCATCGCAAAGGAGCGGCCGTCGGCGCTGCTTCCCACGCTGGGGGGCCAGACGGCGCTCAACCTGTCGATGGACCTCCACAAGCTGGGCATCCTGACGAAGTACCGCGTCGAGATGATCGGCGCCAAGCCGGACGCGATCGCCAAGGGCGAGGACCGGGAGCTCTTCAAGCAGGCCATGGTCACGATCGGCCTGGACGTCGCCAAGTCGAGGACGGTGCGCACGCCGGACGAGGCGAGGGCGGCCGTGGACGAGATCGGGGCCTTCCCGCTGATCATACGGCCGAGCTTCACGCTGGGCGGCCAGGGCGGCGGGATCGCCTACAACCGGGAGGAGTTCGACCGGATCGTCTCGAACGGCCTCGACATTTCCCCGGTGCACGAGGTGCTCGTCGAGGAGTGCCTCCTCGGCTGGAAGGAGTTCGAGATGGAGGTCATGCGCGACCACAAGGACCAGTGCGTCGTCATCTGCTCCATCGAGAACTTCGACCCCATGGGGGTCCACACCGGCGACTCGATCACGGTTGCGCCCGCGATGACGCTCACGGACAAGGAGTACCAGGCCATGCGCGACGCCTCCTTCGCCGTCATCCGGGCGATCGGCGTCGAGACCGGCGGGTCCAACATCCAGTTCGCGGTGGACCCGGAGACCGGGCGGATGATCGTGATCGAGATGAACCCGCGGGTGTCGCGCTCGTCCGCGCTCGCCTCGAAGGCCACGGGGTTCCCGATCGCGAAGATCGCGGCCAAGCTGGCGGTCGGCTACTCGCTCGACGAGCTGCGCAACGACATCACGCGCCTGACGCCGGCCAGCTTCGAGCCGACGATCGACTACGTGGTGACGAAGGTCCCCCGCTTCACGTTCGAGAAGTTCCCGGACGCCGACCCGACGCTCACCTCCTCGATGAAGTCGGTGGGGGAGGCGATGGCGATCGGGCGCACCTTCAAGGAGTCGATCCAGAAAGCGCTCAGGTCGCTGGAGATCGGGGCGACGGGCTTCGGCGGCGGCGGCAAGATGGGCGGCGACGAGAGGCCGGACGACGCGACGATCAAGACGAAGCTCGGCACCCCCAACGCGGAGCGGATCTTCTACATCCGGTACGCCTTAAGGGCGGGGTACACGGTCGACCAGGTCTTCGACCTGACCAAGATCGACCCCTGGTTCCTGCACCAGCTGCGTGAGATCCACGAGATGGAGGAGACCCTGATGCTCGTGACGCTCGCGACGATCGACACCGCGCTCCTGCGCCGGGCGAAGGAGTTCGGCTTCTCGGACGCCCAGCTCGCGCACCTGCTCGGCAGCGACCTCGCCGCGGTGCGCGCCGACCGCAAGGGGCGCGGCATCACCACGACATTCCGCCTGGTGGACACGTGCGCCGCGGAGTTCGAGGCGTTCACGCCCTACTACTACTCGAGCTACGGGGATGAGAACGAGGTGATGCCCTCCGACAAGCGCAAGATCATGATCCTCGGCGGCGGCCCGAACCGGATCGGACAGGGCATCGAGTTCGACTACTGCTGCGTCCACGCGAGCTTCGCGCTGCGCGAGATCGGCTTCGAGACGGTCATGGTCAACTCGAACCCCGAGACCGTCTCGACCGACTACGACACGAGCGACCGCCTCTACTTCGAGCCGCTCACGCTCGAGGACGTGCTCGAGGTCTACCAGCAGGAGCGCTGCGAGGGGGCGATCGTGCAGTTTGGAGGGCAGACCCCGCTCAACCTGGCCGCCGCCCTCAAGGCCAACGGCGTCAACATCATCGGCACGACGCCCGAGTCGATCGAGGTCGCCGAGGACCGGAAGCTCTTCGCCGCGGTCCTCGACAAGCTCGGCCTGCGCCAGCCCGCCAACCGCACGGCGCTCAGCGAGGGCGAGGCGGCGGCGTTCGCCCTGCAGGTGGGATACCCGGTGCTGCTGCGCCCGTCGTTCGTCCTCGGCGGCCGCGGGATGTTCATCGTCTACAGCGAGGAGGCCCTCAAGTCCGTCGTGAGGCAGGTCTTCGAGGTCATGCCGGGCAAGCCCGTGCTGATCGACAAGTTCCTCGAGGACGCGATCGAGCTCGACGTCGACTGCCTGTCCGACGGCACGGCGAGCGTGATCGGCGGGATGCTCGAGCACATCGAGTTCGCGGGCGTGCACTCCGGCGACGCCGCGATGGTGATGCCGCCGCACACGCTCGGCCGGGAGGTGCTGGAGCTCGTCCGCAAGGCGACGCACGCCCTCGCTCGGGAACTCAGGGTCGTCGGGCTCATGAACGTCCAGTTCGCGATCAAGGACCACCAGCTCTACGTGCTCGAGGTCAATCCGCGGGCGTCCCGCACGGTGCCCTTCGTCGCGAAGGCCATCGGGGTGCCGATCGCCAAGATAGCCGCGAAGGTGATGACCGGCATGACGCTCTCCGAGCTCGGCTTCACCCGCGAGCTCGTCCCAAGGCACTGGTGCGTCAAGGAGGCGGTGTTCCCGTTTGTCCGGTTCCCCGGGGCGACGATCGCACTCGGGCCCGAGATGCGCTCGACCGGGGAGGTGATGGGTCTCGACAGCGACCAGGGGATCGCCTTCGCGAAGGCGCAGGCCGCGGCGAAGCCCGGCCTGCCGACCGAGGGCAACGTCTTCCTGAGCGTGAAGGATTCCGACAAGCCGCACGCCGTCGAGATCGGCCGGGCCCTCGCGGGCATGGGCTTCACCATCGTCTCGACCAGCGGGACTGCGAAGACGCTCGCGGACAGCGGGGTCGCCGTCAGGCGCATCGCGAAGATCAGCGAGGGTCGGCCGAACGCGGTCGACATGATCAAGAACGGCCAGATCCAGCTGGTGATCAACACGCCGAGCGGCCTCATCCCCAGGCGCGACGAGAACATCATCCGCGGCGCGGTCTACGCCCACAACGTGTGCATCATGACCACGATCATGGCCGCGCGCGCGGCGATCGATGGGATCCGGGCGCTCAAGAGCCGGCCCCTCGACGTGCGGCCCATCCAGGACTACCGGGGCAACGTCGACGTCGTCTAGAGGGGCGTTTCCGGGTTTACAGGGGCCCGGCGTTTTGCTTGAGTCGCCGTTTCCTACAGGAAGAACCCACCGACAAATGACCACGCCAGCCACCCCGTCCGATGCGAAGAAGACCGAGATGCCGACCCTGCACGAGGAGCACCTGACGCAGTTCTGGGCGCGCTACGGCAACACCATCTACATCGTCTGCGGGGCGATCGCGCTCGCCATCCTCGCCAAGGGCGGATGGGAGTATCTCAATGCCCAGAAGGAGCTTGGGATCCAGAGGGAGTACGCGCAGTGCGTGACGACGGATTCCTTCAGGAGCTTTGCAGCCAACCACCCGGGCCATCCCCTGACGGGTGCGGCCGAGATCACGATCGCCGACAACGCCTACAGCGCGGGCAAGTACGCGGAGGCCTTGGGCGCCTACACCTTGGCGATCGCCGACCTGCCCGCCGGCCCGATCCAGGCCCGCGCCCGGATGGGGCAGGCCATGTCGCAGGCCCTCACGGGGAAGGCGGCCGATGCCGAGGCGAACCTGCGCAAGCTCATGAACGACACGGGCCTCCTGAAGACGACCCGCTGCGAGGCCGGCTATCATCTGGCCGTGCTCGCCCTTGACTCCGGGCGCGGCGCCGAGGTGCAGGGCCTCGCCGAGCAGCTGCTGCGGATCGACCCCACGAGCCCGTTTGCGGAGCGCGCCTTCTCCCTTCGCCCGGCGGCCCCCGAGGCCTTGGCGGTGCCGGCGGCCCACGCCCTGGCCGTTCCCGCCAAGCGCTGAACCCGGGCGGGCCCGCCGACTAGGGCGGCCCGGTGACCGTGAACGTCTGGTAGGCGGTCGTCGCCTCCTCGAAGGTGGCGTCCCCCGGCTGGCTCACCCGGATAACGACCGTGCCCGGCCACTGCGCCGTCAGGGTAGATCCGCTTAGGACCGCCGCGCCCGAGGCGATCTCGAGGCGCACGGGCAGGCCGGACGTGGCGCTCGCTCTGAGCGCCGCCGGGACGCCCACGGCTGCGCTGAAGGGGCCTTCGAAGACGATCGTCTGCCGGCGCTTGCCGACTAGGACCCGGGCGAGCTCGCTCGTCGCCGAACCGAGCGGGTTGGAGGCGACGACGTCGTACGCTCCCGAGTCCGACAGCGCCGCGGTGGGGATCGTGAGCCTGCGGCCGGTGGCTCCCTCGACGGGCGCCCCGTCCTTGCGCCACTGGAGGGCCGGCTCCGGCTCGCCCTCCGCCTTCACGGAAAGCGTGACCGCGTCGCCGATCTGGGCCAGGCCCCCGACGGGCTGCGAAAGGATCCTCGGCGGGGAGGGCGCCGGGTTGACGACGAGGACGCGCTCGGCGGGCTCCGCCGGCAGGAACAGGGCGTTTCCCGGCTGGGTCGCCCTGATGATGACGAGGCCCGGCGTTCCCTCGAGCGTCAGCCGGTCCTTCTCCAGCGTCGCCGGCCCCGACATCACGGCGAGCGAGACGGCCAGGCCCGAGGTGGCACTCGCCGCGACCCCGAAGGGGCTGTCGCCGACATGCTTGGCGGGCAGCTCGGCGAAGCGGATCGCCTGCCTGCGGCGCACCTCCTGCGCCGGGAAGGCGGGTGCCAGGGCCGCAAATGCCGTCAGGGCCGCCAGGGCCGCCGCCCCGGCCCCCAGTCGCGCGCGCCTTTGCC
Source organism: Opitutaceae bacterium (assembly GCA_003164715.1). Taxonomy (GTDB): domain Bacteria; phylum Verrucomicrobiota; class Verrucomicrobiia; order Opitutales; family Opitutaceae; genus Palsa-1447. The sequence goes on along the minus strand of PLTZ01000018.1, from coordinate 23,640 downwards.
GGTGACTCAACATGGCATTTCAGCTCGCGTCCACGTTCACGTGGACCACCTTCGCGGGCGGAAACCCGTTGAAGAAGGTCGAGGAGGCGTGGCTGTAGGCGCCGATCTTCTCGCTGTAGACAAGGTCGTCGCGCTCGAGATCGGGGAGGTTCTCCGCCATCGAGATCACGTCCAGGGCGTCGCACGTGGGCCCGTAGACCGCGCTCAGCTTGGTGGGGCCCTTCTTGAAGGCCCTGACGGGGTACTTGCAGTGGTCGAAGATGACCCCGGAGTACGTGTGGTAGACCCCGTCGTCGATGTAGTAGCTCGGCTTTCCCTCGCGCACGGCCTTGCCGATCACCTTCGAAACGGAGTATCCCGCGTTGGCGACGAGGAACCGGCCCGGCTCCGCCAGGACCTGGATGTTCTCGGGGAAGAGGCGCTCGAGCTCGTGGTTGATGACCCGTGCGAGCTCGCGGAAGGGCTTCACCGTGTCGTCGTAGCGGGCGGGAAAGCCGCCGCCGATGTCGATCAGGTTCATCTTGTGGTACCCGCGGTCGTTCGCCTCCTTGTAGATGCTCGAGCACAGCGCGAGCGCCTGCACGTAGTTGTCGAAGTTGGTGGTCTGGCTCCCCACGTGGAAGCTCAGCCCCTCGCACGTGAGGCCGAGCTTCTCGGCGAGGAGGATGAGGTCGACCGCCTCGCCCGGGGCGGCGCCGAACTTGGATGACAGCTCGACCATCGCTCCGGTATTCGCAACCTTGATACGAAGCGCCACGCCGGCCTGCGGGGCGTGCTCCCTTATCTTCAGCAGCTCCTCCGCGTTGTCGAAGGTCACCAGCGGCTTGTACTGGTTCAGCTCCTCGAGCGTCTCGACGGGCTTGTTGGGGTTGGCGTAGATGATCTTGTCCCAGATCCAGTCCTGGCGCTTCTTCGGCGCCATGTCCCTGATGTTGGCGTAGACGATGTTGAACTCGGGCATCGAGGCCACGTCGAAGCTCGCGCCCTCGCGGTAGAACGTGCGCACGATTTCCGGCAGGGGGTTCGCCTTGACGGCGAAGTAGGCCTGGACGCGCGGCAGGTACTTCCTGAACTCCCGGTAGTTCCTGCGCAGGAGGGCGTGGTCGACGACGAACAGGGGTGTTCCGTGCTCGCGGCCGAGCCTCTGCAGTTGCGCCTTGGTGATCATGGTTGCGTTTCGGGTGCTGTCCTCGCGCCGGGGCGGCCCGGCCGCGGGCTTAGTCGCCGTCCTTGACGAGGAAGTTCTTGAACTGCCACGGGTCCCGGGTGTCAAAGTCCGGCCGGTTGAAGCCGCTGAACGCGTTCTTGTAGTCGCGCAGCGGGGTCCAGTCCGAGCGCGTCGAGATGAAGTTGCCAAGGTACGGCTTCGAGATCCCGAGGACGTAGTCGTGCGGGAGCTCGTCGGGCACCTTGATGCCCTCGGCAGGGTTCTCGATCATCCACATCGTGGCGGCCACAACGGAGATGGCGACCTGCATCGTCGTCGCGTTCTGGTGCGGGACGAGCCGGCGGGACTCCTCGATCGTGAGGTCGCTTCCCACCCACCACGACTTGAAGGGGTGGCCCATGATGAGCGCGCCCAGGATGTCGGCGCCCTTCGTGATCTCGTCGTTCATGATCCTCAACTTGGGCTGGAGCTGGTAGTTGTAGCCGCGGAGCTCGTTGAGCGACACCACCGCCTCGTCGCAGGGGCAGTAGGCGTAGTGGACCGTCGGGCGGTAGACCGGCCTCTTGCCCTCCCAGACCGTGAGCTTGTCCGAGATCGTGAAGGCCTCGCCGTGGCGCACAACCATGCCGACAATGCTGTAGTTGGGCACCCAGGAGCGCACCCAGGTGTTGATTCCCATCCGGGCGAAGCAGATCTGGTTCTTCGGGCCGCTCTTGTGGCGGTAGGCGAAGGCCGGTAGCTTCTTCTCGTGGGTACCCCATCCGAGCTCCGAGGTGGTGGTGCCCTCCTCGCGGAAACCCTCGATGCTCCAGGTGTTGACGAACTCGTCGATCTGCTTCGGCACGTCGGTGATCTGCGTGTCGCGCTCGCTGCAGTGGATCACCTTTACGCCGAGCTCGCGGGCCACGTGGTTGAAGCTGCCCGCGGCGACGTGGCCCGCGAGGGACTCGGCCTTCCTGCCCTTCGCCTTCTTCTCGGCGATCATCGCGCTCGCGATGTCGATCAGGCCCTGCTTCGTGAAATGGGAGATGAGGCCGGGGTTGGCCCCGTGCTCCACGACGGCGGTGGCGCCCTTCTCCTTCCACTTGGCATACATGGCGCGGACTTTCATATGGCGCCAGTAGAGCGTGCGTTCGGTCGGGCGCTTCCTGCCGCCCGCGTACGGATCCCACACCTCGACCGACGTGTTCACGTAGAGGACGCCGTGGTCGTGGCACCACTGCAGGATCTCGCAGGCGTCGATGTTCCAGGCCAGGTCGATCAGGATGTCGCCTGCCGACAGGTAACGACCCAGCATCGGAGCCATGTTGTCCTGCGTCACCCGGTCGCGGACGTAGCGGACCCCCTTGGAGGTCCACTGGCTCAGCTTCTCCTCCTTGCTCTCGAAATCGATCACGGTGACGTTCTTGGGGTCGACCTTGATCAGGTTGAACAGGATGGGGAGGGTGCATTCGGCGACGGCGCCGTAGCCCACGAACAGTATCTTTTTGCTGAATTCGATCATGTTACTCGGGTGATGTTAGGCCAATGGATTAGGGCAAATATGCGGAGAAGAGAAAGCCTATGAAGGTTACGATTGCGGCAGATGCAAGAAAGAGCCGCTGGCGCAGGCGGCGTGCAACCGGTTCGCGAAACAGTGGGTACGCGCGCGAAAACCGCTCGCAGCAAGAAGGCAACTCCGCCCGTTGCGTGAGGCACGAAACCGGCGGAGCACCTTCTCTCCCTCTTAGGACACACGTTCCCATAACCTTTCATTCCGGAAAATGGGGCGTCTTAAACCCTTGCTCTGTGAGTCTTAGCCAAGGTCGCATCCGTGCCATAGGAGCCGTACGCAATGAATGCCCTCGGACAGCCCCAAGCTGGGATTGGAGGCGACCCGCGGCACGTGGCCTGGTTGCCCGGGCCATTCGACGACAACATCGTTGATTCCACCTTCGCCCTTCATACCTTGCTGAAATGCAGGGCCCAAGCGCGTCCCCAGGTTCCCGAAACAGTCTCTGGTGGACGGCGGCGCTGATCCTGGGGTTGTCGTTCGCATGCTACTGGCCGGCCCTGCACGGCGGTCGGCTGTGGGACGACGAGGCTCATATCACCCGACCGGACCTGCGGCCGGTCGTGGGATTGGTGCGGATCTGGACCAGCCTTCACGCCACGCAACAGTACTATCCGCTCCTGCACAGCGCCTTCTGGATCGAGCACAGGCTATGGGGCGATGCGACGCTCGGCTATCACCTCGCGAATGTCGTTTTGCACGCCACGTCCGCGCTCCTACTGGTCCTGGCCCTGCAGAAGCTCAAGGTTCCCGGGGCCAAGCTGGCCGGGCTGATTTTCGCCGTACACCCGGTCTGCGTTGAATCTGTCGCGTGGATCTCGGAGCAGAAGAACACGCTGTCGCTGGTGTTCTACCTATTGTCGGCGCTCGCGTACCTGCGGTTTGACCGCAACCGGGGGAAATCCGCGTACCTCCTGGCATCCCTGCTTTTCGTCCTTGCCCTGCTGACAAAGACGGTGACCGCGACCTTGCCTGCCGCCCTGCTCGTCATCCTTTGGTGGCAGCGGGGCCGCCTCTCGTGGCGGCGCGACTCATTGCCCCTGGCCCCGTGGTTCGCTCTTGCGGCGGCCAGCGGGCTGCTCACCTCATGGGTCGAGCGGACGGTCATCGGAGCGCAGGGAGCCAGGTTTGACCTGACGCTTGCGGAGCGTTGCCTGCTGGCCGGCCGCGTGGTCTGGTTCTACTTGGGCAAGCTCGTCCTGCCCGTGCACCTCGTCTTTATCTATCCGCGCTGGGACGCAAGGGCCCTGGCTGCCGGCTGGATGGGGTATCTGGCCGCGGCGGTGCTGGCCACCGCGGCCCTTTGGGCGCTGCGCAGGCGGTCGCGGGGACCGCTTGCCGCGTGGCTCATCTATGTCGGCTCGCTCTTCCCGGCCCTCGGATTCCTCAATGTCTTTCCCTTCCTCTACTCCTATGTCGCCGACCATTTCCAATACCTGGCCTGCATGGCACCCATCGCCGCGGCCTCGGCGGGCGCGGTGCGGCTCCTCTGCCGGGCGCCGCCCTCCCTGCGACGCGTCGGCTGGGGGCTCGTCGCAATGCTGGTCGCGGCGCTCGGAGTCCTGAGCAATGCGCAGAGCAGAACTTACGCGGACGAGTTCACGCTCTACTCGACCACCATCGAGAGGAACCCGGAGTGCTGGATGGCCCACAACAACCTTGGGCTGTGGTATGAGGGCGGCGGGGACGCGCAGAAGGCGATCGCCCATTTCCGGGAGGCCATCCGCCTCAAGGAGGACTTTGCCCCCGCGCACAACAACCTGGGAACCGTGCTCGGGAAGATGCCCGGGTTCCTGGGTGAGGCGACCGCCCAATTTGAGGAGGCGGTGCGCCTGCAGCCGGATTTTGTCGATGCCCACAACAACCTCGGGACCGCCCTGTTGAAAACGCCGGGGCGGCTTGAGGACGCTGTCGCCCAGTATCAGGAGGCCCTGCGCCTGCAGCCGGACCTTGCCGATACCCATAACAACCTCGGGAATGCATGGTCCAAGATTCCAGGCCGGATGGATGCGGCGATCGCCGAGTACAGGGAGGCGCTGCGCCTCAGGCCGGATTACGCCGGGGCGCACAACAACCTGGGGACAGTCCTCTACGCGCAGGGCCGGGCGGCCGAGGCGGTCACCCAATATAAGGAGGCGCTGCGGCTGATGCCCAACTATGCCGAGATCCGGTACAATATTGCCGTGGCGCTCCTGAGCATCCCCGGCCGGTCAAATGAGGCGGCAGAGCAGCTCGAGGCCTTCCTGCAGGCCAGGCCGGGTAATGAGGCGGCCCGCAGGATGCTTTCCCAGATTCGGGCGGGCCGGCCGTAGGGATCGGCCCGGCCGCCGCGCCGGGCGGCCGTAAAATGGTCGGGGCGATTGGATTCGAACCAACGACCTCCTGGTCCCAAACCAGGCGCTCTACCAGGCTAAGCTACACCCCGGGGTGAGTGGCCAACGCAGGACCCTTTCCAAGGGGAGTCAAGACGCGATGTCCCCGAGAGCGCAATCTGCTTGCCTACCATGGATTTTCCGTCTTTCCTGACAACTCCTACAACACTAATCCATGGACACTATTTCCCGCGAAAATAACAGCCTGCTCCCGATGGGCGGCGTCATCATTGGAGCTGTCGCGCTCATCATTGGCGGCTTTGCGGCCATCAAGCTCAACACATTGAGCCATACCGTCGCAGCCCAGGGCGATAAGGTCGCGAAAATCGACGACATCGCCTCGCAGGTCGCCTCCGCCTCGCAGGCGAGCGACAAGGCCGCGCGGGACATCACCACTCTCCAGAACTCGACGCAGGCCGCCGTCAACCAGCTCGGTACCGAGCTCGCGACGCTCGACGAGAAGGTCAAGCACATCGAGGAGTCCCACGTGGCGAAGGCCGCCAAGGGGCCGAAGGGCGAGCCCGCGGTCGCCGGACCCGGCGAGTACATCGTGAAGGCGGGTGACACGGGCGCGAAGATCGCCCGCGCTAACGGCGTTTCTCTGGGCGACCTCACGTCGGTCAACCCGGGTGTCAGCTGGACCCATCTGAAGGTCGGCGAGAAGCTGAAGCTGCCAGAGAAGAAGTGATCACTGGGGAGCCTTCCCGGTGGGTGCGCGAGGGCGGGCGGTTGCTCCTCTCGACGCGTGTTTTGGATCTCTGGAGCCTGCGGTACCGCCACCCCGTGAGGGGGACGCAGAAGGACTTCATCGTGGCGCGCGCGCCCGACTGGGTGAACGTCGTCGCGGTGACCCCCGAGGACAAGATCATCCTGGTGAGGCAGTTCCGCTTCGGCTCAAACGACCTCTCGCTCGAGATCCCGGGCGGGGTGATGGAGCAGGGCGAGGACCCGATCGCAGCCGCCGTCCGCGAGCTGTCCGAGGAGACGGGCTACGGAGGGGGCAGGGTGAGCCTCATGGGAAGCGTCCACCCCAACCCCGCGATCCAAGACAACCGCTGCCACTTCGTGCTGGTCGACGGCGCGGTGCCCACGGGCCCGATGAAGTGGGACCACGACGAGGAGATTCAGGTGTCGGCCGAGGGCGTGCCCGAGGTGCTGGCGCTCGCGCGCAAGGGGGGTATCACCCACAGCCTTACTATCGCGGCGCTCATGTTCTACGAGGGCGTCCGGGCCGTTTGACTCTGCGCGTCGCCGGCATTAGTTAGCCGTCACCTATTTCCCGTGACCCCCGCTTCCACACCGGCATGACCGCCTCCCAATTCGCCAACAGCCCCGCCGCGCTCGGCGCGCCCGGTAAGCCGGACACCCTGCCCGAGCTCCTGGAGCGGGAGATCCGGCGGATTTACTCGAGGAGCCCGATCTATGGCCGCCGGTTCCCGCTGCACGGCGAGGCGCTGCGGTGGTCCTGCTACCGGGAGATTCCGGCGCTCTCCAAGCGGGAGATCGTCGAGAGGGGCCACCAGTCCTTCTTCGAGGACTACCGGGAGATCGAGCGCGGCCTCGCGGACCACCGCTTCGAGTACGAGAACACCTCGGGCACCACCTCCGCTCCGATGACGGTCATCATGGAGGACGGCTGGTGGTCCGCGCAGACGCGCCGGGCCTACCGCGCCTCGCCGATCCTGCGCGAGTTCGCGGACAGGCCGCACCGCAAGTGCGTGCTGGCCCCGGTGGGCTGCTCCAGCAACCTCTGCCCCTATGAGGACCACCCGTTTCCCCACCGCTACTTCGACGGGACGGTCTACCTGAACCTCTCGAGCGACCCGTTCGCCTTCTCCGAGGCGGAGTGGGACCGCATCGTTGTCGAGCTCCAGGCGACGCAGCCTGAGATCCTCGAGGGCGAGCCCGTCTACCTCTCGCTCCTGGCGCGCGCGGCCGGCAGGCGCGGCGTGCGGGTGCCGAGTATACGCGCGGTCATCCTGACCTATGGCAAGGCGAGCGTTCAGCACGGCCGGCGGATCGCGCAGGCGTTCCCCGCGCCGCAGGTCGACCTCTACGGCTCCACCGAGGCGGGCTACCTCTTCGTGGGCGAGGCGTTCCGGGACGATTCCAAGGCCATCGACGAGAACGCGTTCATCGAGCTGGTGCCCTGGCGGGCCGCCGTGCCCGGCGTCCACCAGATCCATGTCACGACCCGGGGACGCGAGGCGATGCCGCTCCTGCGCTACCACACGGGGGACATCGTGATGGCGATGCCGGACGGATTCAGGATCCTCGGCCGCGAGCGCGACCTTTACTTCAGGCCCGACGGCTCGCTTGTCTCCCCCTACGACATCGACGCGGCCCTGCCCGCGGGCTTTTCGTGCTGGCACTACTGCCTGAGCCAGACGGGCGCGAACCGCTGGGATTTCCACTACGTCGCCGACAGGACCGCCCACGGCCAGGATGTCGAGGGGGCGCTCGCGGGACTCCTGGGTCCGGGCGTCCGCGTGAACGCGTTTCGGCGCAAGTCGCTTGCGCCGGCAGCGAGTGGTAAGTTCTCTCTGCTTAAGCCACTTGCGAAGGCCTGAGCCCTTCTTGGAGGGGTAAGGACCCCTAATTCCGGGCTGCGTCCAAAGCCGGGTCTTTACTCGCGCGCCCGGGGCAGTTGGACTGGATGGCAGCGACTCTTCAATGGACCTCGTCCGCAACCTTTTCGGCAGCACCATAGGCAGGAAGCTGATCATGGCCGTCACCGGCGTGGTCCTGATCGGGTTTGTTGTCGGCCACCTGGTCGGCAACCTCCAGGTGTACGAGAACCCCGACCGTATCAACGGCTACGCGCACTTCCTTCAGTCGCTCGGGCCGCTCCTCTGGGCGGTGAGGGCATTCCTCCTCGGCTGCGTCACGCTCCACATCTGGTCCGCCACGGTCCTGATGCTCGAGAGCCGGCGCGCCCGCGGCGACGAGCCCTACGCCGTGAACCGCTGGATCCAGGCGGCGGTCTCGTCCCGCTACATGCGCGGCACCGGCTACGTCGTCCTGGCGTTCATTCTCTACCACCTGGCGCAGTTCACGGTCGGGGTCGCGCAGCCGGCGTCGTTCAAGACGAACCTGCCCCACTACACGATGGGGAGCGACTACCACATCGCCGGCCTGACGGTCGTCAGGGCGGGCACGGACGTCCTCGACGTCCGCTCCATGGTGATCCGCGGGTTCGCGAACCCCGTCGTCTCCGTCTTCTACATCGTGGCGGTGGGCCTGCTCTCGCTGCACCTCCTCCACGGGGCCGACAGCCTCTTCCAGACGCTCGGCTGGCGCAGCCAGCGCTGGGAGCGCGGGCTGCGGGTGGTCGTCACGCTGCTGTGCGCCGCGTATTTCCTCGGCAACCTTGCGATTCCCGGCGGCGTGCTCCTCGGGATGCTCAAATAGAACCGTCGCACCATGGCCCAACTCGACTCCAGGATCCCCAAGGGAGAGCTCGCCGGAAAATGGCAGCGGCACAAGGCGGACATCCGCCTCGTCAACCCGTCGAACAAGCGCAAGTACGAGGTGATCGTCGTGGGCGCCGGGCTCGCGGGCGCCTCGGCCTCGGCCTCGCTGAGCGAGCTCGGCTACCGGGTGAGCTGCTTCGTGTTCCACGACAGCCCGCGGCGGGCCCACTCCATCGCCGCCCAGGGCGGCATCAACGCGGCCAAGAACTACCAGAACGACGGCGACAGCGTGCACCGGCTCTTCTACGACACGATCAAGGGCGGCGACTACCGCTCCCGCGAGGCCAACGTGCACCGGCTCGCCGAGGTGTCGGTCAACATCATCGACCAGTGCGTGGCGCAGGGCGTCCCGTTCGCGCGGGAGTACGGCGGACTGCTCGCCAACCGGTCGTTCGGGGGCGCCCAGGTGTCCCGCACGTTCTACGCCCGCGGGCAGACCGGCCAGCAGCTGCTCCTCGGGGCGTATTCGGCGCTTTCCAGGGAGGTGGCCTCCGGCGGGGTCAAGCTCCACACGCAGTCCGAGATGCTCGACCTGGTCGTCGTCGGCGGGCACGCGAAGGGCATCATCGTGCGCGACCTGGTGACGGGCAAGGTCACCTGCCACGCTGCCGACGCCGTCATCCTGGCGACGGGCGGGTACGGCAACGTGTTCGACCTCTCCACCTACGCCCGAGGCTCGAACGCGACGGCCATCTGGCGCGCCTACAAGCGCGGGGCTTGCTTCGCCAACCCGTGCTTCACGCAGATCCACCCGACGTGCATCCCGGTTTCGGGAGAGTACCAGTCGAAGCTCACGCTCATGTCGGAGTCGCTTCGCAACGACGGGCGCATCTGGGTGCCGAAGAGGAAGGAGGACCGTCTCAAGCCCCCGGCGTCGATTGCCGAGGATGACCGGGACTACTACCTTGAGCGGATCTACCCGAGCTTCGGGAACCTCTGCCCGCGCGACGTGGCGTCGCGCGCGGCGAAGCGCGTCTGCGACGAGGGGCGAGGGGTGGGGGAAAGCGGGCTCGGGGTCTACCTGGACTTCGCCGACGCCATCGGCCGCCTCGGCGAGGCCGGCGTGCGCGAGCGCTACGGCAACCTCTTTGACATCTACCACGAGATCACCAACGAGAACGCCTACAAGGTGCCGATGAGGATCTTTCCGGCGGTCCACTACACAATGGGCGGGCTCTGGGTGGACTACAACCTCATGTCCAACGTCCCAGGGCTCTTCGTCCTCGGCGAGGCGAACTTCTCTGACCACGGGGCGAACCGCCTCGGCGCCTCGGCCCTCATGCAGGGCCTGGCCGACGGGTACTTCGTGATCCCGTACACGATCGGCGACTACCTCGCGACACAGAAGCCGGGATCGAGGCCGCCGGCCGACGGCGCCGAGTTCAGGCAGGCCGAGGAGAACGTGGTGGGCTCCACCTCGAGGCTCCTCTCGGTCAAGGGCAAGCGTCCCGTGAGCCACTTCCACAGGCGCCTGGGGCGCATCCTCTGGCAGGGCTGCGGGATGGCGCGCAACAGGGCGGGGCTCGAGCAGGCGCTCCGCGAGATCCCGGCGCTGCGCGAGGAGTTCTGGGCGGACGTCAACGTCCCCGGCTCGGGCGACTCGCTCAACCAGTCGCTCGAGCGGGCGGGCCGCGTCGCCGACTTCCTCGAGCTCGGAGAACTCATGTGCCGCGACGCGCTCACCCGCGAGGAGAGCTGCGGCTGCCACTTCCGCGAGGAGCACCAGTATCCGGATGGCGAGTGCAAGCGCGACGACTCGGCCTTCGCGCACGTTGCGGCGTGGGAATTCGCGGGCGACGGCAAGGCCCCGGTCCGCAACACCGAGCCGCTCGTCTACGAGGCGGTGAAGATGAGCGTCCGAAACTACAAGTGATGAGCACGAAGACCTTCAGCGTCACCCTGCGCGTCTGGCGCCAGTCGGGACCCGGCAAGCCCGGAAAGTTCGTCGAGTACCCCGCCACAGGCGTGAACCCAGACATGTCGTTCCTCGAGATGCTCGACGTCGTGAACGACGAGCTGACCGCAAAGGGCGAGGAGCCGATCGCGTTCGCGCACGACTGCCGAGAGGGGATCTGCGGGACGTGCTCCCTGACGATCGACGGCAAGCCGCACGGGCCGCATCGCGGCGTCGCCTCCTGCCAGACCTACATGCGCAGCTACGAGGAGGGCGACACGATCGTCGTGGAGCCGTTCCGCGCGCGGCCCTTCCCCGTCCTTAAGGACCTGATCACGGACCGGAGCGCGTTTGACGCGATCCAGCAGGCGGGCGGCTTCATCTCCGTGCGCACCGGCGCGGCGCCCGAGGCCAACGCGGTCCCGGTGCCCAAGGAGGCCGCCGACCTGGCGATGGACGCGGCGCAGTGCATCGGGTGCGGCGCGTGCGTCGCCGCGTGCAAGAACGCGAGCGCGATGCTGTTTGTCGCGGCGAAGGTGTCGCACCTGGGGCTCCTGCCGCAGGGCCAGCCCGAGCGCGACCGCCGGGTGCTGGCGATGGTCAGCACGATGGACACGCTCGGGTTCGGCGGCTGCACGAACCAGTACGAGTGCAGCGCGGCGTGTCCGAAGCTGATCTCCCACGATTTCATCGCGAGGATGAACCGCGACTACGCGAAGGCCATCTTCCGCTCGGCCTTCAAGCCGGTGGCGGCGGGCGGCGAGGGGGCCTAGCCGCGGCGCGACTGGGGGCGGAGCCTCAGCCCGAGGGTTTCTCCACGAGGTGGTGGCTGTCCGCGGCCGTGAGGTCGAGGTGATAGACCTCCCTCAGCATCCTGACGCGCTTGAGCGTCGCCTCGGAGAAGGGCGCCTTGTTCTCGAACGCGTGGAGGCATATCCCCTCCAGCAGGTCGCCGAGGTACATGTCGTGGTACTCGGCAACGCCCTTGAGGACCTTGAGGATGCGCTTCTCGAGGCGGATGCCTGTCTGAACCCGTTCCACGGGCTTCGCGGGGACGGCCGGGGGCGTGTGGGTCGGCTTCATAGTGGTAGATATATACCAAGTTCTATACATACCAAATGTCAATCACCACCTTCTTTTCGCATCCCGGGGGACCGCCCGTCGGCGCCGTCGCTGGGCCATAAATGCCGTTCATCCAAGAACGATCGTAACTTTCCGCCGGGGCCCGTGTTCTCATGGCAGCAACAAATTCCACTCGAACATGAAACACAGCACCCTTCTCTTCACCGCCTTCCTCGCCACCCTGGTGGCCATCGTCGTCTTGCCCGTCAGCGCCGCCGCGGCCGCCATCGCCTTCANNGGCGACCGGCCTGCTGTCGGTCCTCGTGGCCGACTACGGCCGCACCCTCGCGCCCGTCAGGGCCCCGGCCGAGATCCTCCCGTTTGACGCGCCGTGCGCCAGCGCGGCGCTCCGGCGGGCGGCCTGACGCTAGAACATCGAAAGCGCGTGCGCGCTCTCGATGACGATCCAGGCCCCGACGCCCACCAGCGTGGCGACAAGCGCGTACCTGGCGAACTTGCGGCCGCGCAGCACGGCGTCCTGAAAATCCGTGTTCAGGGTCTTCCGGTTGAAGTCGGAAATGAAGCTGACGAACCTCGGGTCGCGGAACTTCCCGCGGCTGTCCCTGGCCATTCCGTTGCGGATGGCGGGGCGGTGGACGAGGCTCTTGATCAGGGAAATCATGGACCCAGGAAGCCACTATCGGTATTTTGGGGTGGTTTTTTCAAGTTGAAACTCACTAGCATCTGCCTTTCACGGATTTTTACCGACCAAGACCATGCACCATTTCCAGTACGTCGGCCAAAACCTGCACTGTGAATCCGTGGACTTGGCGGAGGTCGCCAAGCTCTACGGGACGCCGACGTACGTCTACAGCGCGGCGACCATCGCCGACAACTACAAGCGGATCGTGGCAAGCATGAAGGGGCTGGACGTCCGGGTCTGCTATGCGGTCAAGGCCAACGGCAACCTTGCGGTGCTAAGGTACTTAAGCAACCTTGGATCGGCATTTGATTTCGCCAGCGCCGGGGAGATGCGCCGGGTCGTCGCGGCGGGCGCCAGCGTGAAGCAGAGCGTCTTCGCCGGGGTCGGCAAGGCCGAGTCCGAGATACGGATGGCGCTCGAGGCCGGCATCTACTCGTTTCACGTCGAGAGCGAGCCCGAGCTCGCGAGGATCAACCACGTCGCCGGGAAGCTGGGGGTGAAGGCGCCGATCGCGATCCGCGTGAATCCCGATGTTGACGCGCAGACCCACGCGAAGATCACAACCGGAACGAGCGCGAACAAGTTCGGCATCCCGCTCAGGCAGGCCGCGGCCGCCTACGAGGCGGCGTCAAAGTACCCGAACATCACGATCCTCGGCATCCAGTCGCATATCGGCTCGCAGATCACTTCGGTCGGCCCCTTCGTCGAGACCCTGGAGAAGCTCGCCCCGCTGGCCGCGAGCCTGAGGGAGAAGCATGGGATCTCCTACATCTCAATCGGCGGGGGGATCGGCGTCGTCTACAAGGACGCCCTGGCCAGCGGGCCCTTCTCCTGGTGGGAGACGCAGCCCGAGGCGAGGCGGCCCCTCACCCCCGAGGTCTACGGCGCGGCCCTGTCCCCGATTCTGAAGCAGCTGGGACTGAAGGTCCTCATCGAGCCCGGGCGGTCCATGGTGGCCAACGCCGGCGTCCTCCTCACGCGCGTCGAGTACATGAAGCGCGGCCAGGGCAAGAACTTCCTGATCGTCGACGCGGCCATGAACGACCTCGTGCGGCCGGCAATGTACGACTCGTACCACGAGATCGTGCCGCTGCACCGCGACACGACCAGGGCCGCCCTGGTCGCGGACGTTGTCGGGCCGATCTGCGAGAGCACGGACTGCTTCGCCAAGGACAGGCAGATCCAGGCGCTCGGCGAGGGCGAGTACCTCGCGATCATGAGCGCGGGGGCGTACGGGCACGTGATGGCCAGCCGCTACAACGCCAGGCCGATCCCGGCCGAGGTCCTCGTGAAGGACAGCGCCTTCGAGCAGGTCAACGCCCGGGAAACCTTTGAGCAGATGATCGCCAACGAGAAGATCCCAGCGTTTTTGAAGTAGCAAGGCGGTCACGGTCGGCGTTAGAAGTGCCCTATGAAGTTCTGCGTCGTCGGGGCCGGGGCATGGGGCACGGCGTTCGCTCTGCACCTTGCGAGGGGGCAGCGCAGCGTTGCGCTCGTCCCCCGCCGGCCCGAGCAGGCGGCCGCGATCTCCTCGGCGCGCGAGAACCGCGAGTACCTTCCGGGCGTGATGCTGCCCCCGGGCGTCAGGGTCTGCGAGGGCCTCGCGGAGGGGCTCCAGGGGGCGGATGTCGTCCTGCTTGCCTGCCCCGCCCAGACGCTGCGCCAGACGGCGGCGAACGTGCGCGCCGCGCTGGGGCGCGGGGACGCCCCCCGGCTCGTCATCAGTCTGGCCAAGGGCCTCGAACTCGGCAGCCACATGCGGCCCTCCCAGGCGGTCGCCGAGGAATTGCCGGGAGTCATGGTGGGCGCCCTTTCGGGGCCGACCAACGCGGGCGAGGTCGCCCGCGGCCTGCCGGCCGCGATGGTGCTCGCGGCCCGGGGCGACGAGTCCGTCGTCCAGGACGTCCAGTCCGACATCAGCGGCCCGACGCTGCGCGTGTACACGACCGACGACCTGGCCGGCGTCGAGTACGGCGGGAGCCTGAAGAACGTCTACGCGATCGCGGCGGGATGCTGCGAGGGCCTCGGCCTCGGTGACAACGCCAAGGCGGCGCTCCTGACCCGGGCCGTGGCCGAGATGGTCAAGGTCGGGGGATCGCTCGGGGCCCGCAGGGAGACCTTTTACGGCCTGAGCGGTTTTGGCGACCTGGTCGCTACCTGTCACGGGGCGTGGAGCCGCAACCGCGAGTTCGGCCAGCGGATAGGGGAGGGCCGGGGCATCGCGGAGCTGCTCGCCGGCCGCAGGACGGTCGTCGAGGGCTACGAGACGACGCGCTCGTTCGCCGGGCTGTGCGCCGAGAGGGGCATCGACGCCCCAATCCTCGGCGAGACGAACGCAATCCTCTTCAAGGGGCGCCGGCCTGCCGACGCCATATCGGCCCTGATGATGCGGGAGCTCAAGCGCGAGACGGTGGTCCCGTTCGTGCCGGCCTAGGGCCAATCGCCCCAATTCCCGGGCTTGCGTCGGCGGCCCGCCGCGGATTGCTTCTTGCGCCCCCGCCGGGTCACCCCAATCCCCAAAATGGCCGATCTCGCCGCCCTCGACCGCAAGCACAGGCTCGTCATCATCGCGTCCTCCCTCGGAACCGTCTTCGAGTGGTACGACTTCTACATCTACGGAACCCTGGCCGCGTTTTTCGGCAAGCTGTTCTTTCCCCCGGGCAACGAAAGCGCGTCCTACCTCTCGAGCCTCGCCCTCTTCGGCGTCGGCTTCTCGGTGCGCCCGTTCGGCGCCCTGTTCTTCGGCCGGCTGGGCGACCTCGTGGGCCGCAAGTACACGTTCCTGGTCACCATCATCGTGATGGGCCTGTCGACGGCGCTTGTCGGCCTCCTGCCCACGTACTCGGGGATCGGGTTCATGGCCCCCGTGATCCTGGTGGTCCTGCGGCTCGCCCAGGGCCTCGCCCTCGGGGGCGAGTACGGCGGAGCGGCGATCTACGTGGCCGAGCACGCGCCGCACGGCAAGCGGGGGCTCTTCACCGGATGGATCCAGACGACGGCGACCCTCGGGCTCTTCCTCGCGCTGATGGTCATCGGGGGCCTGCGCGCGGTCATATCGCCCGAGCAGTTCGCGGCGTGGGGCTGGCGGGTCCCCTTCCTCCTCTCGTTCCTGCTCCTCGGCGTCTCGGTCTACATCCGGCTCAAACTCGAGGAGTCGCCGGTGTTCGCCGAGATGAAGGCCGAGGGCAAGCAGTCCAAGGCGCCGCTGACGGACAGCTTCATGCGCTGGGAGAACGGGAAGATCGTGCTGAAGGCGCTCTTCGGGGCGACGGCGGGCCAGGGCGTCGTCTGGTACGGGGGCCAGTTCTACGCCCTCTACTTCCTCACGACGACCCTCAAGGTGGACTATGTCCGGGCCTACTGGCTCATCGCGGCGTCGCTCGTCATCGGGGCCGGCATGCTCATCGGGGCGGGCCGTCTGTCCGACCTGATCGGGCGCAAGCCGATCATCATGGCCGGGCTCCTCCTTGCGGCCCTCACCTACCAGCCGGTTTTCAGGGGGCTCACCCGGGCGGCCAACCCCGCGCTCGCCGACGCGATGGGGCGCGCGCCCGTCGTCCTGGCGACGGGCGAGTTCCACGGGCGCCTCGCGCTCGCGATCGACGCCCTCAAGGACGCGGCGAGGAAGATCGTCCTGCCGAGCACGCCGAAGACGGAGACCGACAAGGCGCGAAACTTCCTGAACAGCCGGGGCATCCCCTTCACGCTCGCGCCGCTGGGGGGCCCGGGAGCGCGGGTCTCGCTTTCGGTCGGCGGGACGACCGTCGCGGGCTTTGACGAGAAGGCGTACGACGCCGCGCTCGCCCCCGCGGGATACCCGAAGAAGGCCGACCTGGCGGCGATGAACTCGCCCATGGTCCTCGCGCTGCTCACGGTGTTGCTCGCGTATGTCGCGATGGTCTACGGACCCATCGCCGCGTTCCTGGTCGAGCTGTTCCCGACGCAGATCCGCTACACGTCAATGTCGCTGCCCTACCACATCGGCAACGGGTGGTTCGGCGGGTTTCTTCCCCTGATCGCGACCTCCATCGTGGTCTTCACGGGCGACATCTACTCTGGGCTCTGGTTCCCGATCGGCGTCGCCGCGATGTCGCTCGTGGTCGGGGCGATCCTGCTGCCGGAGACGAAGGACCGCGACCTGCGCGGGCTGGCCGACATCCCCTTCCCCTAGATGGCGCGTCCCAGGCGCCTCGACGTCGCGAGGACGAGCATGCTGCCGAGGTAGGCGGCGATCACGAGCGTCGACAGGCTGCGGCTGCCGACCGCCATGGTCAGGTACTCGCAGAATCCCCCGAGCATCGCGCCGATCAGGTTCGCCCCGAAGACCGCGGACGGAGACGAGGCCTCGCGGAACGTGGTCGAGAAGATGATCCCGGCGAAGAAAACCGGAAGAGGCACGGCGAAGAGCGTCCAGAGGATCCGCCCCGGCAGGCTCAGCTCGAGGATGCTCTCGCGGGGCACGGCGAGGAGCAGCGACAGCGTCGCCAGGAGCGGCGCGTACATCCAGAGCGACCAGCCCTTCAGGCGCTCCGCGGCGAGATTGGCGGCGATCACCATGAGGAGCACCCCCGCGACGACGAGGAGCGTCACGAACC
This sequence comes from Opitutaceae bacterium, assembly GCA_003164715.1. Taxonomy (GTDB): domain Bacteria; phylum Verrucomicrobiota; class Verrucomicrobiia; order Opitutales; family Opitutaceae; genus Palsa-1447. The sequence goes on along the minus strand of PLTZ01000018.1, from coordinate 6,821 downwards.
ACGTGGCGCCGAAAAAGAGCGTGCAGTCGCCGATGCCCTTCGTCTCGAGAAGGAGGAAGCCCATGCCGAGCAGCCCGAAGTGGATGTCGCCCCGGCCGAACGTGCGGCGCCTGAGGCAGGCGACCGCCGCGACCGAGAACACGAGGAGGCTCGCGATCGCGATGACATAGTCGGAGGGGACCGTCCGCTTGACCAGGTAGAGGAAGGGCCAGTCGTCGGTCGGCAGGTCGACGCGAACCGGGTTGACGAACTTCGCCCGGAAGAACTTAAGGACCTTCACCGGAAGGACGACCGCGGGGTCCTTGGGCACGCAGAGGATGAGCATCTCCTTAGAATCGTCCATGTACGCGGCGGGCTCCCTCCCCGTGGCCGCCTTCACCAGGCCGTAGAGCTTGGGTCCCAGCCACGGTTTCCCCATGGCGAACGACAGCGCCAGCGTCCCCTTGTCGTTGAGGAGCCGAAACGCGGAGCGGATGCTCTCGACCGTGTAGACGTAGCCGTCCAGCCGGACGTTGTTCATGGTGCTGAAGAGCGCCTGCGAATCCAGGAAGCCGAAGAGCACCAGGTCGTACCCGGGCGTGGCCCGGGCCAGGTAGGAGCGCGCGTCGTCGATGTGGACCGACACCCTCGGGTCCGAATAGGGGGCGCCCGCGTTGAATCGCCGGGAGACGTCGACGATCGCCGGATCGATCTCGACGGCATCGATGTGCCTCGCCCCCGAGGCCAGGCCCGCCTCGACGTCGCAGCCGCCCCCCGCCCCGACGATGAGCACCCGGTCGCGCCCGTCGGAGACGGCGTACGGAAGGACGTAATGCAGGGCGAACCACCGGGCATCATTGGCTTTCTTGGTGCCGGGTGTGTAGCGCGCCGGATCGAGCGCCGCATCGAAGTGGTAGCCGAACTGGTTGACCCTGACCACGTACATGGGGGGGTCGCGCATCGTCAGCAGCTCCGCGGGCGCCTGCGACTCGGACACCCCGGGGGTCTCGAAACGGCTGACCGTGATGTAGTAGTAGGGCGACCAGATCGCCCTCGGGTCGCTCTGCCAGACGATCGCCGCAAGCACGGCGGCGAACACCGGAAGGGAGGCCCACCGCGCGCGGCCCGCCACCAGGAGGAGGTAGACCCCCATGACGCCCGCGATCCCGAGCACGGGGGAGAAGAGCCTGAGCGAGAAGAGGCCGAAGCAGAGCGTGCCGCTGAGACTGCCGGCGAGGTCCCAGGCGTACGCGCTCAGCCGCGGCATCGCATTAAAGAGGACCCCCATCCGCTGGCCCAGAGGGACGAACACCAGGGCGTTCACTGCGAAGATCCGCACCAGCACGAACGCGTGGAGCATGGACGGCGGCAGCGCGTAGAAGTGGAGCTCGCTCGAGGAAGTGCCGAGCACGACGTTTCGGTCCATGAGCAGCATGCCGATGTCGAGCGCCAGGAACGCCGGGAACCACCCGAAGAGGTTCCACCTCCTGCCCGCCGCCATCGCGCCCGCCCCGAGGCCGAGGAACGAGCTGAGCAGCATGAGGTTTGCGTAGTAGGCGACCAGGTGGACGACCGACGGAACCCAGCGGATCACCATCATCTCCAGGAAGAGTGCCGTGAAGGAGAGGGCGAACATCTGCCAGCCCGCGCGGCTCTCGTCTCCAGGGTGGGTCATCAATCCGGGAGATAGCCGGTCGCCGGGCGCAGATCAACGCCAACCTCCCAGCGGGCGGCGCAACCCGGGGATTGCGGTGGGGGTCCCCAGTGGCCACATTGCGGCCCGATGAAAATCGCCGTCGGCTGCAAGCTGCGCTACCAGGTCGTGGCTCCCAGCGCCTCCTTCACCTTCAACGTGCTGGTCAACACCGACCCCCAGCAGCAGCTGGTCTCCGAGTCCGTCCGGTGCGCGCCCGAGGTGCCGGCCGAGATCGCGACGACGTCGAAGGGGGACCGCGTGCTGCGGACGGAGGCCCCGACCGGGCCCTTCGACCTGGTGTATGCGGCAGTCGTCGACGTCAACCGGCCCGAGATGCCCCCGTTGGTCCCGGCGGACCGGCCCGGGCGGCTGCCCCTCAACATCCTGACCTATACGCTCCCGAGCCGGTACTGCGAGAGCGACCGCTTCGGGCCCACCGCGTGGGAGCTCTTCGGCACGGGCGAGGACCGCGCCGAGCAGGTGCGCGCGATCTGTGCCTGGGTGAGCGAGAACATCGAGTACGCCCCGGGGTCGACCGACGGGAGGACCTCGGCGTGGGACGTCTGGCAGACGCGCAAGGGCGTGTGCCGCGACTACACGCACCTGGCGATCGCGCTCTGCCGGGCGCTCTCGATCCCGACTCGCTACGTCGGCGGCTACGCGGTCGGCCTCGAGCCGATGAACTTCCACGCCTGCATCGAGGCCTACCTCGGGGGAGGGTGGAGGCTGTTCGACCCGACCGACGGGATCGCCCCGGGGCTCATCGTCGAGGCGACGCGCGGCCGGGACGCGTCAACCGCCGGGCTGACGACCATCTTTGGACGGATCCTTACCGGATCCGTCCACGTGGAGTGCTCCCTTGCTCCGGATCCGGCCGCTCAGTCGACCGGGATCCGCATCGAGTAGAAGCTGCGGTAGACGAACACCAGGGCGACGACGAAGATCGCGGCGCCTAGCCCGTGCTTGAGCCCGGAGGGCATGTTGACCGCGATCTCGACGGCCAGGAGGCCGAAGAGCGTCGTGAACTTGATGACCGGGTTGAGCGAGACCGACGAGGTGTCCTTGAACGGGTCGCCGACCGTGTCGCCGACGACCGTAGCCGCGTGCAGGGGGGTGCCCTTCTGCTTCAGGTCGACCTCGACGATTTTCTTCGCGTTGTCCCAGGCGCCACCGGCGTTGGCCATGAAGATGGCCTGGAAGAGCCCGAAGAACGCGATGCCGATCAGGTAGCCGATGAAGAAGTACGGGTCGAAGAACGCGAGCGAGAGCGCGAAACAGAACACGACGATGAAGATGTTGATCATCCCCTTCTGGGCGTACTGCGTGCAGATGCGGACGACCTCCTTCGACGCGGCCACGGAGGCCGTCGTCGCGTCCAGCTTCATGTTGTTCTTGATGTAGACGACCGCCCGGTAGGCGCCCGTCACGACCGCCTGCGTGCTCGCACCCGTGAACCAGTAGATGACGGCGCCTCCCATGAGCAGGCCCATGATCGCCTCGGGATGGACGAGCGAGAGGCGCTCAATCGTGTCCGGGTGCAGCCGCTTAAGCAGCATGATGATGCCGAAGACCATTGTCGTCGCGCCGACGACCGCCGTGCCGATGAGGACCGGCTTGGCTGTCGCCTTGAAGGTGTTTCCGGCGCCGTCGCCCTTCTCAAGCTGGTGCTTGGCGTTCGCGAAGTCGGGCTTGAACCCGAAGTCCCTCTCGATCTCGGCCGAGATGTCCTTCTTCGACTCGATCTGGGAGAGCTCGAAGACGGACTGGGCGTTGTCGGTGACGGGGCCGAAGCTGTCGACCGCGATCGTCACGGGGCCCATCCCGAGGAACCCGAAGGCCACGAGGCCGAACGCGAAGATCGGCGCCGCGAACCGGAACTCCTCGGGCATGATCGACTGCAGGGCGGGATGTCCCGCCGCCAGGTACGCGCCGAACATGAGCAGGATGATGACCAGGCCCATCCAGAAGGCGCAGAAGTTGCCGGCCACGAACCCTGAGAGGATGTTGAGCGAGGCGCCTCCCTGCTTTGAGGACGTCACGATCTCCTTCACGTGCCGGCTCTCGGTCGAGGTAAAGATCTTCGTGAATTCCGGGATCAGCGCGCCGGCGATCGTGCCGAACGAGATGATCGTTGAGAGGAGCCACCAGAGCTGGGGGGGGCAGTCCGGCTGCTTCGAGAGGAGCACGTACGTCGCCGCATAGGTGACCGCGATCGAAACGATGGACGTGAGCCAGACGAGGTTTGTGAGGGGCTGCTCGAGGTTGAAGTCCTTCTTGCCGCCGTAGAGGGCGGTGTTGAGGGCCGCGTTCACGAAGTAGCTGACGAGGGACGTGATGACCATCAAGATGCGCATCGCGAAGAGCCACACGATCAGGGTGCCGCAGAGCGAGGGGCTCGAGACGAGCGCCAGGGCGAGGAACGCGATCAGCGCGACCCCCGTGACGCCGTAGGTCTCGAAGCCGTCCGCCGTCGGCCCGACCGAGTCGCCGGCGTTGTCGCCCGTGCAGTCCGCGATGACTCCCGGGTTGCGCGGGTCGTCCTCGGGCATGTTGAAGATGATCTTCATCAGGTCGGCCCCGATGTCGGCGATCTTGGTGAAGATGCCGCCGCAGATCCTGAGCGCCGAGGCGCCGAGCGACTCGCCGATCGCGAAGCCGATGAAGCAGGGGCCCGCGAGCTCGGGCGGGATGAACTTCAGGATGCAGATCATGAAGAAGAGCTCGATCGCTACCAGGAGGAGCCCGATGCTCATCCCCGACTTGAGCGGGATGAGCAGGGTGGCAAGCGCGTTCCCCTTGAGGGCCGAGAAGGCGGTGCGCGAGTTGGCGACCGTGTTGATCCGGATCCCGAACCACGCGACGCCGTAGCTGCCGAGGATGCCGAGGACCGAGGCGAGGAGGATCACGACGACGTGCCCCGTCGACTGCCCGGAGAGCGCGCTGAAGTAGTAGGTCATGCAGACCGCGATCAGGACCCACAGCACCACGAGGAACTTGCCCTGCTGCGCCAGGTACGTCTTGCACGTCTCCCAGATCACGTTGGAGACGGAGGCCATCGACGAGTGGACCGGCAGGTTGCGCGTCTGGATGTACTGCATCCAGCCGAAGACCATGCCGATCACGCACACGACGAGCCCGGTCAGGAGGACCGCGGATCCGGTCAGGCTCCCGCCCATGAACGACACGGCGTTCAGGTCGGGAATATGGATGTCAGATTCGCTCGCGCGAAGGGACGGAGTGAACGACGCGGCGAGTAGGGCTGCGGCGCCGAGTTGCCATGCTGGATGTTTTTTCATGGTGAATCGAAGGGGTTACTTTGGCTCCATCGTGACAAAAGGCTCCGCGTTTAGGCGAACTTTTTGTGCTTCCCCGGGGCCGTCAGTCCGACCAATGGATTGCGTTTAGAATCTCCGCGAGATGATAGCCCGATTTTGCGAGACGCTCCGCTGCAAGGGGGATGCCGACCTCGTCGTAATGGGGGGATAAAGTGATCTTAATACTCTTAATCCCACCGCGCGGGTCGGGTATCAATGCGCCGAAGGTGATGCCGGAATACGCGGTGCGCGCGGCCACCAGGCTCTCCGTCGCCCACGCCTCGGCCCAATGGTGGTAGTCGCCGGCGCTCTTCCAGCCTGCGGACTCGGCGGCGACCCTCTTCTCGAGCAGCGCCGCGAGCGCCACCGGGTCCTTCCCGGCACCGATCTTCTCCACGAGCTCCGTGTCCCAGTAGGCGTGCAGCTCGTCGTACTTGCCGGGCCCGAAGAAGTCCGCGTTGCCGCCCTTGTCGTTCGGGACGCCGTTCAGGGCGGCCGGGTCCGTGTCGAGCTTGGCCGTGCCGTCCGCCGCGGTCTCGAAGTACCCGTTCGCGATGTGAAGGGGCTGGTGAAGGTCGCCCGCGAAGTGCACGAGCATGCACAGGGCCTCGCGCTTCGTGATCCTCCTGTCGCCGCCCCCCTCGAGCACGCGGACGGCCTCCTCAATCATGTGGACCACGTCGTGGGGGTTCGCGTAGGGGCCGTCGAGCGTGTAGGCCGCCGTCCCCAGCGGCAGGTCGACGTAGTGCCATTCGCCGTTCTTCGGGAACTCGGCGTTGAACTTGAGCGCCTCGGGATCGGAGCCGAGCGGCCCCGTGTGGAAGTACGCGCTGCGGACCTCGTCCATCCACGAGGCGATGGAGCCCAGGTCGTCGCTGCCGAGGATCGCGGCCACGTGGCCTCGCGCGTCCGCCGACAGGTGCTGCTGGGCGACGATCGCCATCGCCCGGTGGCCCTGCGCCCCCCACGGATACGCCGGGCACACAAGGGTCAGGGCTAGAAAAAAGGCCGCGCAGGCCTTCCGGGATTTGAGGGTCATGATGCGCGAAGATCGTCCTTTCCCCGCGATGTTGGAAAGCCTAATTTCCCGGGCCCTCGACAATTGACCCGATGCCCGCCGCCGCCACCCCAAAGCCCCCCTTTTAGACCGTGAACTTCACGTCGCAGCGCACCGCAGGCGACGGGGGCTACTAGGAGATGGCCAGGCGCATGGAGGAGCTGACCGCGGCGCAGCCGGGATACCTCGGGACCGAGAGCACGAAGGGCCCGGACGGATTCGGAATCACGGTCCCCTACTGGTCGGAGGAGGGGGCGATTGCGCGGTGGAAGGCCAACCTGGAGCACCGGCAGGCCCAGGACGCCGGAAGGGGCGCATGGTACGCCGGCTACGCGATCCGGATCGCCAAGGTCGAGCGGGCGTACGGGTTTGCCCGGCCGCCTGCAAAATGACGCTTCAAGGCTCGCCATCCGTGCCCCGGTTCCCAGAGATTAAGGGCCTCCCAGCCCGGGTGGCGGAATGGTAGACGCTTCGGACTTAAAATCCGATTTCCGCAAGGAAGTGTCGGTTCGAGTCCGGCCCCGGGCACCATTTCATAAGGCAGCAGTTGGCACTACTATATTGAGTTGCATTCTAGGACTACGGCGAAATTACAGCATGGGACACAGCAAGTCCGCCATTTTCTGAGATTGCTCGGCGTTGCGCGCATCGAATTGGAGAGGGGATAATCACGTTGCGGAACATTGAACCTGAGCCTTCCGTACGCGCGTCTAACCGCAATATTTCACGAAGCGCGTATTTGGGGGATCGTTTTTGATTCGTGAGTCTGTTTTCT
>PLTZ01000061.1 GCA_003164715.1 Opitutaceae bacterium | reverse complement strand
AAGACGAGCTCGGTGCGCGTCTTTGCCCTGGCCGACGTCGTGAACGCCCCGCCTATGACCGGGATACTGGAAAGCCCGGGGATGCCGCGCCGGTCATCTGCAACCGTCTCCGTGATGAAGCCCCCGACGACCGCCGTCTCATGGTTGCGAAGGGTGACGGTGGTGCGCGCCCTCTTCGTGTCCGTCACAGGGGCCGTCTCCTGCCCGTCGGGCGAGGTCACCGTGCCCTTCAACTCGGTCATCGCCGGTGAAAGCGACAGCTTCGTCGTGAGATCGTCCGCGATCTGGACCGTAATCTCGAGCACGTTGCCGAACGAGACCGTGCTCTCGGAGTAGTTCGTGTTCACGATCGGCTGCGTGCCTGCCTGGGGTGTCCCCCCCGCGTTTATCGTGGTCGTGCTGGTGCGGCTGAAGAACGGCTGGTCCTCACTCACCTGGACGAAAGCAGTCTGGTTGTTCAGGGCGGCCACCTCGGGCTTGGATTCCACGCGCACCGTGCCCTGCTCGGACAGCGCGCTGATCGCGGCCTGAACTCCGCCGGCGCTGATTGTCCCAGTGAACGTGGCCGGGTTCAGCGTAATGGAGCCCACCTGCGCGATCGCCCCTGTCGCGCTCGAGACACCGGAGAGGCTCAACGCCGTGCCGCCAATCCGCCCGAGCGATGCCGCTGCGACGCTCCAGTCGATGCCCGCCTTCGATTGGTCGTTCAGGTCCACCTCGATGACCTTGACGGAGATCCTCGCCTGGCGGCCCACCCTTTCTAGGACCCGGCGGAGGTAGCTCTCCATCACCGCGTGCGTTCGAAGTGATCCGCGCAGTTGCACCAGCCCCGCGAATCGGTTGACGACAAGCGACTCCCCCTCGCCGACCATTCCCTTGAGGTCACTCTCAAGCCTTCCCCAGAAATCGGCGTCGTTCTGCTGCGAGACGCTCAGGGTCGACGTCCCGCCGCTAACGGCCCCGCCCACACCCTGCATGGTTTGTGAGGAGCCCGCCACGGACGACCCACCTGCGACGTTTTGGGCACCCGTGAGCCCGGTCGTCGCGGCGCCGGTGCTCTCGCTCAGGTTGATGCTCGCCGAGCTCGAGCCGGTCTGGATCATCTGCAGGTAGTCGACCGGATAGATCCGTGTCACGAACCTACGCACGAGCAGGTACCCGCTTCCCGAGACCTCGAAGTTCCAGCCCTTGGGCTGGCAGATGGCCTCGATGACCGTCCGAAGTGTAGCACCGTGCACCTCGAAGCTCACGGTTCCCTGCACGTCGGGGTCGATCACGACGGGAAAGTGGTAGGCCGAGCCGATCCCCTCGAGAACCGCCCGCGCCTCTTGGCCCTGCACCGAGAAGTCCTCGACCCTGCGCTCCAGAATCTCGGCAACGGCGCCGCGGCTCTGAGCCCAGGCGGCCACCGTCACCGCGGGGACCGCGAGAACGGCCCAGGCCAGGCTCGGTATCGGGAGCGAAATCCTCATGCGCGGGCGAGCGTCGTTAACACATGAATTAAGACAAGTCTAAAATTGTAAGCTCTCTCATTTTGGCTCACGCTGGAGATTTTTCCGCAGGCTTACGGGCTCGTCTCCCGGCCGGTCCGTCACAAACTTTCTCGATAATGTCCGCCCGTTGTGCGACAAAGCGGAAACCCGTTTCCAGTCCCCGGGACGACGGCGTGGTCCGTCTGCCCCAGCGGGACCCGAGGCCCCCTCCCATGCGACCAGCCCCCACCCCAACCCCATCCGAGGTCGAACCTGCAGGTGATCCCCTGGTGTCCCGGTTCGAGGCTCTCGTTCGCCGTTCTGCGCTGGCGGCGACGCTTTTCTCACTTGGCCTCGCAGCGCACGGCGCATCCCCCGTGGAATCGGCCGCGCTCGCCCTCGTGCACCGGGTGGTTCCCGCCAACGCCGCAGAGATACGGGTTGAGCAGATTCCCGCGGGGGCCGGCGGTTCCGACGTCTTCGAGGTGGAGACCAGCGGCGGCCGACTCGTCCTGCGCGGCAACACGGGCGTGTCGATCGCCTCGGCGCTCAACTGGTACCTCGCCAATGTGGCCCACGCCCAGATGTCTTGGGACGGGGACAACCTCGGGCTGCCCGCCAGGCTTCCCGCCGTGCCGTCCAAGGTCAGAATCACGTCGCCCTACTCCCGGCGGGCCTACCTCAACTACTGCACCTTCAACTACACGATGTCGTGGTGGGACCGGGCGCGATGGGAGCGGGAGATTGACTGGATGGCGCTCCACGGGATCAACATGCCCCTGGCGACCACCGGCCAGGAGGCGGTCATGCAGGCCACGCTGCGCCGGTTCGGGATGGAGGACAGCGAGATTAGGACGTACCTCGCCGGCCCGGCGTTCTCCTGCTGGCAGCTTCTCACCAACATCGAGCAGTGGGCGGGGCCGCTGCCGCAGTCCTGGATCGATTCCCATCTGGCGCTCGGCCGCTTCATCGTGGACCGGGAGCGCGAGCTTGGAATGACGCCGATCCTCCAGGGGTTTTCCGGGTGCGTGCCGATGGCCTTCAGGGAGAGGTTCCCCGGCGCAAGGATCCAGTTGAAGCAGATCTGGTGCGCCGTTCCCCCCGGGACGGCCCAGCTCGACCCCGACGACCCGCTTTTCGCGCGCTTTGGCCGCGCATTCCTAGAGGAGCAGACCCGCCTTCTCGGCACCGATCACCTTTACGCCGCCGATCCCTTCCACGAGAGCGAGCCGCCCAAGGACACCCCGGACTACCTGGCCGCCGTGGGCGCCAAGCTCTTTTCCATTGCGAGCGATTTCGACCCTGCGGCGATCATCGTCATGCAGGGCTGGACGATTCGCGAAGGCATCGTGAAGGGCATCCCGGCCGACCGCCTCCTCGTCCTCGACCTCACCGGTGAAAAATGGCGCGAGACGCAGGCCTTCTGGGGGCGCCCGTGGGTTGTCGGCGTCCTCCACAACTTCGGCGGCCGCACCTCGACGGGCGCCAACCTCCCGGCGATCGCGGCCAACGCCCCGACCCTCCTCGCCAAGCCCGAGGGCGGCCGCCTTGTCGGGCTTGGCGTCTTCCCGGAGGCCATCGAGCAGAATCCCGTCGTCTACGACCTGGCCCTGGACCTCGCATGGAGGAATTCCGCGCCCGACTTGCCGCTATGGATCCGGGGCTACGTGGCGGCGCGCTACGGAGGCGACTCGCCCGACGCGCAGCAGGCCTGGAAGCTCCTCCTTGACTCGGTCTATTCGCAGCACAATCCGTCCCCGGGAATGGAGAGCCCGATCGGGGCTCGGCCCGCGCTCGCGCTGGACCGGGCGTCGCCCTGGGGCGACTTCGTTCGCGAATACGAGCCCGGCGACGTATGGTCCGCATGGGAGCGGCTGCAGGCCGCCTCCGCCTCGCTCTCCCGGGTCGACACGTACCGGTACGACCTGGTCGACGTGGCGCGCCAGGCGCTGGCCGACCTCTCGGTTCCCCTCTATGCCGACGTCGTCGCCGCCTACCGCTCCGGCGACATCCGCCGCTTCGACGCCGCCAAGGCGGGCTTCCTTGACCTGATCGGCGACCTTGACGCCCTTGTCGGTACGCGCCGGGAGTTCCTGCTGGGACGCTGGCTTTCCGCCGCGAGGAAATGGGGAACGACGCCGCAGGAGAGCGACCTTTACGAGCGTAATGCGAGGCTGCTCCTCACCGTGTGGGGCCCGCCGAGCCCTGGTGCGTTCCTGTCCGACTATGCCGGCCGCCAGTGGTCGGGCCTCATCCGGGGATTCTACCTGCGCCGCTGGGAGAAGTTCTTCGCGTTCCTTGCCGCGCAGCCTGCGGGCTACAGCGACGACCAGCTTGCGAAAGTCATGGGCCGCCCCGGCAATGACTCGAGCCCGTTCTACCGCGAGCTCTCGGATTGGGAATACCGCTGGTGCGACGAGCACGGCGTGTTCCCGTCGGAGCCGACCGGCGACTCGATGCTCGAGGCGCACAGGCTCCTTGGGAAATGGCGCCCGGTCATGCGCGAGATTTACCCCCGCTTCGAATGGAAAAAACCGAATCCCCCTCCCCACGGCTAGGTGCAGTCCGGACCCCACCGCCCCCCGAGCGCGTCTTCGCCCTCGATGCGCTGCGCGGCTTCGACATGATGTGGATCGTCGGCGCCGACGCCGTCGGCAGCGCGCTCTCGCAGTTCCGGGGCGGGCCCGTCGCGAGGGTCGCAGCGCAGCAGCTGGACCACTCCCCGTGGGCCGGGATCCGCTGCTACGACCTCATCTTCCCCCTGTTTGTCTTCATGGTGGGCGTCGCGATCCCCTATTCCCTCGACAAGATCGTGGCCTCGGGCGGCCGAGGCGCGGCCGTGCGGCGCATCGTCCTGCGCACGGCGCTCCTGTACCTCCTCGGGCTCTTCTACTACGGGGGCTTCGCGACGGCGCTCGACCAGATCCGCCTCCTCGGCGTCCTCCAGCGGATCGCGCTCAGCTACTGCGGGGCGAGCCTCCTCTACCTCTGGCTCCGTCCGCGCGGCCTCTGGGCCGTGTTCGCCGGGCTCCTGGCCGGATACTGGGCGCTCATGACCTTCGTCCCGGTTCCGGGATTTGGCGCCGGAGACTTCGCCGAGGGCCACAACCTCGCCAACTGGATCGACGCCCATTACCTGCCCCTTCGCAAATGGGACGGCGATCACGATCCGGAGGGCCTGCTGAGCGCCTTCCCCGCGGTCGGGACCTGCCTGCTCGGCGTCTTCGCCGGGCGCTGGATAAAGGGTCCCGGGCGCAGCCCGCAGGCCAAGGTCGGGCTTCTCGCCGTCGCCGGCTGCGCACTGCTTGCGGCCGGCTTCCTCTGGGGCCTTCAGTTTCCCGTGATCAAGAAAATCTGGACGTCCTCGTTCGTTCTCGTCGCCGGCGGCTGGAGCATGCTGCTGCTCGCGGCGTTCTACCAGGTGACCGACGTGTGGAGGCTTCGCCGCGGGCTAACGCCCTTCGTATGGCTCGGCTGCAATTCCCTCACGATCTACCTTGTCAGCAACATCGTGGATTTCGGAGCCCTCTCCGCGCGTTTCGCGGGCGGGGCGGTATCCTCGTGCCTGAACGGCATGTGGCCGGGCCTGGGGGCCCTGGTGCTGGCCCTTACGAGCATCGTACTCTGCATGCTACTGTGCGGGTTCCTTTACAGGCAAAGGATCTTCCTGAGGCTCTGACTCGCATCGGGTCGATTTCTAATGATCCGCGGCGATGGATGGCGCGACTCTTGCACCCGCATGATGCGTGATAGACGGAGACGTCGGATCCGGTGGTTGGTTAGACAATCGCGGATTCGAAACAGCCTCGTTCCTCAAACTAAGTTCCGGACTTCTTAGGCTGACCAAAGCTGCCTGCGACGATACCGCGAAAGGACAAGTCTTCGTCTAACTCCGGCCAATGCAGCCCAAACGGCGAAACCTCGATGTTGTTCAGTTGGCTCGCACTGCCCTTCGCCAAACGCGGGTTCTTCCCAATTGGGAACCGAATTTCGACACCGCTTTCAAAAACGACCACAATATTCCCATCGCGAAAGGATGCGGACCGAGCCGTGTCAACCAAGGTGTTCATACCACTTCTTGATTATCAGATCTTTGTTCTCTTCAGCCAAGCTTTGAGCCTTCCCTAACTCCCTAACGTTAAGACCTTGGGATTCTCGAAGTTCAATTCTCTATTCGACGACGAAAACGGCCTCCCCTCCGCAGTAGCACACATGTACGTGAATCGGGAGATGTTCATTGCTGTAGAAGAAGAACCGGTATCCGTCCTTTTCGAAGATCTTTGGCATCCGATGAGGTGAAAATGCCCACTACGCGTTAGCGGTCAAGGTGCTTGGCTAACCATTCGTCGATCCGCTGACGCCGCGCGTGAAGAATCCATCCGAATCCCAGGAGCATGGTTGAGGTCGTCGCGGGCATAGCTCCCGCCAAAGCATTAGCGGGCTGCGCGGCAACCGGAAAGCCGCCCCGAACCGCCGGGTTCTGACAGGTAACCCCGTCGGGGACTCGGCGACGGCTTGACTCAGCCCGCTTCCTGCAAAACCGTCGCCGCATGGCCAGATTCCCCTGCTGGACACGGTTCGCGGTCGCGGCGGCCTTGATGGCCGGCGCACAGGTGCGGGCGGAACCGGCCGCCGCGGGACCGTCGCCGGCCTCGGTGTTCGCCATAATGGAGCGCGCGGCGGACTGGCAATTGGCCCATCCGAGCACGCATGAGCCGACCGACTGGACGCAGGGCGCCGGCGATGCTGGATTCATGGCACTCGCGGGGATTTCCGGGAACCCGAAATACCGGGACGCGATGATCGCGGTCGGCGAGGGCAACCGGTGGGAGCCCGGACCCAGGGTCTACCACGCGGACGACCACTGCGTCGGGCAGACCTACGCGGAACTCTACCTGCTCTTCAGGGACCCGAGGATGATCGGGCCCCTCCGGGAGCGCTTCGACGGGATCCTTGAGAAGCCCTCTGCCGTGACGAGCATGGACATCGACCAGCCCAACGAGAAGGCGACCGAGAACTGGTCCTGGTGCGACGCGCTCTTCATGGGGCCCCCCTCCTGGGTGCGCCTCTACGCGGCCACGGGCGACACACGCTACCTCGACTTCGCGGTGAAGAACTGGTGGCGCACGACGGACTTCCTCTACGACGCCGGGGAGCATCTCTATTTCCGGGACAGCAGCTATTTTCACCAGCACGAGGCCAATGGGAAAAAGATCTTCTGGGGCCGCGGGAACGGCTGGGTGATCGCGGGGCTCGTCCGCATGCTGCAGTACCTCCCTGCGAACCATCCGGACCGCGCGCGCTTCGAGCGCCTGTTCACGGACATGGCCGCAAAGCTGCTCGAGTGCCAGCAGGCTGACGGCCTCTGGCGCGCGAGCCTGCTCGATCCCGCGAGCTACCCCCTGCGCGAGACGAGCGGCTCCGGCTTTTTCACGTACGCCCTGGCCTGGGGCGTGAACCAGGGTCTGCTCGAGCGGTCGAGGTATGAGCCCCCGGTGCTGAAGGCGTGGGCCGCCCTTTCCGGCTGCGTGGAGCCCGACGGGATGCTCGGGCACGTCCAGCCGATCGGGGCCGACCCCAAGGCGTTTCCGGAGCACTCGACCGAGGTCTACGGGGTCGGCGCCTACCTCCTGGCGGGGAGCGAGGTCTACAGGCTGCGCGTGCTGGAGCTTTCCGGGGCCGGGGAGAACCCCCGGGGCCGCGCGGAGGTCAGCGTCACGAATCCCGCCGGTTTTTACCGCGAGGAAGAGACCGTGGAGATCGACCCGGACGTCCTCGGCCCCTCGTCCCGGATCGCCGTCATGGACGGAGTCTCGTCGCGAATCCTGGACAGCCAAGTCTACCGCGCCGGGCCGGCCCAGGCGGCGCGCAAGCTGCTCTTCCAGGTGGACCTGGCGCCGGGCGAGACCCGCCGCTTCACCCTCCTCAACCCCGAGGCGCTCCTGCCCGCCGTGCCGAAGCCCTTCGTGAAGACCTTCGCGCGGCTCGTGACCGAGAGGTTCAACGACGTCGCCTGGGAGAGCGACCGCATCGCGCACCGGATGTACCACCTGGACCTGATCAAGGCCGAGGGCACGGTCAGCAGCGGCATCGACGTGTGGACCAAGCGGACGCGTGCCCTGGTCATCGACGAATGGTACAAGAGGCCCAACTACCACCAGGACGATGGCGACGGCCTCGACGACTACCGCGTTTCGCGAAGCCGCGGATGCGGCGGCCTCGGCGTCTGGAGCGGCGGAAAACTCTACGTCTCGAGCAACTTCAGGAGCGCGCGCGTCGTCACGACGGGGCCGGTCCGCTCCGAGTTCGTCCTCGACTACGATGCCTGGGACGCCAACGGGCGGAAGGTCTCGGAGAGCAAGCGCATCAGCATCGACGCGGGCTCGAACATGAGCCGCATGGAAAGCGCCTTCGCGAGCGACGACAGGTCCCCGCTCCAGATTGGCGTCGGCATCGCCCTTCGGGGGGGACCCGGCACATCGGCCTTGGAGGACAAGGGCGCGGGCTGGATGACCTACTGGCAGGCGCCCGACCGCGACCGGGGCAGCATCGGGTGCGCCGTCATCCTGCCCGCCGGCAGCATCCGCGAATTCGTGACGGAGAACGGGACGGTGGCGAAGGTGCCCCCGGACAAGCAGCTGGCGCCCGACCCCGAGGGGCTGCCCGCTGTCGGCAACCGCCTGGCGATCACGCAAATTAATGTCAGCGACCCGCTCGTGTACTATGCCGGGGCGGGCTGGACGCGCAGCGGCGACTTCCCGAACGAGGCGGCGTGGACGGCCTATGTCCGCCGTTTCTGCGAGCGACGCGCCGCGCCGATCCAGATCTCCGTGGCGCCCTGACGGCAACGCTCAGGCCTTCGTTCCCGTGAGCGCGATTCCCTCGATGAAGCTGCGCTGCGCGACGAAGAAGAGCGTGATCACGGGCAGGATGACGAGCGTGCTTGCCGCCATGAGGTAGTGCCACTCGGTCGCCCCGGACTCGCTGGTCTTCATCGCCTGGAGGCCGAGCGCGAGCGTGAAGTCCTTCTCGTCGGTCAGGTAGATCAGGGGACCGAGGAAGTCGTTCCAGGCCCCGAGGAACGTGAACAGCGCCACCACCACAAGCGCTGGCCTGCACAGTGGCAGGATGATCTGCCAGAAGATCCGGAACTCGCCGCAGCCGTCGATGCGCGCCGCCTCCGAAAGGTCCTTCGGTATCGTCCTGAAGAACTGCCTCAGCAGGAATACATTGAAGGCGCTGGCGAAGAACGATCCGACCCAGAGCGGCTGCAGGGTGCCGACCCACCCCAGCCAGCGGAACAGCCCGTAGAGGGGGACCATGACCACCGGGAACGGGATCATCATCGTCCCGAGCAGCAGGCCGAAAAGGCGGTCCCTCCCCCGCCACTCCAGCCGCGAGAACCCGTAGGCGACCGCCGCGCTCGAGAGCACCGTACCGATGACGTTGAGCACGCATAGGATCAGCGTGTTGGCCAGATAGCGCGAGAAATGCCTCATGGCATGCACGGCGCTGGGGAAATTCTCCCAGCGGAACACGATCCGCGAGCGAACCGAGGCCTCCGGGACGACGTCGCGGCTCAGGCCCTTCAGATCGCTGATCTCCCTCCACGGGGAAGCCGCCGACGCGGGAATCCGCTTTAGGATTACGATGGGCAACGGGGCGCCCGTCGCCGGCTGCCACGCGTCGTCCCGTATCGAGCCTTCCGGAAGCGCGACCGGCTGAGCCGCGCCTTGCTCCCGGGCCCAGACGCTCGGCTCCGTCACCGCGGCCCCGGGCCACACCTCCTGAACTCGCCCCTCGAGCGGCGCCTCGAAGCGCCGGGGCAGCCACAGGTGGGACTGCCGGAGCGTCTGGTTGAGGGGCTTGAGCGCCGTGAGCACCATCCACGCGAACGGCAGGATGAACATCGCGGCCCCGGCGACCAGGACGAGGTAGATGGAAAACTTTGCCGTGATGCGCATGTGGATCAGTCCCCTTGGTAGTGCACCCGGCTGCGCGACAGCCGAGATGCCATCCAGGTGAGGGCCAGGATCATGAGGCAAAGGATCCATGCCATCGCCGAAGCGTAACCCATGTGGCGGTATTCAAATGCGTTCTGGTAGATGTAGATCGCGTAGAAGAGCGTCGAGCGCTCCGCCCCGCCCATCACGAACGCCGTCGTGAACACCTGCAGGCCGCCGATGATGCCGATAAGGAGGTTGAAGTAGATGACCGGAGAAATCGCGGGAAGCGTGACGTTGAGCAGCCGCTTCCATGCGGAGGCGCCGTCGATCATCGCCGCCTCGAGGAGCGAGCGGGGGACGCCCTGCAGGGCGGCCAGGTAGATCACGACCGTGTTCCCGCAGCCCCAGAGGGAAACCAGCGCCAGCGACGGCTTGGCCCACGCCGGGTCGCCGAGCCACTGGGGGGGATGGGAGATCCCGATGGCTACGAGCGCCTGATTGAGGAGCCCCAGCCTGCCGTTAAGGATCCACAGCCAGACCATCGCGCTCGCCACCGCGGGCACAAGCGAGGGCAGATAGTAGATCGCCCTGAAGATTCCGCGCAGCCGCACGGGCTGGTTGAGGAGCAGCGCCAGCGCGAGCGCGGAGACGAGGCCCACCGGAAGCGCCATCAGGTTGAACAAGAGCGTGTTCCATACCGACTGCCAGAAGACGCTGTCCGTGACCATGTCCTGGTAGTTGAGGGTGCCCACCCAAACCGGGGGCGACAGCACGTCGTAGTCGCAGAACGAGAAATAGATCGACGCGCACACCGGATAGAGCGTGAACGCGGCGAACCCGATGAGCCAGGGGCTCACGAACGCCAGGCCTATCCACGTGCGCTTGCGGTCACCACTTGTCATAGGAGGTCCATTCCCTCAGCCGGTCGCTGCCCATGGCGTCCCGGCGGCGCATCACCCGGTCGAGCGTGCGCTGCATGCGCTGCTGGACCACGGCCAGAGCCTCGGCCGGGGTCTCCTTCAAGTCCAGGACCCGCTCGCGCGCCACGGCGAGCTCCGCGTCGTATTCGTGCCAGATCGACAGGCGCGGCACATAGCGGGCGCCCGCGCTCCTCGAAAGCCTGATGAATAGTCCGATCGCCGGGTTGGGATGGTTCTTAATGAAGCCGTCGGACACCTGGCGCAGCGCCGTGAATTTCTGCTGCGACCTTGCGAGCTTCTCGGCGACGTCCTGGCGCTGCAGGTAGCAGATGAACTCGAGGGCCTCGCGCGGGTGGCGCGCGCCGCGCGGGACGACCACGACGTCGCACTGCGCAAGGGTCACCGGCTCCCCGCCGCCGACCCCGTCCGCGGCGGGGCACGGCGCCACCCCCCACTCCAGATCCGGGGCGTACCTCGCGATGAAATTCATCATCCAGGGGCCCTGGACCACCATGGCCTCGGTGCCGCCGAGAAACGGGGTCTGGGCCGACTGGGAGACGCCGAAGCCGTCGATGAAGCTGCGCAGGTTGTCCACGCCGTAGGTCCGGGCCGTGTCCCTGAGCCACGAATAGGCCGCCAGGTTCCCGGCGTCGTCGGCCAGGATGCGCCGGTCCCCGTCGTAGTACCGGGCGCCGAACCAGCAGCCCCAGCCCGACAGGAACATGCCGGCGTCCTGGGGGAGGTGGCCGACCTGCACCAGGGTGTAGCGCCTCGCGTCGCGCTCCGCCGGGGTCATGTCGTCGAACGGGATCCGGACGATCCGGCCGCCGCGCTCGACCTCCGCAATCGTGAGGCGCCGGCTCATCGCCTCCAGCTCGGCAAAGGTCCTCGGGGGGCGCTCGGGATCCAGCCCGGCCGCCCGGAACAGCTTCTTGTTGTAGAACAGCGCGACGCACCCCGGGGTGGTCGGCAGGCCCCAGGTGAAGCCGCGGTGCCGGCAGAGCTCCCAGAACAGAGGCGTGTACCTGTCGGCGCCAATGCCGGCCTTCGCGAGGCCCCCGTCGAGCGGCGTCAGGGCGCCCTTCTCGGAGAAGTCCGGGATGTTCTCCGACCACAGTCCGGCGACGTCGGGGGGATGCCCGCTCGAGGTCGCGAGGAGGAGCTTAATGTCCACCTGGCTCACGGAGAGGAACCTCACCTCGATGCGGTTCTGGCTGCGGTTGAAGTCGTCGATCACGGACTGCATCGATTCAGCCTCAAACCCGCTCCATTTCTCCCAATAGTCGACGACCACGCGCCCTCCGGATGCGGGCCCGCGGGCGCAGCCGGCGAGGCTCGCGGCGAGGATCGCGGCCAAAGCTAGCCTGCGTGGGGTTGATGCGGGCATGTCGGACGAGGCCTGGCTCCGAAAGTCACTATGGGCTTAGGCGCACGGTGCCCAGACCAAATCCCTCATTGGGGCGCTGGTAGTAGCGCCAGCTGAGCTCGAGCGACGGGGCCCATTCGTTGGTGCCTCCCGCGGTAACGTTTGCCGTCAGGTCGATCTCCATGTCGGGCTTCGGGTCTATGCCAAGCTCTTTCCACGTGATGTCGGATTCGATCGTGTAGCCGTGCTCGGTCACCTGGATGCGGGCTTTGACGGGCCTATTGTGGAACCATTCCATCGCCGAGCCGTCGGGCTGGTAGGCGAACTGGAAGTTGTCGGGCGACAGCCAGACCAGGCCGTCGCGCTTGGGGTTGATGAACAGCTCCGCGGACCGGCGCCCCGCGGGCGGGAAGAAGCCGGGCGGCGTGTCGAGCACCTCGGCGTGGAAGTGCAGCGCCTTCGGGTCCCAGGTCAGCGCGAACCGGAGCTCAAGGTCCGGGTCGCCCGGCCGCACATCGGCCTCCGAGATCTTGTAGCTCATCCCCTTCACGAGGATCCACTGCCACTTGTCGCGGGGCAGGTTCGAGCGCACGACCAGGGCCCTGCGCTGGGGCGGCACGGCCACGGGGATCGCGAGCTCGTTGCGCGCGAATACAGAGTTGTCGCCGCCGAACGCCGCGGCGGCAAACTCGCCGACCGCCGTCCGCCCCGCTTGCACCAGCTCGTCCTGCTGGAACCACTCGCGCAGGCAGTCGGGGGCCAGGAGATTGGCCATGCTCATGAGCAGGACCGCCCGGTCGTCACCGGTCGCCTGGAGCAGCCATCCCGGAGGTATCGGAGCCGTCCTGAGCCCCGCCGCGACCTCAGCCGGGTACTGCTCAAGGAGCAGCGCGGTGCTCTGCACGTCGTAGGGAAACCTCGCGGTGGACGTCTTTCTCTTTTCCACGGCGATCGCGTAGGCAAGCTGCGAGGCGGACGCACCGGTGACGATCGAGCGTTCGTCGAGCCAGAGGCCCGGCAGCATCTGGTCAAGGACCTGCGCCGGCTCAAGCACGTAGACGTGTCCCTCGGCCCGAGAGGCGCGCTTCAAGTCGGACCACGCGGAGGCGGGCCTCGCCCCGGTCGCGATCTGGAAGAACACGGCCAGCCGGCTCGCCGCGCCGAGCAGGTTCGATTCGATGGGGATTCGCCTCCAGTCGATGGACGCCAGCCGCGACTGCGCCTCCGGAGCGAACTTCGGTATGGCATGGCGCAGCGTCACGAGGCTCGCGGCATAGAGGGCGACTGCCCGCTCGCTCGAAGGCGCCGGAGTCGACTTGAGCATCGAGGTGACGCGCCGAACCGCCTCCTCCTCGGGAATCAGCCCCAGGGAGGTCGCAGCCAGCACCGATGAAAGGCGCAGCCCGAGCGAGTCCGCAGTGACGGGCGCGGATTCGATGGAGCTCCACGTCTGGGCCGCGAGGTCATGGAGCTTCTCCTGGTCGGCCCAGGGAAGCGTGCGCTTCTGCGACACGAAGCCCGCGCGCGCGAGGGCCCGCTGCACCTCCGGCGCCTGCATGAAGACCGCCCAAACCAGCCCGGTCCTCGCGTTTTCCGCCTGCAGGAGCGTGATCCCCAGGTCGATGCCAATGACGTCGGGGTTCACCCAGCCGGTCTCTGGATTGAAGGCGTCGACGAACCCGTAACGGCCCCAGGTCCGGGACCCATAGGCCGTGCGCATGAACCTGAGCGTCGTCATCGCCTCGTTGGGCACGAACGCGACCGAGCCCGCGGCGGCGCAGGGCACGATCGTGCCGTCCAGCGCGTTGGCGTCCTGCGTCCGGGGCGGTCCGCCCCATGCCTTGTAGCCGTCAGCCGAGTCGGAGGCGGTCAGCCCCCAGAGCCTCTCCCCCCAGCTCGGAAACTCGTTCCTCAGGTTGACGCAGAACTGGCGCTGGGCGAGGGACGCCAGAACCGAGTTGCGGAAATAGTCGGCGTAGGCGTCGCGCAGGTCGCGAAAATCGACGTAGGCGTGGGTGAACTGGTGGATAAAGAGCTGCGGCCCCTCGATGAAGTGGAACCCCGCATAGGTGCCCACCGGAGTCCGGGTCCATGCGTCCCAATACGCGACGGGGAGCGGCCGCTCGATCGCACCCATGCCGAGGAAGCTGAGCATCGTGGCCTCCGAGTACTTGTCCCAGCGGTACCGGGAAAACCCCTCCTCGTCGTGCCACCCCATGGCGATCGTCTGGCCGTCGTTGAGGAACCATTCCCAGTCCACGTCATGGACCAGCCGGTTGACAAGCAGCGTGATCTCCGGGTCCGAGAAATACTCGCGCGCCATGATCGCCCCCGCGAAGAACAGCCCGGTGTCGATAGGGGAGAGCTCGCACCTCCACGCCCGCTCGCCGGTGTCCATCTCCATGAAGTGATAGAAGAAGCCGTGCTTGCGCGGAGCCTTGTCCGCAAGGAACCGCAGGGCCTTGCGCACCTGCACCAGGGCGGTCTCCCGGTCAACCCAGCCCCTTTGTGTCGCGACGGCCCAGGCGCTGAGCGCGAAACCCGACGCGGCGATGCTGGCCCTGCCTTCGCTCGGCGATCCATCGGACCGCGCCCGGTCCCTCACCAAACCCGTATGCGGATCAGCCTGCTCAACGAAGAATCGAAATGCCGCCTGCTGCAGTTCGTTCAGCAGAATGTCGTCCTCGGGCGGAAGCACAGCGGAAGGCCGCGCCCCTGCCCAAGCAGGCGGCGCGCTCTCGGCGTGCGCAGGACCCAGCCCTCCCATCCAGAGCAAAAGCACTATACTGCTTCCCACCAGATACTTATGAATTCGTGGGTGAAACATCCGAGGCGTGTTTTGCGCTAATCAAGTAGGGTGTTCTCCCGCCCCTGAGGGCGGCCGACCGGGGTGCATCCAAGCTAAACGTTGCAAATGTTGTCACGGCAACAAGAATTTCTGCAATCCACGCAAATCGTGCAGATGGGGACGCTCGCTGCGCCCGGGCCCGGCGAGGCGCGATCGCCCCCGACCGGACGCAATCCGCACACCGCCATTTCTGCAAATTAATGCAAATGTTTGCTTGCCGCTGACATTCTTGGTCATTGTCCTCTGTCGTTCCTAACGCAAAATGTCTTTTCATTCAGGTCTAAGAAAGCCGAAGGACGGAATAGTCCAGATTGCCACCCGCCTCGGCGTTTCCCCATCCACCGTGTCGAGGGCGCTCCGACAGGAGACGGCGCATCTTGTGAGCCCGGCCCGCCGAAAGGAGATTCTGGACCTCGCCGACCGCCTGCGCTTCACGCCCAATCCCGGCGCCCGGATCATGCGCCAGGGGCTAAACGCCACGTTGACGGTCGTCGTGCCGCTCGATGAAAACATTTTCTTTTCTGAATTTTACGGCCGTTTCCTAGCCGGCTCGCTCCATGCCGCGGCGACCCGGGGCTGGGACGTCCATATCTGCACGTTGCGCAAGACCCCCCGGACAGATTTCCGTGAGGCCCTGCAGCACCTCGGCCTCGATTCCTCCGGAATCATTTACCTGGCCGAGCCCCTCTCCGAATCCGATGTCCAAAAGATCCAAGGCTACCGCCGCCCGCTGGTCCTGACCCGTTCCGCGCTTCCGCCAAGCGTCGATCCCTCGCTTCTCGGCGCGCCGGTGGTCGGCATTGACAATGTAGGCGGAGCGAGCTCCGCAGCCAATCTCCTGCTCCAACTCGGCCACAGGAGGATTGGGCTCCTGCTGGGCCCCTCGGGCTCACGGGACGCGTGCGAGCGAAAGGAAGGTTATCTCGAAACCTTGAAGCGCGGAGGGGCCGAGCCGCGCCCGGAATGGATTTTTGACGGCCCATTCAGCCCCGAGACCGGCCGCGCAGGGATGACGGCGCTCCTTCGGTCGCCCGAGCGTCCGACCGGTGTGTGCTGTGCAAACGACGAGATTGCGTTTGGGGCGATCGACGCTGCGCGATCCGAGGGATTGAGCTGCCCGGGCGACATTTCGATCGTGGGTTTCGACGACGGCCTTTGGGCAACCGTATGCCGACCGGCCCTGACGACCGTGCGCCAGCCGCTCGCCGACCTGGCTGAGCGCGCGGTGAGCCTCCTCGTCGAGGCGGTGACCCGCGCCGGACCCGCGCCGGTGGTCGTGCCTAGCAACCTTCCCGCCGCACTTGTGATCAGGGATTCGACGCAGGTTCCCACGCGCGCCTAGGACAGTCTTAAGGATTGTTCGGGGAAATAGAGGTAATCTGGACTTGGCGGCCCGGGCACCCGGCCCCTGCGGCCGTCCCGCGCGCAAAGCCGGCTTCCGGCCGCCGCCGCGCCTTAGTGAAATCCACTCGGCACCGGCCGCGGAGGCGCCTCGCATCCATTTATGTTTGCATTGCAAAGGTTGTCATACCAGAGATGTGTCCCTCCCGGCATGCCTAAAGCTGGCTGTCGGAACCCCAGAACACCATCACCGGCTCCGCGACGACGGGGCCGCACGCTTGTATCGGTCAGCTCCCCGCAACCATCAGACAAGAAACACTTCGCCGATCCCCGCCGGCTGATCCCCTTCGATTCCCGCAGCTCAACGCTCCGTGCAAGCATCACCCCAAAAGGACGCCCCAATCGGCAATCGCAAAGGATCAACCGGCGCTGCCGGGCCGCTGGTCCCGGACTTCTGGGTTTCGAAAACCGCGGCGGAATTTGCGGCGACGACGCTTTCTTCCGCATCCGGGCTCGCCGCGCACATCACTGATGCCGGCGCTTTGTTCGCGATTCGGCACGGAGGGACGCTCATCAGCCAGTCGCTCCCGGGGCCGGCCGAAGACGGATTCTTCAGGCTGATTCTGAGATGGCGCCCCGCAGGCGGTCCCTCGGGCTGGACTCCCCTTGTCGGTCCAAGCGTCTCCTGCCGCAGGCTTGGCCCGCGCTCGATCGGATGGTCCGGAGCCGCGGCGTGGGGCATCAGCAACCGCGTGACCCTCACCGTGCACGCGGACCTGGCTGCATGGGCCTGGCACGTTCACCTCAAGAACGATTCCGGGAGCCGCGTGGAGGCCGACGTCCTGCTGGCGCAGGACTTGGGACTGGGCGATGAGGGGGCGGTGCGAAACAGCGAGGCGTTCCTGTCCCAGTACATTGACCTCCTGCCGGTCAGCGATGCGCGGTTCGGATGGGCAATCCTCGCGCGCCAGAACCTGCCGATGGCCGGCGGCCGCCATCCCTGGCTCTCCATCGCATGCGTGAACGGAGCGGCCGCGTACTGCACGGACGGGACTCAGTTCTTTGGGACGGGCCACCGCCTCGCGTGCGAACCCGAGGCGGTGCGCGCCAAGAGCCTTCCTTCCAAGAGGCTTCAATACGAGGCGGCCATGGCGGGGCTGCAGAGCAGACCCGTCGTCCTCGAGCCTGGCGGAGCAGCCGAGTTGACCTTCGTGGCGCGCTTCGTTCCCGACCACCGCGCGGCTTCGTCCCCGTCGGACCTCGAGCTCCTGCGCGGGGTGCTGCCCGCGGCCTGGGCCCAGGTGGCCTGGGCACCCGGGACCTCGCCGGCTCAGGGCAAGGCTGCCGCGCCGTCCCTGTTCGTGGCAGCGCCTTGGCTCCACGGGGACCGGCCGCGGCAGAGAGACTGGTCGGAATGGTTCCCCGGGGAGCGCCGCCACGAGGAATTCGGCGCCGACGGCAGCCTTCAGGCATTCTTCAGTGAAAACTCCGCGCACGTCGTAGCCCGAGACAAGGAGGCCATGGTTGCGCGCCCGCACGGGCACATCCTGCGCAGCGGCACTTGGCGCTGGGTCGACCCTGAGCAGTTCGGCACGACATGTTATGCGGCCGGTATCTTTTCCGCGCAGGCCTATCTCGGTAATCCGACATTCGCGCGCCTATTGCCCGTTCTTCGGAGCGCGCTTGGCATAGGGCGGGCCTCGGGCCAGCGCGTCTTCCTACGGCGCAGCGGCACCTGGCACCAGTTGGGTCTGCCATCCGCCTTTGCAATGACGACCGGGGACGCACGCTGGACGTACCGGCTTGGCGCCGAGGTCATCGAGGCGCGGGTCTGGTGCTCGAGTGAGCGTTCTTGCGCTTTCCTGGAACTTCACGTGCGGGAAGGGGCCGTGCTTGAGGAGTTCTTGGTGACGCACACACTGGCGCTCGACACAAACGAGTTTGATCATCCCGCCGAGATTCGCATCCACAGGGACGAGTGCTGGGCGGAGTGTCGGCTCGGTGTGGGCAGCGTCGCGGCTGGCCTCTCACCGGAGACATGCTTTGCCATTGCCGCGGTCCATGCCGACGGGAACATCCAGATCGGAGACGACGGCCTGCTCTTCAAGGACGGTCACTCCCGCGGCCAGCCCTGCTTGGTTCTGCAATCCGGCAAGGCGAGCCGAATGGGTGTGATCCTCTGCGGCGCCCACAACGGAACGGATTCGCTCCAGGCGGAGGTGCAGGCGGCCAGAAAGGAATGGACCCATGGGCCCAAACCGTCTGCACCGCCGCCCCCGCCAGTGCGCCTCGCGCTTCCCGCTCCGGCCATTCAGGGCAACGGCAATGACGCCGAGGCCGCCGTCTCCAGGGTCGACGAAATCCTCCCCTGGTTCGTCCACAACGCGGCGATCCACTTTTCCGCGCCCCACGGCTTGGAGCAGCAGGGAGGAGCGGCGTGGGGCGTGCGAGACGTCTGCCAGGGATCGGTCGAGTGGCTTATCGCCGCAGGCGAATTGCCCCTTGTCCGTCGCACGCTCGAGGTCGTGTTCGCGCAGCAATTCAGCGCCGATGGCGCATGGCCGCAGTGGTTCATGCACCCGCCCTACCAGTCCATCCTGCAGGCCGAGAGCCACGGGGATGTGTGCCTTTGGCCCGTCAAGGCACTGTGCGACTATCTGGAGGCGAGCAACGACCTTGAATTCCTGCGCTGGCGCACCGGCTACACGGATCCACAAGAGCACATCAGGGTCGGCCCCGCCGAGACGCTGCTCCAGCACTGCGACAGGGTCATAGGGCAATGCGAGGCGCGGTTTGTGCCCAACACCGCCCTGATCAACTACGGAGACGGAGACTGGGACGACACGCTGCAGCCCGCGGATCCGGCGATGCGCACGCGCATGATCAGCAGCTGGACTGTCGCTCTGGCGTTTCACACATTCCGCCAGCTCTCATGCGTTTTGCAGAGGGTCGGCGAACGCGAGCGCGGAGCGCGGATCGACGCACTGCTCGCGCGCATGCGGGTTGATTTCTCGGAGCGGCTCATGCCGGGCTCGGTCGTCGCCGGGTTCCTCATCACGAACCCCGATGGATCCACCCGCCCGCTGCTTCATCCTTCCGACACCGTGACGGGCATCCGCTATCGCCTCCTTCCCATGACGCGGGCGGTGCTGGCTGAGCTCTTCACAGCCGAGGAGGCGTCGCGGCACATGGCCCTCGTGCACACGGAGCTCCTTTGCCCGGACGGCGTTCGCCTGATGAGCGAGCCCGCAAAATACCTTGGCGGGTGCGAGCACCTCTTTAAGCGGGCGGAGACGGCGGCCAATGTGGGCCGGGAGATCGGGCTTCAGTATGTGCACGCCCATCTGCGCTATGCGGAGGCCATGGCGAAGGTCGGCGAGGCGGACAGGCTTTGGACGGCCCTCCAGGTCGTGAACCCGGTGGCGCTCGCCAAGGTCGTCGGAAGGGCGGCGCCCCGGCAGAGCAACGTCTACTTCTCGAGCTCCGACGCGGACTTCGCCGACCGCTATGAAGCAGAACTCCGTTGGCCGGAGGTCAAATCGGGCACAGTCCGGGTTCGCGGGGGCTGGAGGCTCTATTCGAGCGGTCCGGGGATATTCGTGCACAAGGTGCGGGCGTGCTTGCTTGGGCTGCGCGAATCATTCGGCGAGATCGTCTTCGATCCCGTGCTGCCGGCCACGCTCGACGGGCTTGTCGCGCGCGCGACCCTTTGCGGGCGCCCGGTGGAGCTGCGCTACAGGGTGAAGAAGGGATGCTTTGCTCCGAACGCGGTGAGCGTGAATGGGACGAGTCTCACGGGCGGGCGGCGCGAGGCGAACCCCTACCGAGCGGGCGGCTTGTGCTTTAGGGAGGACGTTCTGAAGGCGCTCCTGTCGCCCAAGGACAACGTCATCCTCGTCGACCTTTGACCCGGGGCCCGGCTCCCGCGGTCGGGCCTATTGTACGATCTCGACCTTCGCGGCCTGCCCGTGCTCGCAGTCCGGCGCAACCCATACATACAGTGATCCGGGCTCCACGACATCGTTCATATTCACGTTCCAGAACGACAGTTCATCCCGGCCCAGCTTGAATTCGACGCGCCGGCTCTCTCCCGGGGCCAGGCGCACCCGCTGGAACCCCTTTAGCTCCCTGACGGGCCTGGCGACGCTCGTCCCGCGAAGGCGGATATAGAGCTGTGCGGTCTCGGTGCCCTCACGCGCGCCGGTGTTCTTGATTTCCGCGCTCACTGTCAACGCAGCCTGCCCGCCGTTAAGCGCCGCCGCGCTAATCTCCGCCGCGCCTACACGGACCGGGGAGTAGGAGAACGTGGTGTAGGTCAATCCGTGCCCGAAGGGATAAAGGGGGGTGTTCGTCTCGTCGAGGTAGCCGGTCACATAGTAGGGGTCCGCCTTGGTCGACCCGAGCCCGATGGGATCGACCCTGGGGCGGCCTGTGTTCAGGCAGTTGTAATAGATCGGCACCTGGCCCACCGAACGTGGGACCGAGACGGTGAGGCGCCCAGAGGGATCCGCATCGCCGAACAAGGTTCCGACAAGCGCCGGGCCGGCCTCAATCCCGGGGAACCACGCCATGAGCATCGCGGGGACATGCTCGGACGCCCACGTCAGGGCCAGGGGTCGCCCGCTGAAGACGATCAGGACGACGGGCTTCCCCGTCCCCATAATCGTTTCGAGCAGCCTTTGCTGGTTGCCGGGGAGGTCCAGCCGGGACCGGGCCGAAGCCTCGCCCGAACTCTTGCCGCTTTCGCCCAGGGCGAGGATCACGACATCGGCGCCCTTGGCTGACGCCACCGCCTCCGCAAAGCCCGCGTCCGAATTGCCGGACACATCGGTGCCCCGGGCTAAGGACAACTGCGCTCCGTCGCGCTTGGCGCGCTCCGAGAGCGCCCGGCGCAGCGTCACGACATCGCGAGATTCTCCTCGGCCCGACCAGGATCCGAGCATGTCCTCTGCGCCGTCCGCCAAAGGCCCTATTAGGGCGAGCTTGAGCCCGCGGGCGCGCGAAAGCGGCAGCAGGGGCGCCTTCCCTACCTTCCGATTCTCAAGAAGCACGATGGACTCCTCCGCCGCACGAAGGGCGAGCGCCCGGCTCTCAGGGGCGTCGGCCGGGTTTGAATTCGCGGGAACATCGACGTAGGGGCGCTCCATCAGGCCGAGGGAAACCTTGAGGCGCAGAACCCTGCGAACCGCGTCGTCGAGACGCCCGACCGGCACCAGGCCCGAACGGACGAGATCCGGAAGGAACGGCAGATAGAGGTTGCTCTGCATATCCATGTCGACCCCCGCAAGAAAGCTCCTGCGCGCCGCCGTCGCCTCGTCGTTGGCAATGCCATGGAGCATGATCTCGCGGATCGAGGTCCAATCGCTCACGACCATGCCCCGGAAACCCCACTCGGTCTTTAGCACCTGCGTGAGCGTGAAGGCATTGGCGCTCGAGGGTACGCCATCCAGCGAGTTGAAGGCCGACATCAGCGTTCCCGTGCCCGCGTCGACCGCCGCGTGGAAAGGGGGAAGATAGACGTCCCTGAGGGTGCGCTCGGAAATCTCGGTCGTATTGTAGTCGCGGCCGCCCTCCGCCGCGCCGTAGCCGACAAAGTGCTTCGCGCACGCGATGATCGAGGACGGATCGTCAAGCCGCGCCCCCTGGTAGCCCCGCACGTAGGCCCGCGCGAAAGCGGCGCCCAGAAAAGGATCCTCTCCGGCGCCCTCGGCGATCCGCCCCCAGCGCGGGTCGCGGGCGATGTCGACCATCGGTGAGAAGGTCCACCGAATTCCCTGGCTGGACGCCTCGACCGCGGCCCTTCGCGCCGTCTGCTCCACCAGGTCGGGGTCCCAGCTCGCGGACAGGCCCAGGGGAATCGGGAAGACCGTGCGGAAGCCGTGGATCACGTCGAAACCGAACAGCATGGGTATGTGGAGCCGGGATCCCTCGATCGCCATTCGTTGGTAGTCGTTGGTTTCGCGGGCCGTCACCGCATTGAAGAGGCTGCCAACTCGCCCCTCCCTGATAAGCTCATCCCCGTTGGTAACGATCCTCGCCGGCCCGGTGAGCGAGCCCGCCGAAAGCTGGTTGAGCTGGCCCGCCTTCTCTTCAAGCGACATTTGGCCAAGCAGCGCGTCAACTCGGGCGTCCACGCCGGCTGATACCGGTTCGTCGCCGCTGACAGAAGGCTCGCACAACAGGGCCGCGCCGACGAGAAGCGTGCCAATGAGGAAGGACGAGGGGCGGATTCGGTGGTGTTTCATATCGATTCAGCTCAAATCGGCAGGAGAGAACGGCCCGGGAGCCATAGCAACGGCCGACACACTCGCAAGGCGGCGTGCCAACCATCAACCGGCCCCCTGAGGAGTGGATCCGCCTCCCAAAGTCTCCCTTTGACAACATTTGCATTGCAACCAAAAAGAAGTTCGCCGGTTCTTGGATCCCGCCGCCCCACCCCTCGATGCGCGCAAGCCTGATCGCCATGCTTCTTTCAAGCAGCACCCTCGCGGCCGCAGAGCGCGGAACCGTAAGCGCGGCCTATGACCGGCACGTCGTGTTCGACCAGAGCGCCGCAGCTTCGAGCTACTTCGGGAGCGAGGGGACCGCGACTGCTCCCAGCTCGCTTGAGCTTTTGGACGGGCGCATTCCGCTCGATCCGGCCCATTCTGTCGCGCCGCCGAACAGCCTCAGGCTGACGTGGAGGTCCATTACGGGCGGAGACTGGCAGGCCGTGCTCAAGGCTCGCAGGCAGTACGGAGTTAATGAAGATTTTGACGGCGACACACTGACCCTGTGGTGCCTGTCGGGCACCGGCCTCACGCCCGACGAAGCGCCTTGGATACATCTCGAGGACCAACGCAAAGCCGGCACAACCTCGATTAACCTGCTGTCGGGGCACGGGGCGCTCCCCGCAGGCCAGTGGGTCAGGCTTGAACTTCCGCTGCCCGCGTTCCGGACGATCTATCGGGGCACGGACGACAACTCCTTTGCGCTTAACAAGCTTTCGCTCGTTGTCTTTGAGCAGGGCCTTGACGACCTGAAGCGGCACACGCTGTACGTCGACGACGTGCAGGTCGGTTGGGCGCACCCGAAACCCGCCACGCAGCCGGCTGTCCCCACGTCGTTGTCACTTACCGCGGGCGAGCGCCATTTCGACATTACCTGGGACGCGGACCGGGACGGCAGCGTGCTTCGCTACAGGGTCTACAGGTCCTGGGACGGCGTCGCCTACGAGCCCGTTGGGGTTCAGAGGGGCGATCTCAACCGCTACTGCGACTTTGTCGGCGAACCGCCCCGCACGGCATACTACAAGGTGAGCGCCGAGGCGGTAGGCGGCACCGAGTCGGGGCTGTCGGCGCCCGTCTCCGGACGGACCCGGGCCTTCACGGACGACGAGCTGCTGACGATGGCCCAGGAGGGCTGCTTCAGGTACTACTGGGAGCACGGGCACCCAAACGCGGGCATGGCCCTGGAAGTTACGCCCGGAGATCCGAACCTCGTCGCCCTCGGGGCCTCGGGTTTCGGGACCATGGCTATCCTGGTCGGCGCTGAGCGGGGCTTCATCACCCGGGCCGAATGCGGCGCGCGTATTCTCAAAATCGCGCACTTCCTCAAGTCGGCGGACCGGTTCCATGGGGTGTGGCCGCACTTCTTGGACGGTCGCACGGGCAGGGTCTGGCCGTTTTTCGGGCGATACGACGACGGCGGAGACCTGGTAGAGACGGCCTTTCTCATGCAGGGCCTGCTCTGCGCGCGCAGCTATTTCGACCGGGATGTCCCCGAGGAGAAGGAGATCCGGGACACGATTACACAGCTTTGGCAGGGCGTGGAGTGGAGCTGGTACCGGAGGGACGCCACAAGTGACTTCCTCTATTGGCACTGGTCGCCCGACCATGGCTGGTATATCGGGCACCCGCTCGTCGGCTGGAATGAAACGATGATCGTGTACCTGCTGGCGATAGCCTCCCCCACGCATCCGGTGCCCTCCAGCCTCTACTACTCCGGCTGGGCCGGCCAGTCAGACCTGGCCGTTGAGTACCGCCGGGGCTGGAGCCACACGATGTTAGGAGACCACTATGCGAATGGGCGCGACTACTATGGGATCCGGCTCGACGTGGGCGAGGGCACCGGCGGCAACCTCTTCTTCACGCAGTTTTCGTTCCTTGGCTTCGATCCAAGGGGAAAGAAGGACCGCTTCACGAATTACTTCCGCAACAACCGCAATCTGGCTCTGGTCAACCGTGCGTACTGCACGGACAATCCGCAGCATTTCAAGGGATACGGCCCCGACTGCTGGGGGTTATCCGCAGGAATCAATTCCGGAGGAGGCATGCCCCAACCGAATGCCGACAACGGAACGATCTGCTGCTCCGCCTCGCTGGGCGAATTCCCTTACACGCCCGCGGAATCCATGGCGGCCCTCAAGCATTTCTACCGAGATCTTGGAGCAAAGGCATGGGGCATCTACGGCTTTCATGACGGCTTCAACGAGACTGAGGACTGGTACCAGCCCGTGTGGATGGGCCTGAACCAGGCTCAGATCGTGGTCATGATCGAGAACGCCAGGTCCGGCCTTGGGTGGAGGCTCTTCATGGCCAATCCCGAGATTCAAGAGGCACTCGATTCGATCGGGTTCGAGAAGGACCCGCACGGCTCGCCCTAGCCTCAATTGCTTCCGGACTTGAGCGAGGGCGCCAGCACGGTACTCGCACCTAGGCAGCCCTCTCAAAAAACGGCGCAGGTTCTCCAACTAAGATCGCGGCCAGCCCACCCCGCACGCCGGGCGACTACCAAGGGCATTGCTAACATTTGCATTTATATCCTAGGCGCGAGGACGGGCATCCACATTGCCGCAACAGCGACAGAAAGACCTTGGAAACTGGCCGGATCTCCCATCGTCCGCCGCCCTTAGCCCGCACGATCCTGAGCAAGGTACCCGCGGCACAATCGGCGGATAAAGCCTCGGTAGATTGTGTGCAGGTCGGCCTTAGAACGCATATAACAATTACTTAGAAATGCGCTAATTTCCCTTATCAAGGAAACTGGTCGTTCGCAGACGGGCATCGTCCGGACCTGGCAGGCACCTTCGCGCGGAAAAGGTCCCCAGAGCGGTTTTGCGGCCGTTCCTCGATTGTCCGGGGCCTCTCGGGCGACAGAGAAATCGGTAATTTCAGGGTTGCAATGACACCGTTATCATAAATTGTTCTTCGCACGGTTGACCCACGTCACCGTGATTGCCCCACCTGCACTACCCCGCCTCTTACCCGTGATCGGGCCGAAGCCGGAGCATTTTCCGGACAGGTTCCGCTCCTCATTCCTAGATCCCCACAACATGCATACCCTACGATCAAGCAGATCCGCGTTGGCTCTTGTGCTGACGCTCGGCCTTGGCGCCTACGCCAAGGCGCAGACCGCGCAGACTGCGCAGCCCGAAGCAGCCGCGAACCCCACGCCTGACCAAGCAGTGGTCACAATGGACCCGTTCACGGTCGACACCGCCAAGGACAATGGCTACATCGCCACCGATTCACTGGCCGGCGGGCGGTACGCAGCTCCCATCCGCGACACGCCGGCGCCGATGTCGACGATCACGGGGCAGTTTATCGAGGACTTGTCCGTGACCAACTTGAATGACCTGCTTCCGTGGTCGCTCAACACCGTGATGACGAGTGACCGCAGCGGTCTCAACGGCGGCTCAGGCGGCAGCGTGTTCAATTACTGGTCGATCAGCAGCCGCGGCGGCCAGAGCGTGCAAGGAGGCACTCCGCCAACGAGGAACTACTTCCCGACTTTCATCGTGGAGGACACCTACGACATCGACCGCGTCGAATTCGACGAGGGCCCGAATTCCATCCTCTTCGGCATCGGCGACATCGGCGGTTCCGTGAACGCGTATACGAAGACCGCGCGGTTCGACAAGAACTTCGAGAACGTGGAGCTGCAGGGAAATTCCTGGGGTGGCTATCGGTTTACCATGGACGTGAACGAAGCCGTCGGCAACTTGGCCATCCGGTTCAACGCCGTCGCAGCGGACGAACAGGGATTCAGGGACGGCGACTTCCACCACAAGCTGGGCGCCACGATCGCCGGCACCTATAAGTTCAACAAGGACACCTCACAGCTGCGCGTTGAGCTCCAGGGATGGAACGAGAAGAAGGCGATCTTCGGCCCGACCTATCAGGACAACGTCTCGCTCTGGGATGGCAAGACCGTGGCCCCCACCTGGGGCGCCGCCATCGCGAACGAGGGCGCCAACCCCCAGACGACCGCAGGCGCTCCTGGCGTGACGGGAATGTCGGGCTGGGGTCTGCCCAATTACAACGTGCTCATCCCCGGCATGGGGATCATGAACTGGTCGAAGGGCGTGACCACGATGGGCACGAACAATATCGCGTGGGGCGCCTACCTGCGGCCCGACTCCTTCAGCTACGCCCCGACCGGCGGCACGACCATCATGGCGCTGCCGAGCAGGGATTTCACGATCGCCCCGACGGACGGCTACCTGAAGCCCCAAGCCCTCGATTTCACGGTCACCTTCGACCAAAAGATCAGCGACAACTTGGATCTTGAGCTCGCGGCCTACCACTACGTGGACGACCAGTACTCTATCAACTTTGAAGGTGCGAACAATGTGTCCCGCGACCTCAACAATCAGCTGCCCAACGGCCAGGCGAACCCGAACGTCGGACAGCTCTACTCGGACTACTTTCTCGACAAGCAGGTCCAGGACCACTGGGTGACCGAGGTCCGCGGCCAGGTCTCGTACCACTTCGACACGTCGCTATTCAACGTGCCGCTCAAACAGGTGTTCAGCGTATCGATGGGCCAGCAGACCGTCGCGTACGACGCCCGCCAGTTCCTCGCGGACGACACACAATTGGACCAGAACAACTGGAACTCCAACAACTGGACCATGGACATGGTCTGGGCGCGCGTCTACTGGAACAATCCCCAGCCGACCCTCAACGTGCCTGGCTACGTGAAGTACATTGCCGCGCCGTTCAACTGGTATGACTTCAACTCGACGCAGACCGTCAAGTACGGCGGGGCCTTTGGGCAGACCCGCCTTTGGGGCGATCGCTTGGATCTCACCTATGGCGCGCGGCGGGACGAGGTCGACTACAGCAAGGTCGGCCTGCGCGGCACCAGCAACCCGGTTGTGACCGGAAGTTCAAAGAGCGACACCTATTCCGTTGGCCTCATCGGGTACGCCACGGACTGGCTTGGCTTCTTCGCCAACGAGTCCACCAACGCCACACCCGCGAGCGGCGGATACGCGCCCGGCCTGCAGGGGCAAGAGTACGGGACGTCAAAGGGCAAGGGCCAGAACATCGGTGCCCGCCTCACGACGAAGGACGGCAAGTATTACGCCTCCCTCTCCTACTACAAGGACACCGCGTCAAACGTCATCGGCGGCTTCGACCCCGGCTTCCAGAACATCTGGGACGACTATCTGGTGGCCGGTGGAACGGCGCGCGACATCGGACCCGCCGGTCAGATCAACGGAACCACCGCGTTCGGTGGGGCGGCGATGCAGTACTCTACGATCTATGACGTGAAGTACACCGGTTACGAGGTGGAGGTGGTCGCAAACCCAACCGAGAACATCCGCCTGGAGGTCCACTACGCCAGGCCCAAGGGCCAGGACACCAATGACGGCATCGACGGCCTCAACTACTTCAACGCGCACCTGTCGGAGTGGTCCGCCGTGGCCGCGGGTACCACGACCGCCGACCAGAAGCTGGCGTCGGACCTCACCAATGCAAAGAACGGCTACGCGGTGGCAGCGGTGCCCACCCTCGCCGCCCAAGTAGAGAAGGACCACTTTAACGCGTTCGCGACGTACACGTTCTCGGACCCGACGTTCAAGGGCCTCGAATTTGGTTTCGGCGCAGCGGAGCGGGGTGCTCGGCAGATTGACCAAGTCAACTCTACCAACTCCATCACGACCTATTCGGCGCTCCTAGCCTACTCGAGGACCATGTACACGTTCGGCCGGAAATTGCACTGGCGATTCCAGGTCAATGTGGACAACCTGTTCGGAAGCAATACTTTGGAATTCATGAGTTACAACGGCACGACGCCGATGGACTGGAACTTCTACCCGCCGAGGAAGTTCACGTTCACCGCTTCGCTATACTTCTAAGGCCATCGTGCGAGCAGAGGCCTCGGCAGCCCGCGGCCTCTGACTCCATCCAACGCCATCCTGCGCTTCGCGCCGGATGGCGTTTTTGTTTGGGCGACTCGTCAGGGGCCGTAGCGGCGTTTTCGGGCCTTTGTCCGCTACCCCTTTCGCGGATTGTTGGAGAGGGAGGACGCGGGCCCTAAGTCCGTGAAAGCCGCAGCAGTTTCGGCGGAGGCGTGGTAAAGGTGTGCTCTGTTTCGCGACCATCGGGCCAGCGAATCCGCAGGCGAACGGGCGGAGCCGAGACCGGGTATCCGAAGAACGTCGTCGCGCTCGACTGCGACAGATACCCCGAGCCGGCGCTGACCTCGGCGGTCTGGGTCGAGCCGTTGCCAAGGAGCAGCGTGAGTCGGGCCCCGACAGCCGTCGGGTTTCCCGGCGCACCGCGCAGCGCCACTCCGAAACTGTTCCGGCCGGGAAGGCCGCCGTTCAGAAAGGTCAGCGGGACGTCGTTGCTGCGGGTCACGAAGACATCCGGCCAGCCATCCTGGTTCAAATCCGCCACCGCCAGCGCCCGGGCGTCGCCGGGCACGATGATCCCGCTCTCGGCCGCGGGCACGGGGGTGAATCCTCCCGCGCCGTCGCCGCGAAGCAGCCATCCCAAGCCGCCATCGAACCGGCCCGTCTCGGGAATCGGCGCATAGGAGTTGCCGACCAGCATGATGTCGGTGCGGCCGTCACCGTCGAAATCGCCGGCCACGACGCCGTGGACCGGCGCGATCTGGGCGAGCCGCGGCAGCGGCGAAAAGCGGTAGGTGCCGTCCGGTTGCGAAAGAAACACCCCGCTGCGCAGTTCGGTCGCTACATACTTGGTGGCTGCCGCCAGGGAAGCCGCTGGAAACACCTCCTCAAGCGTGGCCTTCGCATAGGACTCGGCCGTGGGGAAACGGCGCCCCAGCGAGGGGAATGCGCTCGCCAGCGTCTCGCGCGTGCGCAGAGGATACCAACTGCCGCCGTCGGCCTGCGCCTCGACAAGCTGTGGAGCCGAGCCGTCAAGCACCACGTTTGCGTAAAGCACGGCCGGCTCCGTGGCGGAGGCGCGATAGCGCGTGTTAAGCCCTATGTTGCCCGCCACAAAGTCAGGCCGGCCGTCGCCGTTGAAGTCCGCTACCGCCAGCGAGCGCCACCAGCCGTTTCCGGCGGAAGCGAAGCCGAGTTTCTCCGTCACGTCCTCAAAACGCTTTCCATTCACATTTCGATAGCATGCGACCGGACCCCAGTCGTACGTGACCAGCAGATCGGGCCAGCCATCGCCGTCCACATCGCTCCAGAGCGCGGCTGTGACCATGCCGCGCGTCTCGAGCGAGGGCGCCAGTTCGCCGATCACATTGACATAGCGGCCGTCGCGCCACGCGAGCAGTGCGCTGCGCGGCGCCTGGGGATAGCGCCCCGGCACGATGCGACCGCCGATGAATATGCCGAGCCGGCCGGATCGCTCGAAGTCGGCGGCCGCCACGGCCCCCACGCTGATGGGAAGCGCAGGAATGACCCCGACTGGCGCGACCGTGAACTGGCCTCGGCCGTCATTGAGCAGGAGACGCGGTTGGTAAGCCGGTGAATCGGCAGGCGCCGCGACGCCAGCCTTGGTGACGAGCAAGTCCATCCTTCCATCCGCGTCCGCATCAAACGCAAGAATTGGTCCGTCAGCCACTTCCACATTCTCATTAAACACGTTCGCCCCGTAGAGAAGAAACAGGCCGCCACCTAGATTGGACATCAGATGACCTGCCTCACCCGACACTCCGCCCAAAGCGAGATCGTCCTCCCCGTCGCCATCAAAGTCCGCGAAAGCCGCCGCGGGCCCCGGCCTGTTGAATCGAAACGGAAAGAGCGGCTGCTGAGCCGGTTCATTCAGCGGAACCTCATGGTTGGCGATATCGAGATGCGCAGCATGGCCGGCCTCGGTGAACTGCGCGGCGGGCCGCGCGGGCTGTGCCGCCGCCGGCGCATTTGATGGCTCCGTGATGGTGTAGCGCCGGTCGGCCGCAAGGTTGCTGAACGTCTGGACGCGGCCGCTCGGCCACTCGACGGTGAGCCGCTCAATGACGGCATTGCTGCCGAGGCCAAAGTGCACGATCGGCTCGCTCGTGGAGCTGTAGCCGCGGGCGAGGGTGAGCGTGCGCATCTGCGTCGCGTCCGCGGTAACGATCCGCACCGTGGCACCGATTCCGAAGCGGTTCGATGCCGTGCCGCGCAACTCGAGCACAACCGCGTGGCCGGTGTCGACGTCGTTGCGGCAGAGGGTGAGCTCGCCGTCGTAGCTGGCGAAGACCAGGTCGAGGTCCCCATCGCCGTCGAGGTCGCCAAACGCCGCGCCAAAGCCGACCCCGACATGATCAAGCCCCCATGCCGCGCTGACCTCCTCAAAGCGCAGGTCGCCGAGGTTGCGGAATGCCAGGTGCCGCTCGGCCAGCCGTGGGCTCGCCTTCATCACCCGGATGCTCTCCGCCTGGCTCTCCGCGGACAAGGAACGCTGCACCAAGTCGGCATTGGTGAACTCGCGCACCATGCCGTTGGTGAAATAGGCGTCGAGCCGGCCGTCCAGATCGAGATCCTCCAAGCGGACGCTGAAGGTCCAGTCGGTCGCATGCAGGCCGGCCAAGTGCGCGGCCTCGAGCATGCGCCCGGTGCCGGTGTTGATGAGCAGTGCATTCTGCATGTACTGCGGTGCGGCTCTGGGATACTGCTGGTCGTCCGGAAGCGCGGCCCTGAGTTTGGCCATGCCGCGATGGTCCTTGTAGCGCGTCCTGGCCGCCATATCGGCGACGAGCAGGCTCAGATGGCCGTCATTGTTCAGGTCGCCCAGGTCCGCGCCCATCGAGAAGTGAGGCATGTGCGGGACGACCGAGGAGATCACATCGGTAAAGGTGCCGTCACGGTTGTTGCGGTAGAGCTGGTCGGGCTTCCAAAAATCGGCCGCGACGTAAAGGTCAGGCCAGCCGTCCTCGTCATAGTCCCACCACGTGGCCGAATGGCTCTGCAGCTCTCCGGAAATCCCGGCACGCTCGGTCACGTTTGTGAAGGTGCCATCGCGATTGTTGCGGAAAAGGTAGCCGCGCTGGCCGTCGGGGTGCGCCGCCTTGTTGAGCAGATTGGTTGTGATGTACACGTCGAGCCAGCCGTCTCGGTCGTAGTCACAGAAGGCCGCCATCACGCACGCGTCGGTGACGTCGAGCCCGTAGGCGTGAGCCATCTCCTTGAAGGTTCCGTCCCCCTGGTTGATATAGAGCAGGTTCGGGGCGTTGAACCGGCAGACAAAAATGTCGAGCAGGCCGTCGTTGTTGACGTCGGCAAAGGCCGCACCCTGCTTCCAGGCGTCCGTCGGGCCGGCGACGCCGGCTCGCTCGGTGACATCCTCGAACCGGAAGCCACCAAGATTGCGGAAGAGCCGGTTCGGGCCCGTCTTGCTCGCCATGAAGATGTCCGGCCGCCCGTCACCATCGTAGTCGCCGATGGCGATGCCCGTGCCGATCGAGCCGGACATGAACTCGTTGTAGTATTGCCCCCACATCGCCGGGTCGTCGTACGCATTCCTGCCCTTAAGGCCGGTTTGCGCCGGCGGCAACGTGGCAAAGAGGGTCGAACCCCGCGGACCGGACCGGGCGGCCAACGGAACCGAGGCCAAGTCGGCCGAAAGGCCATTCTCGGCCCCCGGAGCGGCGCCTAGCCTCCTCGAGGCTGCCGCGGCCGCCGAAAGCACAAGGGCTGAGCGAATGAATTCGCGGCGGTTAAAGAGTGCGTCGTTCGGCAAGCCTCCTGCGTATGCGATGGCAACCGGGCAATCAACACTGACATGGAGCTGCCTTCCCAACCCTTCTAGGGGTCTCTTGCTTTCACGGGCTCCAGAACGGCCGTAGGGAACCACTCAAAACGGCGAAGATCATGGCTTACACGCCACGAAAGGACGGATTTTGCGCCGGCCATGCTTGCCGCTTCCGTTTCCAAGGTGCGCCACTCTGGGCCCTCTCGCTCATGCGCATTCGAGCATAAAGGCCGCCCGATTTGAGCCCCCAAGCGGGACCGTCGTCGCGATGGTGCCGACGGGCCCTGCTTGGAGTTGGGGCCATTGACGCAACCGGATTGAACGCGTATCGAGACGGGGATGAGGAACCACAGCGTCCTTCAAGCCTTTTGTAAGGTTGCATTGCTATCGACCTTCATGGTCTCGATTTCCTGCGGGGCCGCAGAAGTCCGCAAGAGCTCGACAATCAACGTCAGCGGCAACGGCCGGTATTTCGTGGACCAGAATGGCAAGCCGCTTTTCTGGCAGGCAGACACAGAATGGGAGCTTTTCCATCTTTTCACAGCGCAGGACGCCGAGACGATGCTCCAGAATCGACGCTCCCAGGGATTCAACGTCGTTCAGGTCATGATCACCGGGCTTTATTTTGCCGAATGGGAAGCCACGAAGGGGCTGAAGCCCTGGAAGGCGGCGCCAGCCTGGCTCGACGACAATCCGCTGACTCCCAATGAGGAATACTTCAAGCGGGTGGACGAGGTCGTCGCGATGGCGGCAAGGTACAATATGGTGCTCGTCATCGGGGTGTACCACGCGGCGGACCAGGAAAAGGGCCGGATAACGCTTCAGAATGCAAGGCCATGGGCCAGATGGCTGGCACAACGCTACAAGCATGCAACGAACATCGTCTGGGACATGTACCCGCACGCGGCCCCGGATTCCGAGGAGGTGATCCACGCCATTGTGCAGGGCCTGCTCGACGGCGACGGGGGCGCCCACCTGATCACCATGCACCCGGACCCGGGCCCCAAGTCATCGAGCTTCATGCACTCCGAGCCGTGGCTTTCGTTCAACACGATCCAGACTTGGAGCTCCGAACTCTTGAATTATGGCATGGTGGCGGCCGATTACAAAAAGACCCCCGCAAAGCCGGTGGTCAGCGGCGAAGCCCGGTACGAGCAGGAGGACGGCACGACACCCCTTCAGTGCCGCCGCGCCGGGTACTGGGCATGCCTTGCAGGCGGGTTCTATTCGTTTGGGCACGCAGGCAACTGGATGTCCCCGCCCACCTGGCGAAAATGGTGGGATACTCCCGGCGCCTCGCAGATGAAGGTGCTCGGCGACGTCTTCAGGTCGATTGAGTGGTGGAAGCTCGTGCCGGACCGGGCGATCATTACAATCGGGAACAAGAGGGATGTCGCAGCGCGGTCGGAAGGCGGAGACTGGATCCTGGCGTACGTGACCGGCGACGGCCCAGTCACCCTCGACCTGCATGGGATCAGCGCCTCCTGCTCAGCCGCGGGCTGGTGGATAGATCCCGTGACCGGCGTGAGAAAGGGGATCGGGACTTTCACCACCTCGGAGAACCACACGTTGACGCCGCCGCACGGTTGCGAGGATGCGATCCTGCTTTTCGAGAAAATCTGACGCCCATGGCCCAGCCCGGCTCAATGGGCATCCACGTCAACTGCCCGCGGCCGGGGCACGCATCCGCTTGCAATTGCGTCAACTGGGAAGCGCCAGTCCGGCTATCCCAGTATCGCCCGGGAAGATCCCATGAGTAAGGCTGCCGAACCGGCTTCCAATTGAAGGAGAATGACTTATTTGGTGCTCAGGAAGAGACTCGAACCCTCGTGCACGTCACTTAAAGGGGATTTTCCCCTCCGGGCAGCGTAAGTAGCCCCTTCCTTTCCCCTGCCAAACGTTCACTCAAGCGTTCACTAAACTGCCTAGCGGAGAGAGGGAGGGAGGGATTCGAACCTCCGGTATGGTTTCACCCGTCCCGCATCAAGATTCACGCGGGATTCGAGCCTTTGCCAACGGCGCCGTGAATCATAGCAGGCGCCGGTTGGGTAAGCAAATCGGCCACAGTCTGCAGCAACACGTCGGGAAGGACTGGCTTGGCAAGGATTCGTTCAGCTCCTAGGCGTTTCGCTGCTGGCAAGAAGACTGGAATGCTGCATTTGGTGCCGCCCGAAATAGCGATGATGCGGGGCCTGGGCTCCGTGTGTCGCAACTCCTCGATCAGTTCCAAGCCACTCATTCCAAACATCACGAGGTCGGTGATGACTAGGTCGTGCATTTTGCTCTTATAAAGCACGAGTCCAGTCTTGCCGTCATTAGCCGTGTCCACTGTGTAACCGCCCGCACGCAGCAACTCGGCCGTCACAATGCGAAGATTGTCGTCGTCGTCGACTAGCAAGATGGAGGCCATAAGGAGAATCAGGTTCTAGGTGGGAATGTGGAGCCTGACCCGGTTCCGGCGAGGGCACGTTGCACGAGCTTCAATAGGCTCTGGGCTTCGAACGGCTTGGCAAGAAACAGGGCTGGAATCGTGCGGATGTGCTCATCTAATTTCGGCGCTAAGCCGGTCATAATTACTATAGGCAAAGCGGGTTTAATTTCCCGGAGAGCGCCGGCCAAATCCAGGCCCCCCATAATTGGCATATCTAAATCCGTGACAAGGAGTCGCACATCAGGAATGCGACGCATAAAGGCCGTGATCGCATCCGCTCCGTTGGTCTCTGTGATTACCCGATAGCCACCGATGTTGGTAAGGATTTTTGTCGCTATACTGACGACGGTTGCCTCGTCGTCGACAAGAAGGATAAGTTCGCCGTGGCCTCGTGGCAATGGGCCATCGCTTGCCGCCGTGATATTTGTAGATTCTCCCTCCGCCGCTGGCAGGTAGATGGTGAACACGGTGCCATGGTCGTGAAGCTCTTGGATGGAGGTATGAACAGCCAAGAAACCCTCGTGATGACTCACAATAGCGCGCACGGTTGATAGACCAAGGCCGGTGCCGGTGCCCTCGCCCTTGGTGGTGAAAAATGGGGCCCACATCTTCTCCAGCACCTCGGGCGAGATACCCGTGCCGGTGTCGCGCACGTCGACTGCGAGAAAATTGCCAACCCTTCCGCCCTCGATCTTTGCAGCCTCGGCGTCATTGAGCACGCGATTCTCAGCAGCTACCGTGATTATGCCGCCTTCCGGCATGGCATCCCGTGCGTTGACGAACAGGTTTAGGAAAACCTGATGCATCTGCGTCGGATCGGCAATTATGGGCCAAAGGTCATTGGGTAGATGGGCCTCGATCTGGATGGATTTCGGAAAACTGGACCGGGAAAGCTCGACCGCCTCCCGCAGCACGTGCTTCATCTGCGTAAGCTGTTTCCCGCCGGTTGTCCCACGGGCAAAGGAAAGCATCTGGCGGACGAGGGCTGCGCCGCGGCCCGAGCATTGTTCGATGATGTCGAGCATGCGCAAACCGGCCGGATCGCGAACTTGCTGCCGCAGCAGCGGTCCTGCCATGGTGATCGGAGCAAGGGCATTGTTGAAGTCGTGTGCGATTCCTGCAGCGAGCATCCCAAGGTTTTCGAGGCGTTGCGCACGCAGGGACTCCTCCTCTAACCGCCTCTTCTCGGTGATGTCGGTAGCGATGGTGAGCCGCGCCTTCGGACGGCCAGCCTCGTCGCGGATGACGCTCATGTGGTACATGGCTATGATTTCGCGTCCATCGCGTGTAAGAATAGGCACCTCGCCCTCCCAAGATCCGGTTTCCCAAGTTGCGCTGCGGGCGTGCCCGTAGGCTTTCATCGCTTCGGGAGAGAAAACGCTTTCGGCCGTATGGCCCAGCAGGTCCTCCTTCTTGCAACCATGGAGGCGTACGGCCCCTTCGTTGCAATATGTTACCACATTGGAGCGGTCGGTAATGAGGACAGCCACCGGCGCTTGGTTTATAACCTCGGCTTGTTCGCGAATGCGGGCAAACGCTGTGATCCGCTCCGTAATATCCTGGTTGACACCATAGAGTTTGACGGTGCAGCCCTGTTTATCTTTCTCGATGTAAAAGCGCACTGCCACATAGCCCATTTCACCGTCGGCATATTTCATCCGGTGCTCCAACCGCCTAGTGTAACGGGGATTGCTCGTTTCGATCGCCTCGCGAATTCCCGGGCCCACCAAGGCACGGTCATCGGGATAGACGAATCGCTCAATATAGCGGGCGAGTGACATGGCATAGCCGCCTTCTCGCTCGGCTGTCGTCCGCAGCGTCGAATAGAAGAGGTCGTCGAAGGTGAATCGGTCGCTAGCCACATCATATTCCCAAGCGCCGAGGTGGGCGATTCTCATGGCGTTCGACAGTCGGGCTTGGGTGACACCCAGAGCTTCCACCGCCTGCTTGCGCTCGCGCCTCTCCATCGCGTCATGCAACTCGCGCTCCGTCGCGGGAACCAGGCGCTCGAGCCTGGCTTTCATGATGTAATCATGGGCGCCAGCTTTCATGGCCGCCACGGCCACATCCTCGCCGATTGTGCCAGACACGATGATGAAAGGCAGATCCCTGTTGGTCGACTTGAGCAGCTCCAGCGCAGCTAGTCCACTGAAGTGCGGCAGCTTGTAGTCGGAGATGACAATGTCCCACTGCTGGCGGTCTAGCGCTGCGCGCATCGCCTCGGCCGTTTCCACGCGCTCGCTCGTCACGT
Source organism: Opitutaceae bacterium (assembly GCA_003164715.1). Classification (GTDB taxonomy): domain Bacteria; phylum Verrucomicrobiota; class Verrucomicrobiia; order Opitutales; family Opitutaceae; genus Palsa-1447. The sequence goes on along the minus strand of PLTZ01000061.1, from coordinate 4,580 downwards.
CGTAGCCGCCGCCGCGCAACTGCCGAAGCACCAGCAATGCGTCGTCTTCCGAGTCCTCGATGATCAGGCAGCGAAGCGGCTTGTTCATGGAATCCCTGCGCACGGCGGCGGAGGTTCGTTGATCAACAGCCAGTAGCATCCCAACTGGCGGACAGACTCGGCAAACTGGTTAAAATCCACAGGCTTGCGCACGAAGCTGTTGGCGCCCAGGGCGTACCCGTTCACGACGTCCTTCTCCTCATCTGACGATGTGAGGATGACGACAGACAGCAGCCTGGTTCGCGGATCGCTGCGCATTCGGCGCAGCACCTCCAGACCGTCCACCTTCGGCAGCTTCAGGTCCAATAGGACGAGCTGGGGTTGTTCGCGTAGGTCGCGGCCGGCGTGCGCTCCGGTGCCAAACAGGTAATCGAGCGCCTCAACGCCGTCATGGGCCTCCACGATTTTGTTTGCGACGTTGTGGCCCTTCAGCGCCCGGAGCGTAAGCGCCAAGTCGTCCGGGTTATCTTCAACTATCAGGATGGTTTTAAGTCCATTCATGAGTCAGTTCCTTTTTCTTCCAGCGTGAAATAGACGGTGGCGCCACGCCCGACAGCACCCTCGGCCCATGCGCGGCCCCCGTGCCGATTTATGATCCTCTGCACAAGGGCCAGCCCGATGCCAGTGCCTTCGAACTCCTGGGTGCTGTGCAGGCGCTGGAAGGCGCCAAAGAGCTTGTCGACATAGGCCATGTCGAAGCCAGCCCCGTTGTCGCGCACAAAGAAGATACGCTGGCCGTCCCGCTCCTGCGCTCCGACCTCGATGCGTGCCTGCGCACACCGGCCCGTGAACTTCCAGGCATTGCCCAGAAGGTTGTTCAGCACCACCCGCAACGTTGACCTGTCAGCGTAGACCGCCAAGCCCGGGGCCACGATCAGCGCGACCTGGCGTTCCGGCTGAGATTTCTGGAATTCCCCGCCAATCTCCTCCGCCATCGCCGTCAGATCCACACTTTCGCGCAGCAGTTTCGCCCGCGTTACCCGGGACAGGTTCAGCAGATCGTCGATCAGCGTTGCCATCCGCTGGCTGCCAGCCCTTATGCGGCGCAGGTAGCCCTGGGCCGTTTCGTCCAGCTTGCCGGCGTTGTCGTCCAACAGCGCCATGCTGAAGCCGTCCATGGCCCGCAGCGGCGCGCGCAAGTCATGCGAAACCGAGTAGCTGAATGCCTCCAGCTCCTTGTTGGACGCCTCAAGTGCGGTGGTTCGGTCGCGGACCCGCTGCTCCAATTCAGCATTGAGCGTGCGCAAAGCCTCTTGCGCCTGCTTGCGCTCCGTGATGTCCCAGAAGATCCCCAACACGCCCACGATTTCCCCATTCGCGTTTCTGACTGGCGTCTTGATCGTGTTGACCCAGGTCTCTTTGCCTTCCGCGAGGTATTTCTCCTCAAGCTCCTCGACATGTCCGGTCTCCATGATCCTGACGTCGTCGGCATGGTACTTGGCGGCCAATTCGGGCGTGAACAGTTGGGAATCCGTCTTGCCAACCACATCCTCGGGTCGAAAGCCGAAATCGCGGGCGAGGTTCTTGCTTATCGAGATCCACCTACAATTCCGGTCCTTCATTAGAATCTTCTGCGGTATGTTCTCGACGAGGGTCCGGAACTTGGCCTCGCTCGCCCGCAGCATCTCCTCCGCCAACTTGCGCTCGGTGATGTCCAGTGCCGAGCCTAGCAAACAGCTCTCACCACCGATGACCACCTTCGTACCCGACCATGATATTTGGACTACCCGGCCAGACTTCGAGCGCAGTTCCATTTCGAAATCGCGCACGATGCCTCGCTCCTGGAGCTTCGCAAACAACGCTGCCCGCCGATCCAGATCCACCCAGATGTTCAAATCGAAGACGGTGCGTCCAACAACGTCGTCGCGGGGCCGCTCATACATTTTCGCCCAAGCGTCGTTCACGTCAAGATAGCGGCCTTCCCGGACGGTGGAAAGGGATGTGGCCACCGGGCTGGAGTTGAACATTTCGGAGAACCTCTTCTCGCTTTCACGCAACGCGACCTCGTCCCTTTTCCGTTCGCTGATATCGCGGCATATCTTGGACGCGCCTATAATTTTCCCTTCCCCATCGAAGATTGGGGAAATGGTCAAGGACGTGTTGACGCGCCGGCCGTCCTTCGCGATACGAACGGTTTCGTAGGACCTGATGCGTCCGCCATTTTTCAGACGGTCCAGGATCTCTTTCTCGTCGGCTTGGAGCTCAGGTGGAATGATACGCGTAATGGGCTGTCCAATCATTTCTGCAACTTGGTAACCGAAGAGTTTTTCCGCGCCTGCGTTCCAGCTGGTGATCGTGCCGTCGAGTTTCTTGCTGATTATGGCATCGTCAGAGGATTCGATAATGGCGGCGAGTCTTGAGCGACTTTCTTCCGCCCGCCTTCGTTCAGTGATGTCGCTGACAATCGCGGACTCTTCTATGATCCTGCCGGCTGAGTCGCGGATTGGCGAAACAGTCATGGACACAGCAATGGGCCTACCGCCTTTGGCGATGCGCACGGTTTCGTGGCTCCTGATATGCTCACCTTTCCCTACTCGTCCCCGGAATTCATTCTCCTCAGCTAGAAAGGCCTGAGGGATTATGCTTACACCGGACTGGCCAATCATTTCCGCAGCCTTGTAGCCGAAAAGGCGCTCCGCGCCTTCGTTCCAACTGGTTATGAGCGCGCCGTCGATGGTCTTGCTGTAAATGGCGTTGTCGGAGGATTCAATGATGGCCACGAGCTTCCCCCGGTTGCTTTCGAGTGAATGTTCAGTCCGCGAAAGAAGCGCCCGCTGTCCCCTCCAAATGAAGCCTACGCCGGCTCCAGCGCCAAATAGCAGTGCACTGAAGAGTCCAACAATGATTCTTAGCTGCGAGTGCAGCGGCGCATACACTTCTGAGGCATCGATGCGAGCAACCAAAGACCATGGCGAATCGGGAATGGTACGCAGGGCCGCCACCACCGGCACGCCCCGATAGTCAATGCCCTCCATGATGCCTTCCTTTCCCAAGGCGGCCTGAGCCGCCGGCAGTAATGTTCCGTCAAGAGATTCGCGCAGCGTGAGTGCGGTGTTTCTTTGAAACCGGAGATTATTCAAGAAGACAACCTCATTGCCTTCCCGGCGGACGATCAGCGTCTCGGCGGTCGAGCTGGGCGTGGGCCAGCGCTGGATCATGGGATAGAGGTAGGTGCTGGGGTCGATTCGAAGAAAGATAGTGCCCAGCAGCCGGTTTGCGTTCTGTTCGTCGAAAATCGGGACTAAGACCCCCATGTAGATCTGCTGATCCTGTTCACTGCGATAAAGATCGTGAAGCGTCACCCGGCCCAACCGCGTGCCTTCTGAAACGCTCCTTGCCACGGAGGTGGAAACTGCCGGCAGTGCGGCGGGCAACGACAGGCGGGTAACGCCTTGGGCATCCAGCAGGCGGGTCTGGTCATACCAATTGTGGGCCTGACATTTGCTGAGCCAGACCTGGAGCTGTTGTTTCGAGTCCAAGTCCTCCGGCTTTTCCAGAAAGCGCCGCACCAAGGCGGTGAAGGAGGCGTTCTGAAAAAATATCGAGCCGTCGCCCAAGCGTTCGTTACGCCATTGCACCAAGTCGCTCACCTTAAGGTCGGCAATGCTCGTGAGCTGGCGCTCGACAGCGGCACGATAAATCTTCTCGTAATTCCTGTAATAGAAGTAGCCGGTTCCAACGATGCCCGCGGCCAAGCAAGCAAAGATTAGACCGAGCACCCACTCCGCGGTGTGCGCATCTTGACGAGCGAACTTTGATGAGTTCTCAAACATTGATCACACTCAACCTTCCTTGTGTCTTGCACCCAGATTTTGTCCTGTCTCTTCCCTGCCAGCTGTCCCCGAATCCTCCGTCATATGCCGCGCCTTCTTCCGCATCGTGTCTTCATGCAATGTCTCTGTCTCAACCCCATGGACATAAGCATAGCTAAAGGGTCTGATTTTTCGCCGCATTATAGAGGACGTATTCTTCCGATACTTGCGTATGCAAGTGAGACGAATAGACAAACTGCCGAAATAATTGTGATCCGCCGAAATCATTTCGTGGGAAAATCCCGTTTCCACGCAGCGCGCCCTGATCACTCGGTAATTGCTCCCGCCAGTTGCTGATGCATGGGTCAGCAGTTTTCGTGCACGCTCAGAGTGCCGCTGACACCATAGTAAACATGTCATAACATTCCTAAGTGTAAAAATATCATCATATAATTAATATTGCAATTAACTAAATACAAACGGGTTTAAGTGCCTCACACACGACACAATTGCCTATGCCGAGCTCGGCATAGGCGGTACGCCTTCGCTACCCATTCGAGGGAATCGATCGAGGCGCTGCGGGAACTCATGGGTCACGTCTCGATCGAGACCACCTCCGGATAGGCGAAAAGCAGGACTGGCGACCGGCTGGCTTCATCAAACCTGTTGGTCAGCCATCCGGTCTCTGTTGCTGGAACTCCGAGCATGGATTGCAATCGCTCTTCCAGAACGGGCTTCCAGACATTTTGGCTCTCTCTCAAAGGTTGGGGACATGAAGGCCTCAAAAGG
>PLTZ01000067.1:11832-39862 GCA_003164715.1 Opitutaceae bacterium | reverse complement strand
CCTTGCACGCAGCCATAATGACTAGCCGAGCCCATGCCGAGAATTTCGATTGATCGCCGTCGCACGCCTTTGACAGCCTGATTCGCCCAAATCCCGACCCCCATGACACACCGCCACCTCTTCCTGGTCCTGGGCGCGCTCGGCGTCCTCGCCCTGGCCCCCGCCGCACGCCCGGCCGACTCCGCGGTCGCGTCCTCCCCGACGGAGGGCCGATTCCAGATTCCCGCCACCGACGACGGCCTGCCCGGCGCCGGCCCCTTTCGCCGGGAGGACTGGTTCCAGCACCTCTGGGCCGAGCGGCGGGCCGCATGGGCTTCCCAGGTGAAGCAGGACCAGGGCGCGCTCGTCTTCCTCGGCGACTCGATCACCCAGGGATGGGGCGACGTCGGCAGTAGCTTCCCGGGGTTGAAGACGGCGAACCGCGGGATCAGCGGGGACACCTCGAGGGGCGTTCTCATCCGCCTCCAGGAGGATGTCGTCGCCCTCAACCCGAGCGGTGTCGTGCTGCTGATCGGCACGAACGACATTGAGTTGAAGGCCGACCCCTCGGTCATCGCGGCCAACGTGAAGCTGATCATCACGGCGCTTCGCCAGCACAATCCGGCGATGCCCGTCGTCCTGTGCGAGGTCCTCCCGAGCTCCGCCACGAAGAACAGGCCCGCGCAGACCGTCCGGAGGCTGAACGAGCTCTATATGGAGGCGGCATCGGACGAGACGCAGGTCACGGTCCTCGACACGTGGTCCCTCTTTGCGAACGTGCACGGGGACGCGAAGGAAGAGGAGATGCCCGACCTGCTCCATCCCAACCTTGTTGGCTACGCCAAGTGGGCCTCGGCACTACGGCCGATCTTCGAGACCGTGGGGCTCGCGCCCGCTTGGCCGGACGAGTTCATCCCCGAGCCAGGCTATGAAAGCCTGTTTGACGGGCACGACCTCTCGGGCTGGGGATATGCGCAGGGCTCCAAGTTATGGGGCAAGGCGGCAAGCGACGACGGCCGATATGTGGTGAGGAACGGGCGGCTTATCGTGATCGTCTCGCACAAGGGCCAGGAGAACAAGATCCTCTGGACGACGAAGAGGTTCCCGAAGGACTTCGTGCTCAAGCTCGATTTCAGGGCCAGCCCCAACGCCGACAGCGGGATCTTTGTGCGCGAGCCTCAGCTGCAATGCAGGGACTTCATGATCGCCGGGCCCTTCGCAACGCTGGCCCACTACCGCCCGCTTGACTGGAACGAGATTATCGTGGCCGTCAGGGGCGGCCTCGCGCACTGCACGTGCAACGGGGAGGTGCTGGTCGACGCGATGCCGGTCCCGCCCACGGGAGCGATCGGGCTGGAAAGCGACCACGGCCAGGTGGAGTACCGGCACATCCGGATCCACGAGGCGCAGCGCTGAACCGAGGCGGTCCCCTTCCCAGGCGAGTATCCAGGGCCCACCATCCCGAACACCCCCTTCCCGTGCCGGCATCAAGACATTTCGCAGGCCGCTCGGTGGTGCGCTGGGGCATCATTGGCTGCGGAGACGTCACCGAGGTGAAGAGCGGTCCGGGCTTCCAGAAGGCTTCGGGATCCCAGCTCGTGGCCGTCATGCGGCGCAGGGGCGACCTTGCGGCTGACTTCGCGAGGCGCCACGGCGTTGCGCGATGGTACGACGACGCGCGGGCCCTCATCGACGACCCGCAGGTCGACGCGGTCTACATCGCCACGCCCCCCGACTCGCACGCCGATTACGCACTCGCGGCCGCTGCCTCAGGGAAGCCCGCCTACGTGGAGAAACCGATGGCGCGAAATGGCGCCGAATGCGACCGCATGGTGAGGGCGTTCGAGGACGCCAACCTGCCGCTCTTCGTCGCCTATTACCGCCGCCGGCTTCCGTGCTTCCTGAAGGTCGAGGAGCTGCTCAAGTCAGGCGCGATCGGCCGGCTGACAGGCGTGACCTACCGGCTCGCCGAGCCGCACCACCGCAAGGGCGGCATATGGCGGACGGATCCCGCGTTGGCGGGGGCGGGGCATTTCCTCGACGTGGGCTCGCATGCCCTCGACCTCCTCGACTATCTGCTTGGCCCGCTGCAGGACGTGGCGGGGACGGCGGCGAATGTTGCCTCGAGTTATTCGGTCGAGGATTCGGTGGCGCTCAGCTTCCGGACCGGCGGCGGCGCCTTGGGCTCGATGGTCTGGAATTTTGCGAGCGCCGTCAGCGACGACTCGATGCGTCTGTCCGGCACGGACGGGGAAATCATGTTCACCATGTTTCAGTCGCGTCCCGTGAGGCTCGAGAACGCTTCAGGGATGCAGCTGTTCGACCTGCCCTATCCCCCCCACGTCGCCCAGCCGCTCATCCAGACGGTCGTCGATGACCTGCTCGGCAGGGGGGAGTGCCCGAGCACGGGGGTGTCGGCGCGCCGCACGTCGCGGGTCATGGACCGGGTCCTCGATGGGTACTACGGGGGCCGCGAGGACACGTTCTGGAGCCGTCCAGAGACCTGGCCCGGGCGGCGGAAGGGCTGAGGAAGGCCCGCCCCAGGCGGGCCGGTTGCCGGATTTTTCCAGGGTCGGGCGTTGGCGTTACGGCGAGCCGGCCGCAGGCGACCCGTTTCCGCCCCTTTCCAGCCGAGCATATTCCTCCGGGAACACCGCGGCGAGGCCGGGTCCCTGGAGACGCGGGTGTTTGAGGCGGAGTAAGCCGAGCGGCGGCGTGCGGTCTTTCCCCGGGGCTCTCCGGACCTCAGGAAAGCAATGTTGAGGCGGAGCGCATGAGGCTGCCGATCGGAAGCCGCCGCGGGCACGCGCGCTCGGCGGCGGAGTAATCGAGGCGCGGAAGCGCCGAACGCACCTCGGGAGCGAGCTCGGCGAACAGCGCGCGCGCGTCGAGTTCGGTGTAGTGGTCCTGGTACATGAGGTACCGGAGCACATCGCGGACAGGGGCCGCGCCCGCGAGCGCGGATTCGCAAAGATGGCTGCAGCCGCCGCAGTAGGCGCTGCAGGTGGCGTCGGCGTGGCGCCGCAGCGCATCCCGCTGGGCTAGCGGAAGCGTGGCTTGGTCGAGCGCTGCGGCCACATTCTGGCGAAACCACTTCAGGTTGGGCATCTGCACGCACGCCACGGCGATCTTCGGGTTGTCCATGACGGCCTTCAGCTTGGACTGTCCGGGCGTGAAGCCCCGGCCCGCCAGCGTGTCGAGGAGTGCCGCCTGTGCCGGCGTGTCGAATCCCAGCCTCGCGCCCTGGGTCTTCATCGCGGTCAAGCCGATGCCTGCGGCGTGGCATGCGTCGACCGCGGCCTTCATGTCGTCCGTCTCCATCAGGCGGTAGTTGTAGGTGAACATGATGCCGTCGATCCATCCCAGCTTCGCCGCGGCGCTGAGGCAGCGCTCCATGTTGCTGTGCGTGCTGAAGCCAAAGAGCCGTATCTTGCCGCTCTTCTTTGCGGATTCGGCCCAGGCCCTTATCTCGGGCTGATCGACGCGGCTGATGTCGTCCATCCCGTGCAGGAAGTAGAGGTCGACATGGTCGGTATTGAGCCGCTCCAGGGACTGGGTGAGCAGCCGCGTCATGTCGTTCGCGCTGTGCGCGCCCGAGGCCTTGGTGACGAGGAAGATCTCCTTCCTTGCGTCGGAATTGCTTGCAAGAAACGAGCCGATGCCGATCTCGCTGCGGCCGTTGGCGTAGTTCACGGCCGTGTCCCAGTAGTTGACGCCGTGGTCAAGGGCCTGGCGGAGGATGACCAGGTTGTCGGCGATATCGAACATGCAGCCCAGGCCGAGGGCCGGCACGTCGATGCCGGACCGGCCGAATTTCCGGCGCGGGATCGACGGGGCCGGCGCTTGGGCCCAGCTAATGGCGGGCAGCAGCAGCGCCCCGGCGCCTAGCGCCGCGGACGTTTTGAGGAACCGGCGGCGGGTGAGTGGAGTCTCGTTCGTGTTCATGGGGAAAGGGCTAGGAGGGGTGTTCGGAGAGCAGGACGGCGTGCCGCGGGTCGCGCGTCTCGTTGTCGGCGGTCACGCGGATCGCCCGCAGGCCGCTCATCGGGCACTCGTGCTCGCACACGCCGCAGCCGATGCAGAGCGAGGGATCGACGACCGGCCGCTGGAGCCGGACCTGCACCTCCGCCGCGGTGCCCGGTTCCACGGAATCCGGCATCTTCTGCGCGGGATCGAGTGTGAGCGTGTCCTGCGTGTTGGCGACAATCGGGTGCCCTCGCTCCTCGCCCGCGAGCCTGCAGGCGTAGTCGCCCGACGCGAAGCGGCCGGGCGCCAGCCTTGCGCCGCGAACCCCCAGCGTCGTCCCCTCCACCGAGACGACCTGGAGCACGCCGTCCCGGACGGTCTGCTCAATCTCCGACACGTAGATGGCCTTGGGCGTGACGGGGCAGTTCTCCTGGCACACGATGCAGGGCCTGTCCATCGCCCACGGCAGGCAGCGGCCGCGGTCGACGGATGCGAGCCCGATCCGTACGGGGCCGGACTTTTCGAAGTCGCCCAGGCCCTGCTTCCGGTCGAGGGTGAGCGGCCGTATCGCACCGGTTGGGCACGCGTAGCCGCAGGCGACGCAGTTGAGCTGGCAGCCACTGGTCCCGATCCGGTTGTTGAGAACGGGCGTCCAGAGTGCCTCCCAGCCGTGCTCCATCACGGCTGGCTGGAGAACGTTTGTCGGGCAGACTCGGACGCACTCGCAGCACTTGACGCAGCGCGCGAGGAACTCGTCCTCGGCGACCGAGCCGGGCGGGCGGATGAGCGCGGGCGACCACGCCCTTCCCGTCGCGCCGCCGACCCGCGAAAGCGGGACGGCGGCAAGCCCGCTGAGCGCCGCTACGACGAAGCCGCGCCGGCTCACACCGTGGCCCACCACCTCGCCGCCGGGCGACGGCCTCGCCACGTAGGCCAGCGGCGAAACATTCGGGCAGTTGTCGAGGCAGTTCATGCACATCAGGCACTCGCTCCCGCGAATGGGGCCCATGGGGTTGCATGCGCCCTCACAGTCGACGTCGCAGAGCGCGCACTCGTTGCATTTCGCGGTGGTCTTCCCGATGCTCCACAATGAGGGGCGGGCAAGCACGCCGAGCAGCGCTCCCAGGGGGCAGATGAACCGGCAATAGAAGCGGGGGATCCAGAGGTTTAGCAGGACAAATGCGACAAACAGGCCGCCGATCAGGGCGGCTCCCACGGCGAACCGGCCGCCGGGGAACAGGCGCTCGAACGCGACGTCCGCCGACGGGAGCACGGCGAGGTTGATGCTCCGGTGCAGGAATGAAATCGGGTCAAGGAGCCCGGTCTGAAGCGATCCCACGAATGCGTCGCCGGCTGACAGGGCCGCGGCGGCAAGAAACCCGATCAGCAGGTAGTACTTGACGGACTGCGCGGGGCGATAGGCGTTGGCGGCCATCTTGTCCTTTGGACGGAGGGCGCGCCTGCCGAGCCAGCCGACAAACTGGTGGATCGCTCCGAACGGGCACACAAACCCGCAAAACACGCGGCCGAAGAGGATCGTCAGCGCCACGGTCACGAGGGCCCAGCCGAACCCCGGTAGAAGGGAGTGCGTCGCCAGGGTCGTCCCGATGGCGGCAAGCGGATCGAGCTGAAGGAACCAGGAGATCGGCCATCCGCGCCACTGCATCCAGCCGGTGCCGACCGTGGCGACGACCGCCAGCCAGAGAAAGGTGGTAAGGAAGAAGATCTGGGCCACGCGGCGGGCGGTGGTGATCTTCATGACACGTCGTCGCGCGCGGGCTGGAGCGCGCCAAAATCGGTCGTCCCGCAACCGAGCTGCGCGGCGCGGGAGAGGTAGGGGAGGTCGTGGAAGGTCCTCCCGAGAAGCGTCGCGCCGAACGCGTCGGCTGCGACCGGATCGGTGCTGACGACGAGCGTGTGCGTGGGCTTCAGGTCGGCGAGGGAGCCGCCGGTGGGTCCGTTGGTCAGCATGCTCATCGTCCCGTCCAGGACGACGAAGGTCGGCCTCACCAGCTGGGCGAGCTCGACGATGATTCCGTTGATGTCCTGGTGAAACTGGTTCCGTCTGCCGCCGAGCAGCCCATACCAGTTCTTGATCGTCATGGACGCGCCGGCGCGCGCGTGGTGCTTCACCGGAGCGGCGCCGATCAACTTGGTCACTCCGCGGAACGGCCCGAGCAGCATGGGCCAGTTTCGAATGAGGCGCCCGCCGGGCAGGGAGCCGTCGGCGAAGTCTGCGGCGCGCGGCAGAACGAGCGCGCCCCCTGCTGCGCCGACGGACGCGGCGATCCCCGAAAGGGCGAAGCAGCTCTCGGGGTCATTGATCGGGTTGTCCGTCACGAGCACCTTGGCCGCGCCCGCGCCCAGGCAGAGCCGGACAAGCTCGGCGGCGACGTCGGGATGGGTCGTGGCGCAGAGGACGGAGGGAGCAGCGAACGCAGCGTTGACCTTCACGATCACGCGGTCGCCGCGCTTGATGAACCGCCCGATTCCGCCCATTGCCTCCAGGGCACGACGAAGCGTCCGCACCCGGTCGGTGCCTGTAACGATGGCCATCCTCCTGCCGGCGTCGCTCACGCGAAAGTCCGGCAGCGCGGACGCCGGTGCGCGGAGGCCCAGGGTGCCCGGGGGATGGCGGTCCCACAGCCAGGCGGCGAGCCCGCCCGTGGCGGCGATCGCCGCGCCCGCCTTCAGGGCCCGGCGCAGGAACGCGCGCCGAGTCGCCTCGGGCCCGATGGGCGGAAATGGGGCGTCCGGGCTCATCTCTTTTCGGCGAGGGACGCGCTGAGCCGCTTAAGCCAGCGGTCGGTGCCCTCGCGACTCGGCGCCTGGTGCACGCCGGCGAGGAAGGCGCCGGTGCTGAAAACCCCCTCGAACGATCCGCCGGCGTCAATGATGACGGCCCCGGCGGGCAGGGCCGGCCGAGCCACCTCCTTGCCCCCGCAGTCATCGACAAAGAACCCCCTGAGCGCTGCGGCTGCGGCCGTGGCGTCGCGTGCGCCGGTCCTGCGTGCGAGAAACAGCGTGAGCTCGTCCTTTCCGTCTCGAAACCGCGCCACATACACGTTCCCGAGGCCGTCGAACCCGAAGACGTCGGTGCTCAGCAGCGTCACGCTGCCGGGAACGAGGCCCTCGCGCGGAAACAGCGCCTGGTCGGAGCTCACGTCCGCGTGCGCCGAGACCGGGGTCGCGGCGACGTAGGCCCTCGCGAGCGCGCTGGCGGCCTCGATCGTCGCGGGACCCTCGTCGGTGGCAACAACCTCGACGTAGAACGGTCCGTGCACCAGCGCGATCTCGTTGCCCGCGCGGTACGCGTAGTCCGCGAGCTGGAGGTCGGTGACGTCGGAGCGCCTTTGGGAGCTATAGACCGAGTACGCATTGGACGGCTTGCCCATGTCGAACACAAATAGCTCGATCCACGACGCGGGGGCTGCGGCGAGCGCCATGCGCTGGCACCGCAGGCCGGCCACGCCGGCCGAGAGGTACACCTCGGCCTTCCCGTCTATCTTGTCGGACAGGGTCTCGGGGGCGAACGCCTCGGCAGCGCTCATCGGCCTAAGGGCGGCGGGAAGGGGCGAGACGAGGTCCTGCGCCTGGGCGTGCACGGTCCCGGCTGTGGCCTTGGCTTCATGGAACGCGATGTCAACGGCGGGCGAGAACCGCGACTGCGTGTGGGCGAGCCAGGCAAGCACCGCGCACAGCGCGAGGCACACCGTCGCAGCGGCGGCGCTTTCGCGCGCGGACGGAAGGCGGCTCGAAGGTGATATGGCCATGGTCCGGAAGCAGTCCGGCAGCGCAGGAGGGCGTCGTCGGTCCTTCAGGTACTGATATTGAAGGCACCCCCCCGCGCCTACACTGCATCGGTTGGCCAATGCACTGCATTAATTGGCATTTGCGCTGCGTGGATTTTGGCGATGGCGCCGCACGCCCCGGCGTCACCCGATGCCGCGGCCTCGCGGGGCTATGCGGCGGCCGGGCCGCCCCCGGACCCCCCAGGCGGTCGACAGCGCAGCGCCAGCTCGTTGATCAGGATGAGGATCGCCATTCCGGGAATACCCGTGGCGACGGTCTGCGCCGCCCAGGCCAACGCCGAGCGACCGTCGACCAAGAACGGGGCGATCGCCGCCACCACCGCCGCCAGAGCCATGGCCGAGAGGTAGGCCGGGATCGCAAGAAACCCGCGCGTTCCCACACGCTCAACCAGCGCCAACAGGGCGGAGACGAATGCCAGCAGCTCGACGGTCATCATGACGGCGCCATGGGGCGCGGGATGGGAGGTCAGGGCCCAGTTGAGCCACGGCGCCAGAAACGCGACGCCGAATGCGGACGGCGCGCGTCCCCATAGGACAGCGAGCAACGGGGCATAGAACATGGGCAGCAGCCTGGGGCCTAGCTTCGCCGTTTCCGGCACCGGGATCACATGGATCAGGAATGGGAACATCACCGACAGGCAGAGCAGGACGCCAAGCTCGCGCGCAAGCGACAGGGTAAGAAAAAGCGGCGGCCTCAGGGTGCCTGCCTGGGAGGGCTCACGCATGGCCATTGGCGCCGGAGGGGGATGCGGGCGCACTTCTAAGCGCCCGTGCCATGAAACGGTCGGCGCCGTCTTCGATCTCGATGTCCTCGAGCCCGGCCCGGCGAAGAAGGAGCTCCAGCTTTCGAGGGGTCGGAAGTATGTGGCCGTTCATGAAAGCCGGTCCGCGGCGGTGGAGCGCGTTGACGTCAATCCTGCTCCGGGTGTGGGCGATCCAGAAGGAACCGCCCCTCCGCAACGACGCAGCAAGGCGGCAGGCGATCGGCTCCTGGGGCACGAGGTGGGGGAACACATTGAAACACACGATATGGTCGAAAGAGGCGGGGGCAAGTTGGACGGTCTCCGCGTTGGCGATGCGCAGGGTCACGTGCGGGGGAAGCCCGCGCGCCTGCGCAAGCCTCACCAGCCTTGGCGAGGCGTCGAACGCCATCACCTTGCCCGCGGGCCCGCACTGGGCGGCCAGGATATCCGTGAGGCGGCCGGAGCCGCAGCCGGGCTCAAGCACCCGCTCCCCGGGCTTTATGCGCCAGCGACGGACGAACCCGTCGACCTTCCCGCGTTCGTCGCCGGAGAATGTGCTCCACCGGACATCGGCGGCCAGCATGTCGAAGGCGCTCGCGGGATCGTCAGCCATGGAGGGGGTCGTCCCGAGGAAAGCATCATGGGCCTGCGCCCCGCAACCAAAACAGGGGGCTGGAGCCGGACCGAGAAGCGGGTCGCCTCCTGCGTCGACGCCCTAGCGCGGATCCCGGCCCGCAACGCCCGCGCAGAATCCCCATGCGAGCCCGGCAGCGAATCCGGCGGCGTGGGCGCCGACGTCGATGTGGATCCCTCCGGCCCCGAACAGCCCAAGGAGCACGATTCCGGCCGCCAGCGGCGCTACGACGGGCCGCCAGCTGCGCTCCGGCCGGTGCTGCCGGACGACGCGCACCGCCCGCCCGGTGAGCAGCCCCAGGGCGGCAAAGATCGCCGTGGATGCGCCGAGCGAAAGGTAGGGGCCGGGGTAGTTGAGCGCGGCGACCGCCAGGTTCCCGGTGAGCGAGGCGAGTGCCAGCAGGAGCCACCCCCGCCGGCGCCCGAGGGTCGAGAGCACGGCGGAAAAGGCGAAGATCCCGCTCAGTGCGTTGGAGACCAGGTGCCCGACATCGGCATGGAGGAAGAGGGCGGTGCCGATCCTCCACCATTCGCCGCGGTCGAAGACGGCCTGCGCGTCCAGCGCGCCCGAATCCTCCAGGAGGCCGGGCCACCGGCCCTGCGCGCAATAGGCGGCCGTGACCGCGAGGGCCCACAATAGGGGCGTGGCGATCTCGGTCCTGCGAGCCGGACCCCGAGGCGGGGGGGGCGGCGGCCATCCGATGCTTTCGCGGTCGAAGCACTCCAGCTGCACCCGGACCTCCTCGAGCGCGCCCGGCTCCACGAGCAGCCGGTAGCGCCCGCCGAAGGGGAGCAGCCAGTACGGGCATCCCATGGCGAGCACAACCAGCCCGTGGTCGAACCCGGCCGCCGCCGTCGGGTAGGTCCCCGCCTCGGCGAGGTCCCGGGGGACCGCGTCGCCGTCGGTCTCGCCTGGAGGGTTCGGGGGCGGCATCGGGGGGATTATGCGGCGCCCGGGGGCCGTATCGAGGGCCAAAGGATCCAGCCGGGGGAGGGCGCGCGTCATTTCCAGGCGGCGCGGCGGACCTCGCGCGGCGAGATTCCCTGGCTTCGCTTCACAATGCGGGAGAAGTGGAACGGGTTCTTGCATCCGCAGAGCGAGCTGATCTCGGCGACCGTGAGCCCGGTATCGCGCAGCATCGACACGCCCCGCTCCACCCGTGTCATCCAGAGGAAGCGCGCCGGGCTTGTGCCGAGATGCCTGCGGAAGCGCTGGTTCAGCCCGCTCGCCGAGCACCCCGCCGCCAGGCGGGCGCGGGCAAGGCAGCCCTCGTCGCCGAAGGACTCCTCGATGCAGGCCATGGCGCGGCTCAGCCCCTCGTCCCTCCTTTCGCGGTGCGGCCAGAGCTCGGCCTGGTGCAGGAACTCCGCGAACAGCGCCAGGCCCAGGTACTCCACGACGCGGCCCGCGGCCGGGCTCGTCACGCGGCGCGAGCCCTGTGCCGCGGAGAAGAGGCGGTGCATCATCTCCGAACAGGGCACCATTCCTGGCGCCCGGTCCAGCCGCCAGCGCAGGCCCTCCGGCATGAACCGCGGCCGGATCGAGCACCAGACATGATCGGTCTCCTGCTCGGCGGAGAAGACGAAGTGCTCGCGGTGACCGGGCAGGAAGAGCGCCGCATGCTCGGCCGGAAGCGGGCGGGTCTCGCCGTCCACGGTCACCCGGCCCCCTCCCGCGTGGATCACGACGATCTGGTAATCGCGCTGGCGCCGCGGCCCGCAATAGCCACCGGGGATATATTTGACCCGGCCGAAGCCGACCCGAGAGGTCCGCACCTGGCGGTTGACCCAGGCGTACTCCTTTCCATGGTAATTTCCCATGCCTACCGGCTTGGACGACCTGCCCGCGCTGTCAACAGCCGTTGTCGCCGGGGATATGTTTTTGATCCGCGCGGGCATGGCCACCGGCCCCCGAATCTGCTAAAAGATGGCCATGACCGGCCGGCAACGACTCGCCGCCACCCTGGCTCACCAGTCCCCCGACCGGGTGGCCGTCGACTTTGGCTCCTCCGCTGTGACGGGCATCCACGTGTCGGCCGTCACCCGCCTTCGCCGGCAGGTGCTGGGCGACGCGGGCTATCGCGTGAAGGTCAACGAGCCCTACCAGATGCTCGGCGAGATCGACGATGAGCTGCGGGGGGCCCTGCCGATCGACGTCATCGGCGCGATGGGGCGCAAATCCATGTTCGGCACCGAGTCGCGCGACTGGAAGCCGTTCACCCTCTTCGACGGCACCGAGTGCCTTGTGCCGGGCCAGTTCAACGTCACGCCCGCCCCCGACGGCGGCTGGCTCATCTACCCCGAGGGCGACACCGCCGCCCGGCCAAGCGGGCATATGCCACGGGGAGGCTATTTCTTCGACTCGATCATCCGCCAGCGGCCCGTGGACGACGAGCGGCTCGACCCCGCCGACAACCTCGAGGAGTTCGCCCTTCTCGGCCCGGAGGATCTCGCGTACTACCGCGCGCAGAAGGCCTGGTTCGAGGAGCGCCTCGACTACGGCGCCCTCCTGGTGGTGCCGGGCTCCGCCTTCGGCGACATCGCGCTCGTGCCCGCGCCGTTCCTGAAGGACCCCAGGGGCATCCGCGACATCGAGGAATGGTATGTCTCGACCGTCGCGCGCCAGGACTACGTCCTGGAGGTCTTCGATCGCCAGTGCGCCATCGCGGAGGCGAACCTCCGCACGCTGATCGGCCTCTTTGGGGACACGGTGCAGGTCGCCATGCTGACCGGCACGGATTTCGGCACCCAGCGCGGGACGTTCATTTCGCGCGATGCCTACCGGACGCTCTTCCAGCCGTTCCACCGCCGCCTTAACGAGCTGATCCACCGGAACTCGTCATGGAAGACATTCATCCACTCGTGCGGCGACGTCTACCCGCTGATCCCGGACTTCATCGCGGCCGGCTTCGACATCCTCAACCCGGTGCAGTGCTCCGCCGCCGAGATGGATCCCGTGCGGCTCAAGCGCGAGTTCGGCCGGGCCCTCACGTTCTGGGGGGGAGGGATCGACACCCAGCACACGCTTGCCTTCGGCACGCCGGACGAGGTCTACCGCCAGTGCCGCGAGCGGATCGACATCTTCGGCCCTGACGGCGGGTTTGTCTTTGACGCCATCCACAACGTCCAGGGACCGACGTCCGCGGAGAAGATGCTCGCGATGTTCAGGGCCGTCCGGGACAGCGCCCGCAGCTAAGGCCCCGCCATGGAGCCGGTCCCGATCCACCCGAATCCCGCCGAGGTCAACCTGCGCTACCTCGTCCCGATCTGTCTGGTGGCGACGGTCGGGGGCCTGCTCTTCGGGTTCGACACCGGGGTGATCTCGGGGGCGATCGAGCCGCTGACCGCGCGGTTTGGCCTGAGCGACTTCATGAAGGGCTGGGCCTCGGGCTGCGTGCTCACGGGATGCGCCGCGGGCGTCCTGCTTGTAGGCCCCCTCTCTGACCGGTTCGGCAGGAAGCCCGCCCTGTTCCTCGCCGCGGCCATGTTCGTCGCCTCGGCAATCGGCACCGCGCTCGCGCCGCAGATAGGGGTCTTCATCGCGTTCCGGTTCATCGGGGGCCTCGGCATCGGAATCGCATCGATCTCGACCCCGATGTACATCGCCGAGATCACGCCGGCGCAGATCCGCGGGCGCATGGTGGCCGTGAACCAGATCGCCGTCGTCGGTGGGATCACGGCGACCTCGTTCGTCAACTACTTCATCGCCCAGGGGCGCGACCAGCAGTGGCTGATCGACAGTGGGTGGCGCTGGATGTTCGCCACGGGCATCGCGCCGGCGCTGGTGTTCTGCCTGCTGCTCGTCCCGATTCCAGAGAGCCCGCGTTGGCTGATTGAGATGAAGCGGGACGGGGCGGCCAAGGCCATCCTCGCAAGGGTGGGCGGGACGGCGTTCGCCGAGGACGAGTCGTCCTGCATCAGGGCCGCGATCTCCCAGGAGGAGGGCACATGGGCGGCCCTGTTCTCGCGCCAGCTCCGCCGCCCGCTGCTCCTCGGCGTCGCGTTGGCCGTGCTGCAGCAGGTCACGGGGATCAATGTCTTCATGTATTTCGGGGCGACGATCTTTAGGAGCCTGAGCGCCTCCACGGGGGTGGACGCGGGCCTCCTTCAGCAGGTCGTCATCAACGGCGCGGGCATTCTCTTCACCGTGGTCGCGATTGCCACCGTGGACCGATGGGGGCGCAGGCCCCTCATGCTCCTCGGCACCGGCGGCATGGGCGCAAGCCTCCTTGCGATGGGCGCCATGGCCCAGCGGATGAACGAACCGGGGAAGGGCAGCGCGTGGATGCTGCTGCTCATCGTGCTCTACATTGCCGCGTTCGGGCTCTCGGTCGGCCCGGTCACCTGGGTGATCCTTTCGGAGATCTTTCCGACGGCCGTGCGGGGCAGGGCCCTCGGGCTTGCGACCTTCTTCCTGTGGGTGGCCGACTACGCGGTCACGCAGACGTTCCCGATCATGGATGCGAAGGGCGAGTGGTTCGTGCGCCATTTCAACCACGCGTTCCCCTTCTACCTCTACGCGGCGTTCTGCGCCGCGCTGGTGGGCGTGGTGTGGCGTTTCGTGCCCGAGACCAAGGGCCGCACCCTGGAGCAGATCGAGTTGGGATGGGGCCGCTGACCCCGCCGGATGCCCATGCCGACCGCAAACCCGCCGCCCGACACTGCCCTGATCGCGTGCCGCGTGCTCGAGGCGGAGATCGAGGCCCTGTCTCGGGGCGCCGCCCACATCGTGCGGCGCGAGTTCTTTGAGATCGGCCTGCACGACCAGCCCACCAACCTGCGCTCGCTGCTGGCGGACGCCGTCGGCCGTGCCGAGGACGACCCGACGGTGCGGCAGGTGGTCCTCGTCTACGGCCTCTGCGGCCTTGCGCTCGTCGGCATCTCCCCGCGCCGCTGCCCCCTCGTAGTCGCCCGGGCGCACGACTGCATCACCCTGTTCCTCGGCAGCAAGGAGCGCTACGGCGCGACCATGCGGGACGAACCGGGAACCTACTGGTACTCCCCGGGCTGGAACAAGGCCCGCCGGGTGCCGGGCCCGGAGCGCGAGGCGGCGCTTCGCAAGGAGTACACGGCGAAGTTCGGCGCGGAGGACGCGGAGGCGCTCCTGGAAATGGAGCGCGCCGCCTTCGCGCAGCACACGACGGCCGGCTACGCGGACCTCGGGCTGCCGGGGGACGAGGAGAGCCGCCGTTACGCCGAGCAGTGCGCCCGGTCGCTTGGCTGGCGTTTCCGCGGCCACCCGGGGGACCCTTCGCTCCTGCACGACCTGCTGCACGGCCCGTGGGACAACGAACGATTCCTGACCGTGCGTCCCGGGGAGCGGATCGCGCACTCCGCCGACGCCGACATCGTGAAGGCGGTTCCCGCAAAGCCGGAGGACGGAGGGCACCCCGCCGGGTCCGCGCCATGAGCGACGAAGGGCACGCCTGCGCGCCCCCGAGCCCCCCCGCGGCGCCGGACTACAGCCTTGTGGGCGTGAACGCCGCAAGCGCCGTCGAGAAGGGGCTCGCGGAGGCCGACTGGTACCAATGCCCGGTCCCGCGCGCCACACTGCGGGGCCTCCTTGAGCGCCGCGACGGCCCGGCAATCCGCGACACGCTGATCTGGTTCAGCCTCATCTTCGCATCCGGCTTTGGGGTGTTCGAGCTCTGGGGTTCGTGGTGGGCGGCCGTTCCCTTTGCGGTCTACTCGTGCCTCTACGCGTCCACCTCCGACTCGCGTTGGCACGAGGCCGGGCACGGCACCGCCTTCAGGACCGACTGGATGAACACGGCGCTCTACGAGATCGCGTCATTCATGGTCATGCGGGAGTCGACCGTGTGGCGCTGGAGCCACACGCGGCACCACAGCGACACGATCATCGTGGGGCGGGACCCCGAGATCGCGGTCCCGCGGCCGCCGAGCCTGGCGATGATGATCCTAAGCTTCTTCGGCCTTCCGACCTACCCGAGGTATTTCGGGCGCATCCTGATGCACGCCTTCGGGCACATGGGCGCCGACGAGAGGACCTTCATCCCGGAGAGCGAATTCGGGAAGGTCTACCGGAAGGCACGCGTCTACGTCCTCATCTACGCATGCGTGATCGGACTTGCGATCCAAACCCGCAGCATCCTGCCGCTCCTCCTCGTGGGCCTCGCCAACATCTTCGGAACCTGGCTGATGACGGTCTACGGGCTCACGCAGCACGCGGGCCTCGCAGAGAACGTCCTCGACCACCGCCTGAACTGCCGCACGGTGTACATGAACGCCGTGAACCGGTTCCTGTACTGGAACATGAACTATCACGTCGAGCACCACATGTTCCCGCTGGTCCCGTATCACGCGCTGCCGCGCCTGCACGAGGTGGTGAAGGACGACATGCCCGAGGCCTACCCCAGCGTGCTCGCCGCCTGGCGGGAGATTGTCCCGGCGGTGCTGAGGCAGGTGAAGGACCCCGCCTATTGCGTGAAGAGGAGGATTCCCGACCCGAGCCCGCGGAGGTCCGATCCCGGCTCGGCCCGCGCCGGCGGCGCGCAGGCGGACGCCGACGGGTGGATCGAGGTGTGTGCCGCGGCTGACCTCGGCCCGGACGACGTCATCCGGTTCGACCACGGCAGGAGGACCTACGCCCTTTGCCGCGACGCCGGGCTCGGGCTCCGCGCCACCGACGGCGTGTGCACGCACGGCAACACGCACCTCGCAAATGGACTCGTGAGGGGAGGGGTGATCGAGTGCCCGAAGCACAACGGCCGCTTCAGCCTTGCCGACGGCTCGCCGGTGCGCGCGCCCGTTTGCAGGGGTCTCGCCACCTATCCGATCGAGGAGCGGGGAGGCCGCCTCTGGCTGAACGTGCTCACGCCGGGCGGGGCATGGGCGCGCACGCCGAAGACCTATCGCCTCCGCGTGGCCAGCAACCGGAGCGTCGCCACGTTCATCAAGGAACTCGTGCTCGAGCCGCTCGTCCCCGGAGAGGAGATCGCGTTCACGCCGGGAGATTACCTGCAGATCGAAATCCCGGCCTACGGCCTCATCCATTTCGGCGAGTTCGACATCCCGGAGCCGTACGCGGCGGTGTGGGAGGCGCAGCACCTGTTCGACCTCGAGGCCCGAAACCCGGCATCCGGCCGCCGCAACAACTACTCCCTCGCGAGCAACCGGCGGCTTGAGCGCTCCCTGCGCTTCAACGTGCGCATCGCGACGCCCCCGCCGGGCCAGGACTGCCCGCCCGGCGTCGGCTCCGCCTACATCTTTAACCTGAAGCCCGGCGACACTGTCACGGCCGTAGGCCCCTTCGGCGACTTCCATGTCAGGCCCACGGGCCGGGAGATGGTCTACGTCGGCGGCGGCGCCGGAATGGCCCCCCTGCGCGCGCACCTCTCGCACCTTTTCGAGAAAGAGGACACCGCCAGGAGGGTGTCCTACTGGTATGGCGCCCGGTCGCGGCAGGAGCTGTACTACGAGGACTACTTCGGGAACCTGGCCCGGCGGCACCGCAACTTCACGTTCCACCCGGCCCTCTCGTCGCCTCTCCCCGGGGACGATTGGAGCGGACCGGTCGGCCTCATCCACGAGGTGGTGCGGGAGCGCCACCTGCGGGCGCACCCGAACCCGAGGGCGGTCGAGTACTACCTCTGCGGCCCGCCAATGATGGTGAGGGCCTGCAAGAGGATGCTCGACGAATTCGGCGTCCCGGAGGACCAGGTCGCCTACGACGAGTTCTGAGGCTGCCCCATAACGGACCAAGCCCCATGACCCCCCTACGCATCGACCTCCAAATGCCGGACGAGCGCCGCACCGTGGCGGTCCCCGGCGCCGAGGCTGCGCTCCCTCTCACCGAGGTACTGGCGCGCCGGGGCTTCCCCCTCAACGCCCGCTGCGGCGGGCGCGGGCTGTGCGGCGGGTGCGAGGTCGAGCTGCGCACGGGCTCGCTCAGCCGCGTGGCGGACGGCGCCCGCGTCGACGCTGGCGCGGCCCGCCTGAAGGCGTGCCAGATGCGCCTGCATGGGGAGGGCGTCGGGCTCGAAGTGCCGGCAGGCTCGCTGCTGCGGCACCAGCCTGCGGTGGTTTCGGAGTTCCGCCTCAACATCCCCTGGGCGCGCGACCCACTCGCCCCTGGGGCGAGATACGGCGCGGCCGTGGACGTGGGGACGACGACGGTCGCGCTGCTGCTTTGCGACCTCGCCACGGGCACCGTGGCGGGGGAGGCGTCGGCGTTCAACGCACAGATCCGCTTCGGGGAGGATGTGGTCACCCGGATCCAGCGGTGCGCCTCGGAAAGCGATGCGCTGCGGCAGCTTCAGCGAGCCGTGGCGGAGGAGACCATCATGCCCCTGTTGTGCGAGGCCTGCCGCCAGTCGGGCGTCGCCCCGGGCGACGTTGGCGCGATGGTGGTGGCCGGCAACACGACCATGCTGCACCTCCTGGCGGGCGTGGACCCGACCTTCATGGGCATTTTCCCCTTCCGACCGGCCTTTCTGGGGCACCGTGTCTTCGCCCCCGGTGACCTCGGCCTGGTGTTCGGCGGGCCGTCCGCGCGCGTGCACCTGCTGCCCGGGGCCGCTGCCTACGTGGGGGCGGACCTCGCCGCCGGCATGATCGCCACGGGCATGATCTACGAGGACGGCCCGGTGCTGCTGATCGACGTCGGCACCAACGGAGAGATCATCGCAAAGGCCGGCAACCGGCTGGTCGGCTGCGCCACGGCGGCGGGCCCCGCGTTCGAGGGCGCGGGCCTCACGAGCGGCATGCGGGCCGTCACCGGCGCGATCGAGCACATGCGGCTCCGGACAGAGCCCTTCGGCGCGGAGCTTGGGCTGATCGGCGCCGCAAGCCGGCCGCTCGGCATCTGCGGCTCGGCCTACGTGGACTTTCTCCTGGAGGCGCGGCGCTCGGGAATCCTGCAGGCCAACGGCCGCTTCGAAGGCGCGTTCAGCTCGCGGGCCGGAGACGCGGTCCAGATCGACGCACAGGGGCGCAAGCTGCTGCTGCATGCCCACGGCGCGTCGGGGCCGATCTGGATCTCGGAGCTCGACATTGCGCGGCTCCTTCAGGCCAAGGCCGCCATTGCCGCCGGCTCCTTGACGCTGCTGGAGCTGCTCGGCATCGCGCCGAGCGACGTGAAGGGGGTCTACCTCGCGGGCGGATTCGGCTTCCACCTGTCGCTCGAGCATGCGATCGGCTGCGGGTTGCTCCCCGGCTTTGTCGCGGACCAGATACATGTCGTCGGCAACACTTCCCTCGGGGGCGCGTTTCTCGCGTTGAACGACCAGAGGCTCGTGGGCGAGATGGTGGGAGCCTGTGCCGCGATGGAGGTGATCGAGCTCAATCTCCAGGCGGGCTTCGAGAATG
Organism: Opitutaceae bacterium; assembly: GCA_003164715.1. Classification (GTDB taxonomy): domain Bacteria; phylum Verrucomicrobiota; class Verrucomicrobiia; order Opitutales; family Opitutaceae; genus Palsa-1447. Next base: position 21,402 of record PLTZ01000067.1, on the reverse strand, counting down.
CCTTCATCGACCAGCTGGCCCTTCCCTGAAACCGATGAGACTCTCTCAAGCAATGCGCCTTCCTACACGCCCTCGCCTGAGGGCCCCCCATGTGCTAGAATCACAGTTGGCTCCAAACACGCCCCAATCATGACCACCGTCGAACTATTACTGCAGGCCGTCATCAACGGAAAGAGCAAGGACGCGAAGGCGCTCGCGCAGCGGGCGCTCGACGAGGGGGCCCAGCCGGGCGACCTGGTGGACAAGGCGCTGGTCCCGGCGATGGCGGCGGTGGGCGAAAAGTTCAAGAACAACGAGATCTTCGTGCCCGAGATGCTCGTCTCGGCCCGCGCGATGAAGGAGGCGATGGGCGTCCTCGAGCCGCGGCTGCTTGCCGCGGGCATCACGCCGAAATACACGGCCGTGATCGGAACGGTGCAGGGCGACCTCCACGACATCGGCAAGAATCTGGTGGCGGTCATGTGGAAGGGGGCGAACTTCCGCGTGATCGACTTAGGTTCGAACATAGCGCCCGCGAGCTTCGCCAAGGCGGTCGACGAGCACCGGCCCGATGTCGTCGGGCTTTCGGCCCTCCTCACCACGACGATGCCGGCGATGGTCGAGACGGTGAAGGCGATACGCTCGGGCGCTCATGCCCGGGTGAAGATCATCGTCGGCGGGGCGCCGATCAGCCAGGAGTTTGCCGACGAGATCGGGGCCGACGGATACGCGGCGGACGCGGCGTCGGCCGCCGACAAGGCTCGGGCCCTCGTCGCGGCCGCCTGAAGCCCGCGTCGTGAGCCCGCGTTCGCCCGTTACAGGTGAGATTCCAGAGACTAGCCTTCCCGAACGCGGACGATCTGCTCTTCGGCACGGCGGCGAAGCCGCTCGTCACCCGGCACGGGCTTCGGCTTGGCGGCGGCCTCGTCTATCCGGAGCTGAACTTCACGCTGCCCCCCATGGAGATCACGGCGGCGACGATGAGGACGGTCGTCCGCCACTACGAGGGGATCATTAAGGACGCGCTGCGGCGGGCGGCCGAGCTCGAGGCGCCGGGCGTCGTGATCGAGTTTGAGACCCTCCCTCCGATGACCGCGACGCCGGCCTTCGGCCTGGAGATCGTGCGGGTGCTGCTGGCGGGCATGGACGAGGCGCGCCGGACGCACGGGATTGCGAGCGCCCTGCGCATGACTCCCAACGACAACCGCGAGTTCACCCGCCCGCCAGTCCTGCGCTCCGGCGAGCACTTGGAGCGGATGTTGGAGCTCTTCGAGGGCGCGGCAGGCGCGGGAGCCGAGCTGCTGAGCATCGAGTCGGTGGGCGGCAAGGAGCTGCACGACGAGGCGCTCATGAACTGCGACCTGGGGCAGGTGATCTTCTCCCTGTGCGTCCTCGGTGTGCGCGACATGGAGTTTCTCTGGAAGCGGCTTGCCGGCATCGCCGCCCGCAGCGGGGCCGTCTGTGCGGGCGACACCGCCTGCGGGTTTGGCAACACCGCGATGGTGCTTGCCGAGCAGCGGATGATTCCCCGTGTGTTCGCCGCCGTGGTGCGCGCCGTGTCCACCGTGCGCACGCTCGTCGCCTACGAGAACGGCGCGGTCGGCCCCGGCAAGGACTGCGCCTACGAGAACCCCTATCTCAAGGCCATCACGGGGTTCCCGATGGCCATGGAGGGCAAGACGTCCGCCTGCGCGCACTTCAGCCCGCTCGGCAACATCGCGGCGGCCTATGCGGACACGTGGTCGAACGAGTCGGTGCAGAATGTCCGCCTGCTCGCGGGGATGGCGCCGACCTGCTACATGGAGCAGCTGATCTACGACTGCCGCCTGATGAACCGGGCCCTTGCGGAGGGCAAGGCAGCCGCCCTCACCCTGCGGCGCTGGCTGGTCGACTCCGACGCCGGCCTCGATCCGCAGGCGTGGGTGTTGACGCCTGAGAGCGTCCTCGCCGTCGCCCGCTCGGTGGTGGAGGCGCCGGACCCTTACCGCGCGGGGCTTGCTGCCGCCCGCTGCGCGGTCGGTCTCCTGCGAGACGGCCATGCGGCCGGGTCGGTGAAGATCGCCCGCCGCGAGCTCGTGTTCCTCGACTCGATGACGGCCCAGCTCGACGCACTCCCGAGCGACGAGGGCTCCTTCATCGCGCAGCAGATGGCCCTGGCCGACCCGGCCAAGTACCTCCCTTCGGAGTACGGCCTGCGCGCCGGCTGACTGCGCGCCCCCATGCGGGATGAGCCCCCAGCAGCCCGAGGCGCCATCGCGCCAACCGACGCGGCGCCGCAGTGCGAGTTCGTGACCGGGCCCCGCGGCGCCGGCAAGACGCGATGGGTGCAGCGGCGAATCCGCGAGCTGGCCCTTGGACACCCGGGCGCCCGGTGCGCGGTCTTCCTCGCCGAGGAGGGGCGCACGCGCATGGAGGGGTTTTGCCGTGAGACTCCGGGCGTGAGCGTGCGGCGCCTCCTGTTGCCCTGCATGTGCTGCCCCGGCCTTGCGGACCTTCCGGGCGTCGTGCGCGGGCTCGTGGCGGAGGTCCCTCCGGGCTGGATCTTTGTGGAGGCGCCCGCCCTGGCCGCCGCGGGCCTGATGGCGGAGTTCGACCGGGCGTTTGGCTGGCCGCGCAAGCTGGACGTCTGCCTCGACCCGGGTTGGACCCTGGCCCTTCGGAACGACTCGCTGGCGCCGTTCCAACTTGCGCTTCTAGGCCTCGCGGACCTTGTTATCCCGAGTCCCCCACGAGTCCAATTACCCCGGAGCGTCTCCGGCGCAGCGAGCCTCACCCACCTTCATGACCCCGCGTGAACGCTATATGGCCGTCCTGCGCGGGGAGCGGCCCGACATCCTGCCCCGGCTTCCCATCCTGATGCAGTTCGCCGCCGAGCACATCGGCTCGTATTACGGCGCCTTTGCGTCCGACCACCGGGTCCTGGTCGAGGCGAACCTCCGCTGTGCGGAGGAGTTCGGCATCGATCAGCTCAATACGATGTCCGATCCGTACCGAGAGACCGCCGGGTTCGGTGCGCCCATCGAGTTTCCCCGCAACGGCGTGCCGATCTGCCTGAAGCCGCCGCTCGAGAGCGTTCCCGACCTCGCGGGTCTGCCGCGGCCCGATCCGGCGACGGCGCCGCGGATGCGCGACCGCATCGACGCCGTGCGCGCCTACAAGGCGCAGGCCGGCGAGCGCTACTCGATCATGGGATGGGTGGAGGGGCCGGCCGCGGAGGCGGCGGACCTGCGGGGCGTGTCGAACTTCTTCATGGACCTCCTCGACGACCCGGACTACGCGGGCGCGCTGATGGCCCGCTGCGTCGAGACGGCGGTCGAGTTCGCCCGCCAGCAGGTGGCGGCGGGCGCCGACACGATCGGCATCGGGGACGCCGTGGCCAGCCAGGTGTCGGCGAAGACCTACGAGTCGCTCATCCTGCCGCACGAGCGCGCCCTGGTGGCGGCGGTGCACGGGATGAAGGCGCGCGCCCGCCTCCACATCTGCGGCAACATCAGGCACCTGCTGCCCGGCATCGCGACGCTCGGCCTCGACATCGTCGACATCGACCACCTGGTGAGCCTCGCCGAGGCCCGCCGCGTCCTGGGCCCGCGGACCGTGCTGGCGGGCAACGTGGACCCGGTAGGCTGCGTGATGCGCGGCACGCCCGGGGCCATCGCCGCCGCCATTCGCCGCTGCTACGCCGAGGCCGGGGATCCCTTCATGGTGAATGCCGGCTGCGAGATTCCGGCGGCGACGCCGCCCGGGAACCTGCGGGCGCTCTGCGAGCCCATGGCTCCGGCCTGACGGCGCCGCCGGCCAATCATTGCTTGCGCGGCGGATGGGCGGCGGCAAAATGCTCATCCACCCTAATCCCCATGGATCGACCAAAGAACGCCTCACTGAAGCCAACGATCATCTCCATTGCCGGCACCCTAATTTTCAGTGCCGCTTCCTCGGCCCTCCTCGCGACCGAGTTCGCCGATTTGGACCGGATGGAGCCGGTTCCCGCCAGCCAGCAGATCCCCATCGTGGATTTCATCCGCCCCGCCTTGTTTTCCGGGGTCCAGCTGAACCACAGCGGGACTCACATAGGAGCGATCGTTCCGGGTCATGACGACAGCACGAGCCTGCTCACTTATGAGCTTGCGACACAGAAGGTCGACGGCGCGAGCGCGCCCCGGACCGACAGGGACATCACCACCTTTGAATGGCTCAACGGCGACGAGCTCACCTACGTGATCAGCGCGAACAAGAGCAACTCGGGGTACCTATTCGTTAGCGAGGCCGGCAAACTCGCGACCGCGGAGGCCGTGGGCGCGGCCTCCCCTGCGGACGAAATCGGAATCCTCAACTCCTTGACGGACGACCGCACCCAGCTGCTTGTCGATTTGAAGGGTGAGGGCCTGCGCTATGACCATCCCGAGGTCATCAACGCAATGAACCACGGGGAGCTCGTCACGCGCTATCCCGAGCTCAGGACGGACCACGGGTTCAACAACTTCTTCTGGTCCGACAAGCACGGCAAGCTCGAGTACGGCGTGACCCAGGAGGACGGGATCCTCGCCTTGAACAAGCTCGCGGGCGAATCCTGGGTCAAGTGTCCGGAGGACCTGGAGCAGATCGACCTGGTGGGGTCGGGGGACAATCCGGGGGAGGTCGTGGTCCTTGGGCGCCGCGACGGGGTGGGGCCCCGCCCGCTTGAGTTCATGGACGCGGCGACAGGCAAGGAGGGGGAGGTCATCCTTCAGGACAAGGGGTACGACTTTGACGGTTGGCTGTTTCACGACCCGGCTTCATACAACATCGTCGGCGCGGTCTACGACAGCGCCGCCCCGCACGTGGTATGGTTCACCGAGGCCTACCGGAACCTTCAGAAGGCCGTCGACAAGCTGTTCCCAAACCAGATCGTGCGCATCCTCGGGATGGACGACTCCGGCAAAGTCCTCCTCATCGGCAGCTGGTCGGACCGGCAACCCATCGTCTACAGCTGGGTCAACCTGGAGAAGCACGCGAGCGGGCTGATCAAGAACTCGCAGCCGTGGATCGACCCGAAGCGCATGCAGCCGATGGGCATGATCAAGTACACGACGGCCGAGGGGCGCCAGATGGATGCCTACATCACGTTGCCCGCGGGCGCCACGAAGAAGAACCCTCCGCCCGTGGTGGTGATCCCGGCCTCGGGATCGGGGATCCGCTGGGTGTGGGGCTTCGATCCCGAGGTCCAGTACTTCGCAAGCCGCGGCTACGCGGTCCTGCAGCCCAACCACCGCGGCTCGGCCGGCTACACGTGGATGTATCCCAAGGAGGAGAACTGGGATTTCCGGAAGATGAGCGACGATGTGGCCGCGGCGACGCGCAAGGCGATCGACTTGGGACTCGTGGACCACAACCGCGTGGCCATCATGGGCAGCGATTTTGGCGGCTACCTGGCGGTGGCGGGGGCGGCTTTCGAGCCGGGCCTGTACAAGTGCGCCATTTCGGTGTCCGCCCTCTACGACTGGGGCAACTACATCCGCCAGGGCAAATACCGTCAGTTCAGCGACTCCCTCTACTCCCGGTACCTCTACGAGCTGGGCGACCCGAAGACGAATTCAGCAAAATACGACGAGATGTCGCCGCTGCCCCACGCGGCGCAAGTCCACTCCTCGCTCCTCATCGCCTGGGGCGAGTTCGACGAGCCGGAGGTGATCGGCCAATCTAAGGAAATGGCCTCGGCAGCTGGGAAAAACAACGTGCCGGTGGAGACCATGTCTTTCCTGAACGAGTCGTACGGTGTGCACCGCCTCGGCCACAGGATCGAACTCTACCAGCACATCGAGGCCTTTCTCTCGAAGAATCTCTAGGACCCGGCGGGTCCGGCGACTGCCCACGGCGGCTACGACTGGGCCTTTATGGATGCGTGATGCCGGGCGTGGTTAGCGGTGCCCGGCATGGATTTGTCGGCGATCATGCCGCGGCCCGGGGCCTCGTTGATCGAGGCGGCTTGCCGCGTCGCCTCGTGCGGCATGAGCGGCTCCACGCCGGTGACCGGGGATTTTGGGCCCTCTGGCCGGCTCTTGATCTTTGGATGCATTGATTGATCGCCGGTGGCCCGGCGGGGAGGACCTACATGTCGAACACTTTCTTGATCTCTCCGACCTTCTTCTGGACGGTGCCATCGACTTGTTCACCCTGGCCTCGCGCCTCCATGTTGCGGTTACCGAGCACCTTTCCGGTATCTTCCTTGACCTTGCCTACAAGAGTTTTGACGGAGCCTTCGACTTCATCCCGGCCGCCCGATTTCACCTTGGTTGGTTGATAGTTTAGCATAATCCGGCAGACTAACCGAAGACGGCCCCGGGCTCCATGGGGTGTAACCCGCAGCCCGGCTGGTTTGACATTCCTAGGGTGTACGGTACCCCGGTCCGATGGGACCTAGCCTTCGCCCCGTGCTGGCCTCCTTGTTTGCTGCGGCTACCGCCTGCTTGGCGGATGTGCCGGCTCACTACGGCGGCACGCCATTCCATGATTCGCGCTATGCCGGGGGCCCGCAGAAGATACCCGGCCGGGTCATGTGCGCCTATTACGACATGGGCGGCGAAGGGATTGCCTACCACGACACCGACACCGAGAACCACGGAAGCGGCCATCTCAATCCCCTGGACGGCACGTATCTGAACGAATTCCGCAAGGACGAGGGGGTGGACACCTCCTACACGAAGTACCGGGAGAACATTGACAAGAATCCCTTCAACCGTGTGCAGCCTCCGGACGGTCTTCTCTACGTCGGCTGGACCGAGCCCGGCGAATGGTTCAACCTGACGGTCGACGTCGCGGATGCAGGAACCTACGTCTTCGAGATTCTCTATACCTCGAATCGCGGCGCGACGCTTGCGCTGGACTTGAATTTCCGGTCCCTCGCGCCCGACGTCCCGTTAGCATCCACGTTCGACCCCGCTGAGACGGTTCTCTGGCGCAATTGGCACCATTGGAATCTATCGAAGGCTACGGAGGTCGTGCTCCCGGCCGGCAGGAGCGTCCTGACCGTGCACATCGTGGAGAAGGGGAATGTGAACCTCGCCTATTTCGACTTTCGGAAGAAGTAGGGCGCTTAGGGAGGGGAGGCGCGAAAGGTGCCGAGGCGAGAGATTCGAGCGTTCGCTTTCCCGCCGGGCGCCGGCGTTGTGAGGACCTCAGCGGGCTCCTGGTATCGATTGCCGGTGTCCCGTGATCGTCCCTGCGGGTCCCAAGGAATGGAGGGCAGACCTTAACCGTCGGCCTATCGTCTGTAGCGTGTCATCGGGCATCGCGTAATCCGTCTCGGGATGAACGGGTCCCGGAAGCCGTGTGTCCCGATGAACCGTTACTTGACTAACACGGCCACGGACTGCCCCAGATTCCCCTTGCCACGCATCACCCGCCCATCGTGCCAGGTCAGATCCTCATCAATTTCAATATGGGGTTTGTCCCCGTCATGAATCTGTTCAACGACCATGCCAAGGTGATGAGCCCATGCGGCAATCCCATCCCGGCTGATGAATTGATTTAAGTGGTCGCCGGGAGCCCCCTGGTTCACCGAAAGGTCAAACACCGCCCAATGGGAATAAATGTAGAACTCCAAGAACGAGAACACAATCCGCCCGCCGGGCTTTAACACGCGACGTGCTTCGCGAAGGTAACGAAAGGAATCTTCGTGGGTCAAATGCGTGAGCACGGAAAAGAAGCACACGAAGTCCGCGCAGCCGTCAGCACAGGGAATGCCGACGCCGTCTGTCAGTACAAACTTCCAATCCGGCCGCCCGCTTAGCTTTTCCGCGTGGTCGAGCAATTCTCGGACGATGTCGGTCCCGATATATCGGAGTCCTGGGATCTTGCTTAGATGGAATGCCAATCGACCGCTGCCGCAGCCGACGTCGACGACCAGCTGCTCCGGCTTCAGGTCCAAGCCGGTTAACAGGGCATATTCGAGCTTCCCAACCGTCACAAAATCGCCGCCGACAGCCGCTTCAAGGGCGGCGTCACCCTTGATGGCGTCGCGGAGACGTCCAACGAGCATCGGGTAGCTCTTGAGCGGATCAGTTTCTATCATGTGCTTTTCCCGGGACGTTCACGCTAGCCTCTCGAATGGGACGAATATGTTCTTGGTCGCCGGGCTCCGAGTGTGGGCCCGAGTTGTTGGGATCTAATTGTGAGTCAACACGTGGTAACGGTCCCAATGCAACGACAACCGACGGGCGATTGGCGTCTCGTTTGGACGGTGAGAGGCGAGGAAAGACGGGCCCGGTGACAGGTCCCCGACCCAGACCCGCTCGAATACCCCAAGGCTCAGTTCCTTAGGGGGTAATCCCCAATCCCGATCACTCTCAGGATTCACCCTTACCGGTCCTCAATCAAAGTGGCGGAGAGGGAGGGATTCGAACCCTAAACAGTCGTTTTCCTCGGAAGTCGGTCGGCGATGTGTTTTTCCCTCGTAAACGGCGATTGTCATCGGTTTACGGGATTTCTGCCCGACCGTTGTTTTATGCATTGAAATGAAAGGAACGGCATCAAATGACGCATATCTGGCAAGAGTGTGGCAAGAGTGAAGTGATCCTGACTGATTGCGGTTCCCTGCGTGCCGACTTGAATTCCGCGAAATCGAACCGATCCACCAATGCAAGCCAGGTCTGGATACCAACCCAAGGCCCCCGCCGGCTGCCTGTCCCATTCAGGTTGTCGATGACTGAGCTGAACGATATTGCTCAGGCTCCAGCTGGTAGCGGAAACGCAAACGGGAGCACGCCGGTCCGCTCCATGAAAGCTACGATCTCGCCGAGCGTGTGCTCTACTTCATCGAACATCACATTCTTGGGAAGAGTCGGATCAGTCTCGAAGGTCGCTTTCGTTCCTGACCAATTTTCATGAAAGGTCGTGAGGCCGGCGCAATCGATATAGCGCGATTCGCATGCCAGCCGGAAATCAACGCCGGCCTTTTGCCAGAAATGCTCGTCTCTTGTAGATCTAGCCCGATGTATCCGGGCAATATCGTAAAGGTCCTTTACCCTAATGGCATCACCCGGCTTGCGAACTTTCGCACGGTAGGCCGGTAGGGAGCTGAGAAATGCACGCAGCTTCTCCCCAGCGATTCGTTCCAAAGTGTAAGCCCGGACGAAGTGATTATCTACCTGCATGTTGTGGAGCGCATGGGCTGACAATTTCTCAGGCGCGCCGATATCCACCTCTAGGGCCGGCAATCCAAGAACACGGGCGAATTGTGCATCATTAAGTCGGATACGGGCGGTGTGGGCCGTCCATCCGAGTGGGTGCGGGGGATTCGGCACGACGTGCGCACTGGCAAGCGTATACCGCACGACCGCCTGATGGTTGAAATGCTCCTCTAGGGCTACACGTAGCTGGGCCTCCAAGTACTGGGCTTGCGCGCCAAGATCGGTTACTTCGAGTGCAAAATCCGTAGTCATATTACTGTCAAGATCCAGCGACACACGCTCGATCCCTAGAAGTTGGTTGAGGACGCGCGCGCCCTTGAATATGAGGACCTCTCGAAGTCGGTCAGAGGACGCGATGGCGATGAACACCTCTCGCAGGGCAGCGTTCTTCCATTCTTCGTGTTGCTTCGGGTTCACAGGGGGACTA
>PLTZ01000067.1:0-11820 GCA_003164715.1 Opitutaceae bacterium | reverse complement strand
CTGGTCAAAGGCAGCCCCATTGCTTTCAGGTGACTCACGATGGTTGCGGGCCTCACACGGCCCCAACCTTGAGCCCATGCCTCGAAAACTACAGCTTGACCACCAGAGGCGCCTGGGTGGGCGAGGGTGTCTAGGATTGTCTGCTCAAGATCGGTTACGCGTAGGCGAATGCGTTGGTCGAGCACATGCAGTTGTGTGCCCGGCACGAGGTCTCTGTAGCGCCTTGTCGAGTAATAGGCTGTTTCGCCGTAAGTAAACGCCAGCGAACCGAGCCCGCTGCGGGCTACCTTGGGCTCGTTAGTATCCTCTCGTTCGGGCGTGTCGAGGACTGGTTCGGGCGGGGGCCGTCGCACCAGCAGGGCAGAATGATGAAAAGCAGGAACCTGCGTCGTGAGGCCGTGGAATGATAGAGCGCTGAAGTAACAGATGACACCAGCCGGTTGAAAAGCCTGTAATAGCTCGAAGGGGCTGACCACGGAATTGGGACCCGCCCCGACCTCCAGCAGATAGAATGAAGCCACCTTCTTGGCGGAGGATCCGGGGGTCACGGGGAGGCGATAAGCGAGACCGTTCTCCTGAAGCCAACTCAAGATAGAGTCGCTGCGCGGGAAAGAATTGGTCAGCGTCTTCTTCTTCAACAGCTCGGTGCGGATCTGCGTAAGGAGCTCTTTGAGGCCGTTGGCAGACCAACATCGGACGGTTGGATTTTGCTCGTTTGACTCAGCAATTCGCTGCGACAGCTCTGCTAGGTAGTGGTTCTTTTGCTGATCGAGCTTAGCTGACGCACCAGTCTTCATAATTAAGCTCGCTAACGAGCTTAATTATGAAGACTGGTGCCTAGGCGGCCCTCGTCAAGGGGAAAATAACTATATTCCAGGAGTAACTGCTCAGGTCGTATTGGCGGATCTCACTGGCTGATGGGCCGAGATAAGCGGCTGGGCCGAGCGAGAGCGCGGAGGCAGGGCAACCGAGGCGGAGCCGATAGGCTACGACGAGTTGAATAGAGGGACGAAGGGCGAGCCGGTGAAGACGCGTTGGAGGGCCTCAAGTGCCCCGAGTGAGTTCTTGCGGGCAGTGGAGATGTAACCGCGGATGCGGCAGAACGCCTTGGCGCCATCCTCGCTGCGGAAGACTCCCGATATTTTCTGCTGAACCTTCATCATCCGAATGTCGCGTTCGGCCTGGTTGTTATCGAAGGGCACATTGAAGTCATTGACGAACGCCTGGACTTGAGACCGGTGCTTATCGAGGCGCTCGAGCAGGTTCCTGGGCTTGGTTTTCTTCGCCGGCCCGCGTTTCTTGCGGCGGGCTGACAGCTTCAGGGGATTTTGGCGGTATCCGTCCTCGATAATGGCCTGGTAGCGCCGCCGGAAGGTTCGCAGTTGGAAGTGCGAGAGAGCGTCCGCGTTGGGCCTGGCGGCGTCGACGGCAGCCTTCATGTCGCGCAGACAGGTGATCATCGATTTCGCCCAGGGTTGGTGATGTTCTTCATGAACGAAGATCAATTCGCGCAGGTGATGCGCGTTGCAAAGCCCGTGATCACACGGGTAGGCGAAGTAGGGTTTCCAGAAGTCGTGGATTGCGCGTCCCAGGAAGCCGGGCAGGATGTCGATGGCATTGATGGCCTGCGTGCCGCGCTTGGGGTGGATATCGTAGTAGGTGGCATTGGCTGTCGAGGCGACGTGCACCCACCAAAGGTCTTTGTCCACGCGGGAGCCGCTCTCGTCAAAGTGTGCGACGGGCGCTTTGGCAATCTGCTGTTTGATTTGCAGGGCAGGCTCCTCAAGCCGGGCATGGCAGTCGGCGAGGATGTTGGCGAGCGTGCCCTCGCTGATCGGGCACGCGAACAGATCGGCGAACACCTCGCCGGCGCGCTCATACGGCAGAAGTTGGTAGTTTTTGAGATAGACGGCGGCGGCCTTGACGCCGGGGCCGTATTGGACCGGAGCGGTGATGTCCGGGGGAAAGAGCGCCTTGTTCAGGCAGCCGCAGGTGCATAGTTTGGTTTCGGCCTGATGTTCGGTGACGATCAGTCCCCTGGGTGGCAGGTCATGGACCTGGCGCCTCTCGACACTGTCCGCCGGCACTGTCCCGAGCGAGCGGCTGCAACGAACGCAGGACTCCACCTGGTGGACCTGGATGCGATCAGGCTTGTCGGCCATGGTGAGGGTGAAGCCGGCATGCCCGGGCTGGCCGCCCGTGGGACGCTGACTTTTTTCCCGCAGGCTCTTGGGAGCCGGCCGGTTGAACCCATCGCTGGAGGGCGGCTTGCCGCTGTTGCGCGAGTTCTTGGCCAGTTGGTCCTCCAGATGCTTGATCCGCTTTTCGCCGATCTCGATGCGGGTGGTAAAATCGCGCATCTGCTTTTCGTTCGCCGCGATGAGCGCGTCGATGCGCGCGTCCATCTCCAGGAGCACCCGCACCACCGTCTCAGGTCCCGCCCGATAAATCGCCAGGGCCTGTGCGCTCGTCATCATGCGCACAGCTGCCGGCGGAAGTTTGGGTCCAGCGCCAAGAGGTACACCTCCTTGACCGTCGAACGGATGCGCCGGTCGCGGTCGTTGCGGGTGCGCCCCTGCGTGGCACCCACCCTTACCCAGTTGGCCGCCCGGTAACAGGTGCCCCGGAATCGCTCGCGCTCAACAAAGGTTTCTACCGCGACAATCCGATGCCCGTACTTCTCCTGCCAGTCCGCGCTCAGTCGCCGGGCCACGCACCCGAGCAGATGGCTCGCCAAATGCGGCACCCTCACCCAGGGCAAAATCAAAAACCTCGTGTTATTGGTCAAGAGCCCAAGCTTCGCTTCCCGACTGCGACGATCCCAGCCGATCCAGGCATCGCGCCCAGCGCATTTCCAGGCCGCCGAGCCAAAGAGCACGCAGCCCACCTCCCGGCCCTGGGCATCGCGCACCAGATACCCCAGGTTCTCGCCGACCGTACGGCGGTGTCCGAGATAATGGTGCCGCTCCAGCAGGGTGTTGAACAGCCGCTGGTCCGGCGAACCGGCCCTCACCAGGCTCACGCCCAGCGGCCGCAGCTGCGCCAGCACTGCGTCGATCGGCGCGTTGCGCTCGGCCACCTCCGGCGCCGCCACCCGCTTGCGCCAACGCCCGCTCGACTGGTGCAGGGGCCTCGGCAGCCGAATATGGCCCCGCCGCTCCAGCTTCGTAAGCAACGTCCTCGCCGCCATGTCCTTCATCTGCCCACGGCCATTGCGCCAGTCCCACCGCAGGCACAGCTCCTCGCTCAGCCGCGTCCGCCCCCATTCCCGGTGCTCGACTTGCAGCCTGCGGATCAAATCAAGGTCGGCGCCACTTAATTCACGTCCTTGGATCACCAGGCTCTTCGTCATCCCTCGAAACCTACTCCGTCCCCGCGGTTCGAGTCCAGCACAAAATACCAATTTCTTCCGCGCACTGCCGCGCTCACTCCACCTCTGACCACTCGCCCTCTACCGAGGGCAGATCTCCTACCTGAGCAGTTACTTCCAGGATACATATTTAAGAGGCTCTTGCTGCCACCCCGNNCGGGGTGGCAGCAAGAGCCTCTTAACAATCCAAAGATGACTTGGCAAGGGGAATTTTCAGGCCGCTTATGAATCCCGCGACCCCAAGTTGCTGTCAAGTGCGCAATACCATCAGTAGCAATTGGAAGCATTGCAGCTGTTGTCCCCTTTTTGAGGCACGAGGGAAAACAGGATGGTCAGCTTATTGTTAATTAAGCTGGTGAAAACCCAGATCCCCCTCCCTCTCGACACAGAATGCATCTATGGTGGCTCCGCTACCCCAAGCCGATCAGGAACAAGTTCGCCAGTAATGCCGCCGCCTGATAGCTCTTCTGACTCAAGCCATTGGCTTTATCGCACTATGGTTCCCGTTCATGTTCGCTGATCGCAAGAATCGCAACCATCAGGAACCAGAAAAAGAACTGGTTGCTGACATAAACGTTTAGGGAATTCGCCGTCATCTGAGTCTGCAAGTAGGCGCCGAGTGCCAATGTAGCGCCCAGGATGAGCAAAGCGTCCGCTGAGCATTTGGCCGTCGCCGCTCTTTGTCTAAGCCACGTGCAAAAGCCGCACCCAAGGGTCCATGCTATTAGACCAGCAAACAGGGCGGCAATCGGTACACCCTCTTCAGCTGCGATTTGGAGGAAAACGTTATGCGCGAAGTCAGGCTTGGTTGCATAGGGATCATCAGGCTCCGCGTAATTCACAGACATAAGATAGAAGGATCCTATGCCGTGGCCAACCATTGGATGCTGGTGGACCATCCGCGCAGCTTTCTTGTAGAGATTGATCCGTCCGGAGTCCTTGTTCGTAGGGTTCTCGAGGCGCGCCAATGCCACCAACCGGGAGAGATAAAGTTGGTTTATCCAGGAAGGGCGGTTGGCATTGGCATTGATGACGACGACTGCGGCAAGAAGGATTAAAATGAGAGCAGTTGTCCAAAAGCGGGGAAGTCGGAACACGGCGATCAACAGAAGGAACACGGATCCAGCCAGCCAAGTGGCCCGCGACCAGGAAGCCACAACCATGACGAGCAGGCAGGCGCAGCTGAGGATATTAATGGCGAGCTTGTACCACGGCGCTGCATACCAGGTTGCAACTGCGAAGATAAATACGGTCACGGCTATGCTGCCAAACGAACTGATGTCTTCGTAGGGAGCCTGAAAGCCAGCTTGAAAGAAGACCCCTCCCGCCCATTCTCCGGCCCATCCTTCCGGGATATGGAAGAAGTATTGAAAGAGAAAGAAAACGGCCATGGTCACGGCATAGACCGCGAACACCGGCCGCACCCACGTCGCAACCGCCATAACCTCCACTTTGGGGTCCACGCTCCCAGCCCATTGCCCCACGCACCTTGCATACAGGATTCCAAAGTAGAATAGCCCTTGCAGCCAGAGGAAGGCCGAGGTGAGGAAGTACCAAGGATCGCCGTATCCCAGGACTGCTCGATTAAAGAGAACCGGCCATAGCTCAGCCGAGCCCCTATGTCTCCAGAATTGCCAAGCGAGTGATAGCAATACCGCAGCAATCAAGATGTCGATTACAAGGGAAGGAAAGTAAGAGCTAAAGGGAAGTTGACCCGGTTTCGTCGCTACAAGAATACGCGGGGTTTTGGATCCCTCTCCGCTTCGCTCGTCGTCCATCGCCTTGGTGAAGAATGATGGCTGGCCAATCGTCCATAATGTTGGCGACGAATAATGCGTCATGCGCTTCTGCAGGAGATTCTTCGCCGCAATGCCCATCCACAATGCCGAAAAAACAAGGCTGGGCGGGAAAGCGCAGTTCAATAAACCGGTTTGGCTGAGACCGTTGAGTAGGGGCGCCGCCGCAGTGAAGGCAAACAACGCCGCCCACGGATTCCACGCGCCCAAGCTCAAACTTCCAGCGATCAATATTAGCACCGGCCCAAAATCGGATCCGGCTGAGCGAACCGCCGCGATTTGAAAACGCAGACACAACAGGAAAAAGCCAATGTGCAACGCAGCTCGCCATGTCTTTGCATGCCAGGCACGAATCGCATACACCCGAAGCCGGTTCGTCAGGATTGAATCCACTCCGTAGGCGAAGATGAAGCCGTCAAGCTGTCAAAACAAGTTTCGCTCCGGCACACTTCACTACTGCAGTTCCTTTCCACAATCCTTCATTCCTTTTCCCCGCCAATGTAGCTTTCCAGCAGGCTCAGACCCATGCCCGGCGCGAGGCAGAAGATCGATGGACTCGCCCCTCCATGGACTGAATCAAGTCCGAACTCAGCGAAACGATGGTCGCTCCGAGCCATTTTGTTCATTTGTTCTTGAACTTCTCGGGGCTCCCTGTTCCCGTCATTCCCCGTGAGCACCGCGATCAAAGCCGTCCAGCCGGCGGTCCCACGCTTCCTGGCCGCCGACGAATTCTCCCGCGAATGCGTGGAATTCTTCGGCGAAACAGTGCAACTGTTTGGATTCGGGCCGCCCTCGATCGGGGAGATCTACGGGCTGCTTTACGCCTCCCAGGAGCCGCTCAGTTTCTCTGACATTTTCGAGCGGCTCGACATCAGCAAAGGCTCGGCGAGCCAGGGACTCAACCTCCTCCGTTCGCTCGGCGCGGTGCACACGGTAGCGCCGGTCGACGCGAACGGCCGCCGCGAGTATTTTTCCCCCGAACTTAGCCTGCGCAAGCTCTTGCGCGGGGTGTTGGACGAACGAGTGAGTCCGCTGGCTGGCAAATCGGCCGGGCGGTTGGCGCGCCTTCGTGAGTTGGCGGACTGGGCGGGAGGTAGGGAACGGAAATTTCGATTGAGTCGGGTGCAGCAACTCGAAACCTGGCGCCGGCGGCTGAAGGCCGTCATGCCGGTGCTCATTGCTCTGCTCGGTCCGAAGAGTAAAAAGTAATTTTCCCGCCGAATGTTCTCGGCGACAGTTTCTCCGGCCGCCCTTTCGCCTCATCTCGCGAGAAGCGACGGGGCGAAGCGTTAACGCCATTTTATGAATGTCTTGGTGACTGGCGCCGCTGAGTTTATCGGTAGCCACACTTTAATATCGTTGCTAGGCGCGGGCCATCAGGTGCTAGCTGTTAATAACTATTGTAACACAGTAGTGTCCGGAATTAACCAACTTTAGAATAATAGGTTAGGAATATCATCCGTGTGAATCGTTGTATCAAAGTTGATTGGACATGGCGCAAACAATTTTGGTATAGCGAATTTTTGAATGGCGTAACGCTGAGTACTTGAAGAATTTCGTGCAAACCCAGCTCTAATCGATGAGTCTTGTTAAGGATGCCAACCAGCATGTGCGTGCTAATGACGGACCAGTTCTGGATGCGCACCGCTTTGTCCGAAGTGCCCATGAAAGAGCGGATGCGCAGATGCTGCTTGATCCAGCGAGAAAAGAGCGCGATTTGCCATCGGCAGCGGTACAACTCGGCGAATCAAACTCTGCACCGAGTCGGCATAGACCCGCCAGTCGCGCCGCTCGTTGACGTTGACCAGCATGTAGCGGAGCACCCGACTGCGAAACCTCATCTGGTGAGACAATTCGGAGCGCGCGGCCACCGATACCTCAAGCTCTCCTGAAACGTGAGCTGTGCGAAAGCCACCGCCACCCATTGGTCGTGACAACCGAAATTCTTGATACCCACGTCACCATTGTGGCGATGCACACAGCGACGGAAGGTCTCGCGATGGCCCAAGGCCACCACTTGAGCGAATACGGTCGGAGAGGTTATCCGTGCCGATTGACGGTCAAACGAACTGTTTGAACCGCAAATGCGCCAGACCCAGTTCCGTCTGTAATCAATCTACCGACTGTTGGTTACGAAACTTCATGAGTCATCATTTCGGACAGCCGTGATGAAACGTATTATTAAAGATAGCATCAAACGTTCCTTTGTCCTATATGGAGCGTACCTTTTCTGTAGCGACCGTCTGTTGACTAGGACATGGAAACGGAATGGCTGCCCGCTGCCGCCGCCGCCGTTGGTGAAACAACGTTATGTTTTGCAGTACCAGCGGCGATATAACTTGGGGATTTTGGTCGAGACGGGCACATATCACGGTGAGATGGTAAGGGCCGCGCGCCGAGCTTTTCACAAAATCTACTCGATTGAACTCAGCCCTGAACTCCATCGGCGCGCCCGGGAGACGTTTGCCTCGCTTCCCCATATCCATCTATTGCAGGGGGACAGCGCACGCGTGTTGGGCCAAGTTTTGGTTCGGATCGACCAACCGTGTCTGTTTTGGCTGGACGCTCACTATTCAGGCACCGGCACTAGCTTGGGTGACCGGGAAACTCCTATACTGGCCGAGCTGGCGGAAATTATGAACCATCCGTCTCGGTGGCATGTTATCCTAATCGATGATGCTAGACTATGCGATGGGACCCGAGGCTACCCGACGCTTGATAATCTGTCGGCATTCGTGAAGGCGCACCGTCCGGAATGGTGCATCACGATTGCGAATGACATTATTCGAATCACACCTGGCGTGCCGATCGAATAATTTAAATGACCATACTTGTTACCGGTGCGGCTGCCTATATTGGCAGCCACACGTTGGTTACTCTATTGGAAGCCGGGCAAAAAGTCGTTGCGCTGGGCAATTATTGCAATAGCAAGCCGGAGGCGTTCAGACGCGTGGCCGAGATAGCCGGCAAGACGTTTCCCATCTACCGAGCCGATGTCCGCGAGCGCACTGCGCTGGATCCCATCTTCGTCGCGTATCGCATCGATGCGGCGATTCACTTTGCCGGATTGAAGACGGTCGATGAGTCGGTGCAAGAGCCGCTGGCTATTACGATAACAATCTGATTTCTACCCTTGTTCTGTTGGAAACGATGGTCGCACATCGCTGTTTTCACCTAGTTTTTAGTTCATCGGCGACGGTCTATGGAGAACCCAAGTAACTCCCGTTTACAGGGTATGCCCAATTGAGCGCAACTATTGAGGTTTCAGCATTGAATGGATATGCATTCCCAGAGCGGAATCGAACATTCATTGTTTCGTGAAAGATCAATAATCCCTGTGGCCACACCAAGCTGTTTATCGAGGAGATACTGCGCGATGTGGGCAGAGCGAATTCACGCTGGAAGATCGCCCTATTGCGCTATTTCAATCCGATCGGTGCCCATCCAAGCGGCCGGATCGGAGAGGATTCGAACGGTACTCCGAACAATCTGTTCCCCTATATTGCCCGGATGGCGGTAGAACGTCTTCCCGAGCTTAGAGTTTGTGGAGGCGATTATCCTACACCGGATGGTACAGGAATGAGAGACTACATCCATGTCTGTGATCTGGCAGAAGGCCTTGTCCGAGCGGTGGAACAGATTGACACCTTTGCTGGTGCAGAAGCAATTATTGAGCATTACCTAACGAAGTGACATTAAGGTCAAAAAAGCTCGGCTTGTTTCCAGAAGGCAGCGATCAATTGCGGCCGGTTGATTTTGCGGCGGATGCGCTTGAGCGCCTGGGAGGCAAAGTGGCCGAGTTGCCAGATGTCCTTCGGGCAGAAGTTGGCCAGCTCGTGCCCTTTCCAGTAGGCCCAGAGATATTCGACGGGATTAAGCTCCGGGGCATAGGCCGGCAGATAGGTCATCGCGATACGCTCGCAATGGGTTTCCATATAGCGACGCACGCGCAGACTGCGGTGGATTTGAGCCCTGTCCCAGATGATGAGGATCTTGCCGGGAAGGAAGCGCCGGAGCTGGCCGAGGAAGGCGATGACCTGGGCGGTCCGGATGGCTCCCCCGTGCAGGCGGAAGCAAAAGGAGCGACTGGTTATGCCGGCAATGGCCGACAGCTTCTGCCAGTTGAAGCTGAACTCGAGGACGGGCGTCTGGCCTGTCGGCGCCCAGGTGCGCACACGATGGGGCTGCTCGGAGAGGCCGCTCTCGTCGATGAAGACGAGGGTGCGGCGCTCTCTCAGGGCTTTTTTTTAATCCTGGGCCATTCCTGGGTTTTCCAGGTGGCGATGGCCTCCTCGTTGCGTTCCCGGGCTCGGCCTGTCGGCCGCTGTGGGCTGAAGCCCATCCGCCCCAGCAACCTCCAGACGTGGACGGTGCTAAAGCTTGGCCCGCCTAGTTTGACGATGAGGTTTCGAACCCGCGGCAGCGTCCAGACATCGGCAGCAAAGCCCTGCCGTTTGGCGCCCGCCAGAAGCGCACCGCGAAGACGTCCCAGCAGCCGGTCATCGATGGTGCTCTTTCGGCCAAAGCGGCAAATCGTTTCCAACCGCTTTGCCGGCGCATCCGCCCATCGGCTTACCGACTGCCGGCTCACCTTCAAGCGTCTCGACACTTCAGCCTGCGTAACGCCCTCGTCCAACAGCTTTCGGGCGGCCAGCCGCCGATCCCGCAGCGCTTCCCCGTCAATTTTCTGTCCGATTGGCATTCCCATGCACCAAACGATGCATCCGGAAGACCAAATGTCACTTCTTTAAGTAATCCTCAATAATCTAGGGACGGGCCGGGGTTACAGCGTGCTGGAGGTGCTCAAAGCATTCGAAGCTGCATTTAGGAAGTCTATACCATACAAAATCAATGCCCGTCGTCCGGGTGATGTTGCTGCCAGCTATACTGATCCACGCCGTGCTCACGAACGCCTCAACTGGAAGGCCAAGCGAGACCTCTCCGACATGGGCCGCGATCACTGGCGCTGGCGGTCATTGAATTCCTCGGGATACGAGCCCAGTGCGCGAACCTAAAGAACCGCGCAGAACATTAGCATTCGTTATGCAATTGGAGGAATACCCAATCAGCAGAAGGTGTCCCCTACATATGATCCTAAATTCCGCAGTTGGGGTTGCGGACTGAGTCCGGAAGTTGCTGCAATAGACGGCCATGGAGACCAAGGCGGAGACAGAGGCCATTCACCCGCTGGGTGAGGGAGAGTTCGCATTCCCGACGCCCGGCGGACGGGTGCGTCTTTCGGTGACCAACGACACGTTGACGCCGTTTGGCGGGCTGGTTCCGTGGGCTGCCTATACAAAACATATAGGGATCATAGATCGGCTGGCAGGGAGTTGTCCGGTGCAGCGCACAAGCCCCAATGCATCGCCGGTCTACGACGTGTTGCAGTCCTTCGTACTGACGGCGCTAACCGACGGGCGGCGCTTCTCGCATATCGAGCGCCTGAGGGAGGATCCCGCCATTCCGGAGATCTTCGGGATGGAGTCGGTCGTCGGGGACGATACGGTGCGAAGGTTCTTCAAGTCGGTAGATCCGGTGCTGGGTGCGGAGTGGATCGCCCGCAGCGCCGAGCCGATGTGGCGGGCGCTGCCCGATCCGATCATCATGGACTGGGACTCGACCGTGCAGCCGAGATACGGGCACCAGGAGGGTGCCGAGATCGGCTACAACCCAGGCAAGCCGGGCCGGCCGAGCTTCCATCCTCTGCTGGGGGTGATTGCCGGCACGCGCCTATGCCCGGCGTACCGGTTCCGTCCTGGCGACACGGTCACGGCCACCCAGTGGCACGAGGCCATGACGGATGCCGAGCGCTGGCTCGGATCGCGCAAGATCTGGCTCAACCGCGGCGACATCGGCCTGGGTCACGACGCGGTCATGGCCTGGCACGAAGGGGCGCCCGAGCGTCCGAAGTACCTGTTCAAGCTGAAGCTGACGAACCTCGTGCGCTCGGCTCTGTGCCGGGTCAGGGAGGATGAGTGGCAGGGCTGCCCCAGCACCGGGGCCTGCCAGATGGCCGAGGGCACGATCCAATTGACGGGATGGGAGAGGCCCCGGCGAGTGATCTTCGCCCGCACGCTCCTCGGAGTCATCCGGGCCGCCAGCAACACGGAGTTCTGGGACCGCAACAAGCATGAGTTCGCAGTCTACGTGACCAACCTGCCCACAAGCTACAACGGCTGGCAGATCCAGGAACTCTACCGCAAGAGGGCCGACGCCGAGAACGTGTTCGACGAGCTCAAGAACCAGTGGGGCTTCAGCGGCTTTTGCGCGAAGTCGCGGGCCACCACCGAACTGGCAGCCAGACTTCTGCTGCTCGTCTACAACCTCTGGGTCCTCTTCGTCCGCTTCATCGTCCCGCACAACAAGCACACCGAGGCCAAACGTGGCCGACGATGGTTCCTTTTGATCGCCGCTCGCCTTGTCGAATCGGGCCGGCAGAAGGAACTGCAAGTCTCTATAAAGGGCGGCTGGGCAGAGCAATTGCGAGATGGTTACACCCGCATCACCGAGTGGATCCGGACTACTGCGCCGCAGTTCAAATATCAAATGTCTGCCGGCGACCTCGACCTCGCCAAATCAGCAACCGCCCCTACGTAAGTCATTGGAAACTGATCCTCCAACTGCGGAATTTAGACATCTGAGGTCAAGTGGAGG
>PLTZ01000055.1 GCA_003164715.1 Opitutaceae bacterium | reverse complement strand
CTAGCAAGAATCTGCACTTTCCGAGCCATTTCTTACGGTGAACGGGTAGGAATCGGTGGGGGAAAAGGGAGAGTAACGCTGCACCGAAAGCAGATGAATGCGAACCGTATAGGGCTTCGCCCAAAGTCGGCGGCTTTGGACTGGCCAGTTTAACGGGTGGTGGCCAGCTTCGGCGCTGCTCCCGCTTCATGCCCGACAGCGCCCATACCGGGACCCCCCATGGGGCGGTCTTTATAAGCTACGCCTCGCAGGACGCGGAGGCGGCCAGGCAGATTTGCGATTTGCTCAGAGCCTCCGGCATCGAGGTCTGGCTGGACCAGGGTGAGCTCAGGGGCGGGGATGCCTGGGACGAGAAGATCCGGCGCCAGATCAAGACCTGCGCGCTCTTCCTGCCTGTGATCTCGGCGCGCGCTCAGGCGCGCAAGGAGGGGTATTTCCGCCTGGAGTGGAAGCTGGCGGTGGAGCGTACGCACCACATGGCCGAGGGGGTGCCGTTCCTGGCTCCGGTCGTGGTCGACGAGACGCCTCAGGGCG
This sequence comes from Opitutaceae bacterium, assembly GCA_003164715.1. GTDB lineage: Bacteria > Verrucomicrobiota > Verrucomicrobiia > Opitutales > Opitutaceae > Palsa-1447. The sequence goes on along the minus strand of PLTZ01000055.1, from coordinate 42,661 downwards.
CGGCGCTCGTGCCGGCGGAGTTTCTGCGCGTGCAATGGATGCGTCTGCCTGGGGCGCGACCGACGCACGAGTTTGTAAGGGAAGTGAAGCGGCTGCTCCAGGAGCCCGTCGAGCTGGGGGAACGCGGTCAACGGCCGCTCTCGCTCCCCGAGCGATCAGCTTCGGGCGGCCGCCGCTGGGCGATCGGCGCCGCCGCGGCCGCAGCGGCGGCAATCGCCCTATCCCTCCTGATCCTCCTTTGTTCTCCGAAGCCGTCCAGTCCCTTACCCGCAGTCGCGACCCCGGCCGCGGCCGTCGACAGCAAGTCCGTCGCCGTTCTGCCTTTCGAGAACATGAGCGCAGATAAGGACAACGGATTCTTCAGCGACGGCGTGCACCAAGACGTGCTGACGAACCTTTCCGTCATCCCCGGCCTGCATGTCACCTCCCGGACCTCTGTCCTGCAGTACCGCGGGACCACGAAGTCGATCAAGGAGATTGGCCGGGAGCTCGGCGTCGCTTTCGTGCTGGAGGGCAGCGTGCGGCGCGCGGCCAACATGGTCCGCGTCACCGGCCAGTTGATCGATGCCCGCACCGACCGGCAGGTATGGGCTAAGGCGTTCGACCGGAACCTGAATGAAATCTTCGCGATCCAGAGCGAGCTCGCTCAGGCGATCGCAAGTGCGTTGCAGGCCGCGATCTCTCCCACGAGCCAAAAGCTCATCGAGCGGCACCCGACCGAGAACCTCGCCGCCTACGACCTGTGGCTCAAGGCGCGCCAGATCCAGAACGACGGCGGGCAGACGCCGATGTCCCAGAAGCGCCAGGAGGAGCTCCTGCGGGGCGCCGTCGACCTCGACCCGAACTTCGCGGAGGCGTGGGGCGACCTGGCCGTGTGCCACGCCTACAATGTGTTCGCCAATTACGACCACAGCGCCGCGCGCCTTGCCGAGGCCCAGGCGGCGATCGACCGGGCGGTCCGGCTCGCGCCCGATCTGCCGGGCGTGATCAAGGACCTGGGAAATTTCTACTATTACGCCCGCCTCGACTATCCGCGCGCCCTGAAGGAATTCCAGCGCCTTGCGGTCCAGAGGCCGAATGACGCCACGGTCTATTCCTCCATCGGGCTCATCGAGCGGCGCCAAGGCGACTGGGGGACGTCCATCTCTAACTTGCGCAAGGCCGCCCAGCTCGATCCGGCCAACGGCTCATACAGCGACGACCTGTTCGACAGCCTCTATCGGGTCCGCCGCTACGAGGAGGCGGCGCTGGAAAAGCGGCGCCAACTCGACCGCGACCCGGACGATCTCCCAAAGGCCTACGACTTGGTGGCGCTGGCTTTCTATGCGCACGGGTCGACCCGCGAGACGGACGCGTTCTTTGCCGGCCTGCCGGAATCCAGGGCCAAATCGCCCCGGGGCCTCAACCTGCGCCGGAGCTGGGCCCGGACCAAGGGGGACTTCGCCGAGGCTGTCCGGCTCGACAAGGTCCAGCCGTTCTTCGACGAGGACGGGGCGCCGCATTTCGTGCAGGCGGTGGATCTGGCGATGGACCTCATTGCGCTTAACGGGGACTACCCGGCGGCGCGGGAGCAGGTTGCCCCGTTTGCGGCCGAGCTGCGCTCGAAATCCGCCCTCGAGCCGGACAACGCGATATACCTCATGTTCCTTGCGGTCATGGAATCGATCCTAGGGCATTCCGACGCGGCGCTCCAGGCGGCGCAGAAGGCGGTGCAGCTGACGCCGATGGCCCAGGACCGGATCGGCAGCGAGATGTTCAGCATCGTCCTTGCAGCCGTCCAGGGCTGGAACAGCCAAAAGGACGAGGGCCTTCGTGATCTGGCGAGGCTGATCACGGTGCCCAACGACCAGCTGAACGTCTATGCGCTGCGGTTCGATCCGCTTTACCTTCCTTTTCACGGTGACCCCCGCTTCGAGGCGCTCCTGCGCAACCCCGCCAACCAAGCCACCCTTTTCTAGGACGTCCGGGGAAAGGGCACATATAAGGGCGCCTGCCAGCTTTGGAGTTCCCTCGCTTCCCGAGCTGGTCTATCCCTCGGGCACGATGAAAGCGAAAGCCCGTCGGAAGAAGCCGGCTGCGTCCCCGAAGGCCCGCAAGCCGTCCGCCGGCCCGAAGCGGCGCGGCGCTCCCAGGACGCTTCGGGTCCCGATTACCAACATCCATAGCGGGAACGACTTCACCGCCCGGATCCTGGTCGGCAGCCGGCAAGTCGCCGCCAACCTGATCCTCGATACCGGCAGCAGCACGCTGGCCGTGGTGCCGTCCGTCTACAAGGCGTCAGAGGACACCGACATGGGGCCAAGTTCACTCGCGCAGCGGGTCAAGTATGGAACAGGCGAATGGCTTGGACCCGTCATCAAGACGAGCCTGATGCTTGGGGACCCGGCAGGCGAGGGAGCGAGCCTGAAGCACGCGCCGATCGCCATCACCGTGTCCCGGTCCAAGGACGATTTCATCGGGGTGGACGGCATCCTGGGCCTGGCCTACCAGAGCCTGAACGACGCCGTCGACCTGCGACGTCACCTGACGAAGCAGAAGGTGAACCCGCCCGTCACCTATCCCTGGCCCTTCGAGGCCGGGGACTTCGCCACCCGCTGGAATCATTTCGCTAAGCTGGTCGCCGCCCGGGATGCGCTCCACGCGAGCGTGGAGCCCTATTTCACCGAGCTGGAATCCCAGGGGCTGGCGATGAACAAGTTCGCATTTTACACGCTGCGTTCCTGGGTGCGGATGGCTAGCCGGCAGCCGGCTGCCATCGCCCGTGATCCGCAGAACCACGGCTACTTCGTCCTGGGCGGGGGTGAAGAGCAAAAGGACCTCTACTCCGGCAGCTTCAAGAAGGTAGCGGTTGTGCACGACGTCTATTACAACACCGACCTCCTGGCGGTGCAGGTTGACGGTTGCCCGGCCGTTAAGGCCGGCCGGTTGCAGGGCCAATACCGCGCGGGCTCGATATCCAACTCCATCGTCGACTCCGGCACCAACGTCCTCGTCCTGGCCAACGACGTCTGCCAAGGGGTGCTCGAGTCCCTCGCCAAGCTGAACCCCCGGTTTATCCGCCTCATCCAGCAGGCGGGTCAGGGGAGCGTGCCTTCGTCCGCGGTCAAGCTGACGGAATGGCCCCGCCTCAACTTCTTCCTCAAGGGCTCCGACGGGAAACCGGTCAAGCTTACGTGTTTGCCCGAGAGCTACTGGCAGGACCAACATCCCGCGCCGGGCCGGAGTGTTTTTCAGATCCGGCCCGCGGGCAATCCGGTCAACCAGTCAATCCTCGGGCTGCCGCTGATGAATAACTATTTCGCGGTGTTCGACCGATCGCTCGGCGCCGGCAAGGGAGTGATCAAGTTTGCCAGCATCAAGCGGCTCTGAGCGGAGCAGGGCGATGTTCGTGAAAATGGCGATCGGGTTTGTTTCACACGATTTTTCTGCGCTCGCGCTCCCATCTTGGGCCAAAATGAATGGGTTTGGGTCGTCCGTACTGCTTGCTTTTGCCGTCTGCTAATCGCGTCGACCACGGCATCAGGCGCAACAGTCGCAAGACGGGTCCAACGCCTACGAAACAACAAAGCCCCATATATCGGCTTTAGGGTGCCCTAATGGTTGTAAAGATCAGCACCCGGTTTCCTTTCGTCCTGGAAGACTTGCATGGCCTCGGCCTTTCAGTCGCTCGGTTTTTGCTGCGGCCGCAATTTCCTTTTCAGCTGCGTTGAGGAAGCCTTTCATGGGATATGCAAAAGCCGATCACGGTTCAAGAGGCGCTCGCGAGCACGGCTCCGCGAGATAACGCGATTGTCCAGGGCTGGGTGCGAACCCGGCGGGACGCGAAGACCTTCTCGTTCCTGGAGGTCAATGACGGCTCCTGCCTGCGCAATCTGCAGGTGATAGCCCCGTCGACCCTGGGCAATTACTCCGAGGTGCAGCACATCATCACTGGGGCCTCGGTCTCCGTGCGCGGACGGCTGGTGGCGTCTCAGGGGCAGGGTCAGAAGTGGGAGCTTAGCGCCGAGGAGGTCACCATCGTAGGGCCCTCGGATGCCGCCTATCCCCTCCAGAAGAAGGGGCATACTCCGGAATTCCTCCGGGAGATCGCCCATATCCGCCCCCGCTCGAACCTCTTTGGGGCCGTCTTCCGCATGCGGAGCCGGCTCGCGTTCGCCGTCCACAGGTTTTTTAACGAGAGGGGTTTTGTCTACCTGCACGCGCCCATCATCACCGGGAGCGACTGCGAGGGGGCGGGGGAGATGTTCCGGGTGACGACGCTCGATCCCGCGGCCCCGCCGAAGACGCCTGAGGGGTCTGTCGATTATTCGAAGGATTTCTTCGGGCGCCCGACGTACCTGACCGTGAGCGGGCAGTTGGAGGCCGAGGCGTTCGCGTGCGCGCTGTCCAAGGTCTACACCTTTGGCCCCACGTTCCGGGCGGAGAACTCGAACACGTCGCGCCACGCGAGCGAGTTCTGGATGATCGAGCCGGAGATGGCGTTCTGCGACCTCGCGGGCGACATGGACCTGGCGGAGGAGTTCGTGAAGGCGCTGATCCGCGAGGCACGCACCGGCGGCGCGGACGACCTCGAACTCTTCGCCAAATTCGTGGACAAGGAGCTCCTTGCGCGCCTCGACTTTGTCCTCGAGCGGCCGTTCCAGAGGGTGAGCTACACGGAGGCCGTTAAGCTGCTCGTGGACAGCGGCCGGACCTTCGAGCACCCGGTCGCCTACGGGACCAACCTCCAGTCGGAGCACGAGCGGTACCTGACCGAGACCGTGTTCAAGTGCCCGGTGACGGTCTACAACTACCCGAAGGAGATAAAGCCCTTCTACATGAGGCTCAACGACGACGAGAAGACGGTGACCGCGATGGACGTTCTCGTCCCCGGGATTGGCGAGATCGTGGGCGGGAGCCAGCGCGAGGAGCGCCCGGACGTCCTCGAGGCCAGCATCAAGAGGCACGGCCTCGATCCCAGGGACTACGGCTGGTACATGGACCTGCGAAGGTGGGGCACCGTGCCGCACGCGGGCTTCGGCCTCGGGTTCGAGCGGATGCTCATGTTCGCCACGGGTGTCTCGAACATCCGCGACGTGATCCCGTTTGCCCGGACCCCGGGCAATGCCGCCTTCTAAGGTCAACCTTCAACCCCTCTTCCCTTTCCCGTGAAACCCCAATCCCCAGTACAGACCCCCATCAACCTCCGGACGACCGGCCAGCAGCTGCACCGCCGCTCGTGGGCCGAGCCGTGGAAGATCAAGATGGTCGAGCCGATCAAGAAGACGACGAGGAGGCAGCGCGAGGCGGCGCTCGGCGCCGCGGGCTACAACACCTTCCTCCTGCGCTCGGAGGATGTCTACATCGACCTCCTCACCGATTCCGGGACGAGCGCCATGAGCGACTGGCAGTGGGCGGGCATCATGCTGGGCGACGAGGCCTACGCCGGCTCGAAGAACTACTACCACCTCGAGGACGCCGTCCAGAAGCACTACGGCTTCAAGCACCTGATCCCGACCCACCAGGGCCGCGGCGCGGAACACATCCTAAGCCAGATCATGATCCGTCCGGGCGACACCGTGCCGGGCAACATGTACTTCACGACGACTCGCTATCACCAGGAGCATGCCGGGGCGAAGTTTGTGGATGTCATCATCGACGAGGCGCATGACCCGGTGAGCCTGCACCCCTTCAAGGGCAACGTGGACCTGGCGAAGCTCGAGCGTGTGCTCAAGGAGGCGGCGCACGTGCCGTACGTGAGCCTTGCCGTCACGGTCAACATGGCCGGCGGCCAGCCGGTCAGCATGGCGAACGCCAGGGCCGTGCGCGAGCTCTGCACCCGCTACGAGGTGCCGGTCATGCTGGACGCGACCCGCGCGGTCGAGAACGCCTGGTTCATCAAGGCGCGGGAGCCGGGCTTCGAGGGCAGGACCTGCGCCGAGATCCTGAAGGAGTTCTGCTCGTACACCGACGGCTGCACCATGAGCGGGAAGAAGGACGCCCTCGTGAACATCGGGGGATGGCTGTCGCTAAACGACGGCAAGCTGGCCGACAAGGCGCGGAACATGGTGGTCATCTACGAGGGGCTTCACACCTACGGCGGCATGGCCGGGCGCGACATGGAGGCCATGGCGCGCGGCATCGAGGAATCCGTCGAGGACGAGCACATGCGGGCCCGCGTGGGCCAGGTGGAGTACCTGGGCGAACTCCTGCAGTCCTACGGGGTCCCGGTCGTGGTGCCAATCGGCGGCCACGCCGTCTACCTGGACGCCCGGCGCTTCTATCCCAACATGCCGCAGGACAGCTTCCCGGCCCAGACGCTTTCGGCGGAGCTCTACCTTGACGCCGGCGTCCGCTCGATGGAGCGCGGGATTGTCTCCGCGGGCCGCGACAGCGCCACGGGCAAGAACCACTACCCGAAGCTCGAGCTCGTGAGGCTCACGATCCCGCGCCGCGTCTACACGCAGGCGCACATGGACGTGGTCGCCGAGTCCGTGGTCGCCGTGTACCAGCAGAAGGTGAAGGCGAAGGGGCTCAAGATGGTCTACGAGCCCGAATACTTGCGCTTCTTCCAGGCGCGCTTTGAACCCCTGAAGTCCAAGGCTAAGGGTTAATCCCGGGACTACGGTTTGCTCCGCCTGCCGCGGAAATACGCCTTTGTGTTCTTGTGGACGGAGCGGGTGCGCAGAACGTCGCCCGGGCTAAACCAGCGCAGCTCCCTGTGCTGGCCGTCGGGGTGGAGCTTGGGGTCCCTCTTGAACCGGACCTTGAACGCGATCACCACGTAGTGGGTGGGCAGGCTGCGCGAGGCGCTGAACACGCTGTTCGTGTAGAAGTGCTCGAAGACGCCCACAAAATCCGCCTGGGCCGGCCGGATCTCGATTCCCGTCTCGTTGCGGGCGATGCGCACCATGGCGCCCTCGATCCGCTCCCCCTTGAAGATGCGGCCCCCGGGGACGAACCAGGTGTTCCTTGCGGGGCGGTTTGAGCGGAAGCCCAGCAGCACCTCATTCGCCCGGTTTAGGAAGATCAAGTCGATGGAGACAATCGGTGCCCACCGGATAATGGACTTGAAGGCGGTTCGGGGGACCCTCTTCGGGATCGGGTGTTTCATGGGAGGCGTCGATCGCCGAAGCAGGCACAACCCGTCAGATCCTACGCCTCGGATGATCGACCGCCATTGCCCGGACGCTCAGAACCTCGTCGTTCCGGAGGGATCCGAGCGATTTAGCCGCAACTGCAATGACAGCCAATGTCTGTCCCTTTGCACCCAGGACCTCGGCTGAATAACCCTCTTCGCCTGATGGCGAGCGATGACGCTCAACCAACCGCACGAGATCGCCGCGACATAGCCGGTATTTCGGTAGGTCGTGCGCCAGTGCAAAATCAGTGTTGAGCCTGAAGGTCATAGGTCGAGCGTCTCGATGGGTATGATCGTTATAAGTTTGGTGACACGTGACAAGCGCTCAGGCACCCGAATAGGCTAGTGGCACGCGACAATCCAAGCAGTCTGCCGCGCATAATTGGTTTGAGTGTCCTAAAGCCAGATGTTTGTTTCCTCAGATGCGCTTTCTGCCGAGAACGCTAGAGACTGCCTTACTGAAGGCACGCCGAAATTTTCCCGCGGTCGTCCTTACCGGACCCCGGCGGGTTGGGAAAACCTCGCTTCTCCGGCATGTGCTCCCCGGCGCGGACTACCGCTTGCTGGAGGATCCCGACGTCCTGGCGCGCGTGCGGGCCGATCCCCGCGGATTCTTCGACGAGCTCAAGCTGCCGGTCATACTCGATGAGATTCAAAATGCGCCGGAACTGCTGGCCTATGTTCGCACACGAATAGATGCGGCGCCCAGAAAGACCGGCCAGTGGTTCCTCACCGGCTCCCAGGAATCCGCATTGATGCAGCGGGTAAGCGAGTCGCTGGCAGGTCGCGCGGCGATTCTGCACTTGCTGCCGCTAAGTGTGCAGGAAAGTCCAAAGGTGGATTTGTGGCTGGGAGGCTTCCCGGAGGTCATCGCGCGGCCCGGCGCCCGGGACCTGTGGTTTAGCTCGTACCTGCAGACGTATCTCGAACGCGACGTGCGTGCGGTGACACAGGTGAGAGACCTGGCGACCTTCCGGCGGTTCATGGGACTGGTCGCGAGCCGGCACGGGCAGATTCTCAACAAGACTGACTTGGCCGGGCCGCTCGGGGTTTCCGTTCCCTCAATCGCGCAGTGGATGGGGGTCTTGGAAACGACCGGGCTTTTGGCGTTGATTCCACCGTATTTCGAGAACTTCGGGAAACGGCTGCTCAAATCGCCACGCCTGTATTGGCTGGATTCAGGCCTGGCGTCGCATTTGCTGGGCTTGCGGTCCCGCTCTGAACTCGAGCGCTCGCCGTTCTATAGCGCACTCTGGGAGGGATTCGTTGCCGCAGAGATCATCAAGCTCCAGATCAATGCCGGGGGAAAGAGGGAGCTCTACTACTTTCGGGATGAACAAGGGTTGGAGATAGATTTTGTTCTTCCCGGTCCGCGGGGGAAATTGCGGTTAGTGGAGGTTCAAGCGACCCGCACGCCCGCGCCGTCTATGGCTCGGCCGCTGCTGTCACTGGGTCGGACTCTAGGGGAGCGAGCGGAAATGTGGCTCGTGCATCGGCCATCGAGGACGCCTGCCGGGACCGCGGCACTGGCACCCGGGGTCAGGGCAGCCGACCTCGAAACGTTCCTCCAAGAACTGCAGGGGTCCGCCTAGTCGGCCAATGCCCATTGCCTGCGACATGACCTCCGTCCGAGAACGCCGACGCCGGCCGATTCATTCCATTCTGGAACGTCTAACTCTGGCCGATAGATACGGACTTCGTTAGCGACTCAAACGGGTGTAGAAAGCAGTACGGAAGACTTTCCTTCATGTTATCCTAAGTGATTAGTGCCCAGTGGTATACTCGAACTCCAAAATCGTTCGATTCAGGTTTCTGAGTCCAATGGGCAACGGTGTCGTGGCTCCCGACGTTGCGAGGCACGGGCAGGCTATCCCGCAAGGCCAGATTCAGGAAGAGGGTGCGGCCGGCCTCAGCGCGCGGCGAACCGGACGACCAGCTTGTCGAAGCCCACGGGGCGCGTGTAGCGCTCCTCGTGCTCCACGTGGTCCACCGCCTCGAGGATCGTGAACGTCCCGACCTGCGCCATGAACGCCTCGAGGAGCGTCCGCAGGATCAGGCGCGCGTGGGGCGCCCCGAGGCAGAGGTGGGCGCCGAAGCCGAAGGCGACGTGGGGGTTGGGCCTGCGGTCGAGCTTCACCTCCCCGGGGTCCTCGAAGACGGTCTCATCCTGGTTGGCGGACGCCCAGCAGAGGGAGACGCGGCCGCCGGCCGGGACCTTCCTCCCGTGGACTTGGGTTTCGACGGGGCAGACCCGCCCGATGTGCGTCAGCGGCGTCACCGCGCGGAAGAACTCCTCGCAGGCGTGAACGACGCGGGAGGGGTCCTCCCGCAGGAACCCCAGGGCCTCGGGCCTGCGGCCCAGGTAGGCTACGACCGAGGCCACGGTCTGGATGACCGTGTCGCGGCCCCCAGCGAAGGTCAGGTTGGCGAAGCCCAGCATCTCAGCCCGGGTGAGGGGGCGGCCCCGGAAGGTCGCCTGGGTGAGCGCGCTGAAGAAGTCCCCTCCGGGGCTTCTCGCGGCCCGGTCGAGGCGCTCGTTCAGGTAGGTCTCGAGGGCGGCGCCCTTCTTCTGGCCCTGGCCTCCGTCCCGGAAGACGTGGGTGCCCCATCCGGTCCAGATGTCCGCCTCGGACTCGGGCATGGCGAGGAGGTAGGTGAGCGCCCGGGACTGGAGCGGCAGGGCGAACTCCCGGACGACCTCGACCGAGTCGCGCTTGAGCGCGTCGGACACGAGGGCGTCCACCAGGGCCTCCATCCGTGCGATGACCTCCGGCTCCCTGGCCCGGCGGAAGAAGGGCTCCACAAGCTCGCGGTACTCCGTGTGGTCCGGGGGATCGGTCTCGATCGGGAGCTGGCGGATCGTGCGGACGTCCTCCTCTGAGGGAATGGGCACCCGGAAGGGGGCGTCCGAGCTGTAGGTCTTCCAGTCCCTGGCGGCGCGGCGCACGTCCTCGTGGCGCAGGATCATCGGCACCGTCTCCCCCTGGAAGTCGCAGTCGAGCCGCCCGGTCTCGGTGCGGGGCGTCTTGAAGGGGTCGGGGAGCGTGCTCACGGGGCCTGGGGGTTGGGGCGCAAGATGGGAAGGTGTGAAGTCTGGCGCCGGCCGCAACCTCGGATCCATTCCCCCGGCGCGACCTACGGGACCCGCTCCCAAGTCCTTGTGCCGGGGCCGTTCGCGTGCTTGGTTTTGCGTGCATGAACCCCGCGATCGGCAGGAGAGACTTCATCAAGGGCGTGTCCGCCGCGGCGGCACTGGGGCTGGCGGGCCGGGGCCTGGGCGCCGCGGCGCCCGCGCCGGTTATGCCCGAGGCGACCGCCTCGAAGCTCCCCCGCTGGCGGGGCTTCAACCTGCTGCAGAAGTTCGTCGCGAGCGTGGAGAACGCCCCCTACCGCGAGGAGGACTTCGCGCTCCTCGCCGGGTGGGGCTTCAACTTCGTGCGGCTGCCGATGTCGTACCGTTGCTGGTCGTCGCCCGGGAAGTGGCATGAGATGAACGAAGCGGTCTTAAGGGAGATCGACCAGGCCGTGGCGTACGGCAGGCAGCACGGGGTCCACGTGTGCCTGAACTTCCACCGGGCGCCCGGCTACTCGGTCGACCGTTCGATCCAGGAGCCCTTCAACCTGTGGACGGACACGGAGGCGCTCGAGGCGGCCTCCTACCACTGGGGCCAGTTCGCGGCGCGCTACAAGGGCGTCCCGAACTCCGCGCTCAGCTTCGACCTCCTTAACGAGCCCGGGGCGAAGGATCCGAAGACTGGCGAGCTCCTGGAGGACGCGACCTACGCCCGGGTCGTCCGGGCGCTGGTCGGGGCGATCCGCGCCGAGAGCCCGGAGCGGCTCATCATCGCCGACGGGCTCATGTGGGGGAACATCCCCGTCCCCGCGCTGGCCGGTCTCGGGATCGCCCAGAGCGGCCGGGGCTACCAGCCGATGCAGGTGACGCACTGGAAGGCGGACTGGATCAAGGGGGCTGACACATGGCCGAGGCCCCAGTGGCCGCTCGCCATCACCCCGGGGATGCTCGAGAGCGACAGGCGCCAGACGCAGCGGCTCAAGGCCGTCTTCCACGAGAACCCGATCTTCATGGCGCACGCGGGCGAGGCCGACCCGGCGCTCCCGTGGGGCCGGGAGCGCTACCGCCGCCAGCTGGTCGCGCCCTGGCAGGCGCTCCAAGGAATGGGCGTCGGCGTCCACATCGGGGAATTCGGGGCGCACAACCAGACCCCGCACGACGTGGTGCTCGCCTGGATGGGCGACCTCCTGGCGTGCCTCAAGGAGGCCGGGCTCGGCTGGGCGCTCTGGAACCTGAGCGGGTCCTTTGGCGTCCTGGACAGCGGGCGGGGCGACGTGGCCTACGAGGACTTCCGGGGGAGGAAGCTCGACCGGGCGATGCTGGAGCTCCTCAGGGCGTCGTAGCGGCTGCCGCCATTGCGAGGCAAGGGCGGGCCATCCCGCAGGGCCAGATTCCAGGGGCCCGTGCGGCCGGCATTTGAAAGTTGGACAATTGGCTCCGTCACCCTGTTAGCTGTGGGTGCACATTGGAAACGAGGCCAAAGGAACCGGCCGACCTGCCCCCGGTGGGGCGCACTTCGCTTGAGGGGCTCCACGGCACGGTGATCGTGCCGCCCCAGCAGGCGGGGTTCTGGCGGCAGTGGCGCGCCTTCGTCGGCCCGGCGATCCTGATCAGCGTCGGCTACATGGACCCGGGCAACTGGGGCACGGATCTTGCGGGCGGGGCGCAGTTCAAGTACGGCCTCCTCTGGGTTGTCGCCCTGGCGAGTTTCATGGCGGTCATCCTCCAGGTGATCTCGGCCCGCCTCGGCGTGGCGACGGGCAAGGACCTGGCCCAGTGCTGCCGGGATTACTACCCGGGGTGGACGCGCTGGCCGAACTGGATCTCCATGGAGATCGCGATAGGGATGACCGACCTCGCCGAGGCGCTCGGGAGCGCGGTGGCGCTCAACATGCTTTTCCACATCCCGCTGCAGTGGGCGGTCATCATCACGGCCTTCGATGTGATGCTTCTCCTTGCCTTCCAGGGGATGGGAATGCGGTTGATCGAGGCGATCGTCACGGTTTTTGTTCTTACGATCGGCGTCTGCTACGCCGTGGAGATTCTCGGGTTTTCCCAGACCAGGCCCGATTTCCTGGAGATGGGCCGCGCCATGATGCGCCCCGAGTTCGCGCGCAGCGGGATGATCGTCGTCGCGGTCGGCATCATCGGGGCGACCGTGATGCCGCACAATCTCTACCTCCACACCGCTCTTGTGCAGACCCGCAAGCTGCAGCAGGACGAGAAGAGTGTCCGCCGTGCCATCCGCTTCAACACGATCGACACGGCGGTCGCGCTGGCGATCGCCTTCGTCATCAATGCGGCGATCCTCGTCCTTGCGGCGATCGTCTTCTACGGCAAGGACAGCATCACGGTGGCCGGCGGGCAGGTCGTCACGTTCACGCCCGACAGCGACTGGATCCGCGTGGCGTACCTGACGCTGGCCCCGCTCCTCGGGACCACGCTCGCCAGCACGCTCTTCGCCGTGGCGCTCCTTGCGAGCGGCCAGAGCAGCACGATCACCGGGACCCTGGCGGGGCAGGTGGTCATGGAGGGGTTCATGAACTGGAGGATCAAGCCGTGGGTGCGCCGGCTGATAACCCGTTCCTTGGCAGTGATTCCCGCGATCCTCATCATCAGCATCAGGGGCAGCAGCAGCGTGACCGATCTCGTGAACCTGAGCCAGGTGGTGCTGTGCATCGAGCTGCCCTTTGCCATGTTCCCGCTCCTGCACTTCACGAGCTCCAGAAAGAGGATGGGGCAGTGGCGCAGCGGCTGGTTCCTCATGATCACGGGCTGGGGCACTGCGCTGTTGATAACGGCGTTGGACATCTATAGTCTGCCGGATGCGCTGAGGCAGGCAGGGGCCGTCATCGCCGGCCACTAAGCATCCATCCCAAAGACACCTCCAGCCGAGAGCCAGCCATGTATGACAAGATCCTTGTGACGCTGGACGCGACGCCCACCGACCGGGCGATCATCGAGCACGTGAAGGCCCTGGCCAGGATCATGAACAGCCGCGTCGTCCTGCTGCACGTCGCCGACGGCTGGGCGGCGCGGACCTTCGGGGCCGATGCGGTGAGCCCGGAGATTTCCGAGGACACGGCGTACCTGCAGGAGGTGCAGAACGAGTTTCAGTCGGCGGGCATCCCGGCCGAGGCCGAACTGGCGTTCGGCGAGCCGGGCGAGCAGATCATCCGGTGGGTCCATGAGAAGAAGTGCGACCTCGTGGCCATGAGCACGCACGGGCACCGCTTCGTGGCGGACCTCTTCCTGGGTTCAACCTCCAGGCGCGTGCGGCACAGCGTCAGGATTCCGGTGCTTCTCCTCCGGGCAAAATAGGGGACCCCGACCCGCGCGGAGGGGACGCAAGCGCCCTCAGGCCAGCGGGTAACGGCGCCTGAGCGTGTGCTCGGCGCCCTGGGCCGAAAGCCGGCTCTTGCAGAGGTCGAACGCATTGACGCGCAAGGGCGCGGTCCCAAATCCGCCATGCTGCCTCAACCAGGTCGAAACAACCCCTGCGGAACCCGCGGCGCAGCGGGCGAGGGTGAGGTGCGGCTGGAAGTGGCGGACATCGAGATCGGCTCCTGCCGCGAGGAGCGCGTCGTCCAGGCGCTGGCGAAGCTGGAAGAGGTGGGGGTGCCCCGAGCCTACGCCCACCCAGATGACCTTGGGGGACCCTTCAGAGGGAACCCGCCCACGCCCTCAATCGGAAGGATGAAGGATTCCACGTGGATCGAGGCGAGGCTCTCCATAATCCGGTCAATCTTGTCTGCCGGCGTGTCGCCGAGAAACCGCAGCGTGAGATGAAGCTGCTCGGGGCGAATCCACGCGACGGCTCGCAGGGGCTCCGAGAGGCCCTTTAATTCGGCTCGGAGCCAATTGGGCAGCGCAAGGGCGACGAAAAGCCGCTCGGCGGCTCGCTTGGAATCGTCTTCGGCCTGCGGTCGGCCGCCTGAATCCATCTGGGCTTCGCGGACCGATAGGTCGCTCATGAAGGCTACATAGCCCACGAGCGTCGGGCTGCAAGCCCGCGGGCGCCCCGTTTGGCGCTCGCGAAACCGGGCAACGTGACCTCAGGTCTTCGTCCGGAAACCGCCCGCCAGGAAGACGATGAGGCAGATCAGCAGGATCAGCCCAAGGCCGCCACCGCCGATGGCGGGTCCGCCGAAATAGAAGCCGCCGCCGCCGAACAGGAGAAGAAGGATGACGAAGAGAAGGATCAGGTTCATGGGGGCATGGTAGTCTCCCGGGGCGCCCCTCGCTATGGGGCCTTCACCTCCCCCGGGGATTTCAAGGGCGCAGGCCCCAAGAAGCCGGCGAAAGGGAGGCGGTGCTACCGGGCACCCGCATGAAGGCCGAATGGACGTGGGGTCTATACCGTACTTGAAAGCGCGCCTTTCGGGATTGAAGGGCGTACCCTTTGATCGGCCGGGGTGGTCTAACATGTCCAAACCACCATGAATGATACACCAGCCCCCAGCCACGAGAAGGGAAAGTCAGCGGGTTTGTTCTTCGGGACCCTCGCAGCCTGCCTTGTCCTCGCCATTGTCATCATCGTCCTCGGCATCAAGGTTCAGCACCTGAACGCCCGGCTCCCCGAAAGTCAGACGCAGTTGGCCAGCGCCAAGGCGGAACTGGCGCAGGCGCAGACCGACCTCGCCAAGGCCCGGGCGGACAACGCCAAGATCGCGGGCCTCAAGGTGCAGCTGGAGGCGGACAAGACCCAGTCGGCCGATCTGCAGAGTCAGATCGACAAGGCCAAGGGCCAGCTGGCGGACCTGCAGTCGCAGGTCGAGAAGGCCAAGGCCGAGAAGGCGGAGTCGGCGAAACTGCAGGCGCAGTTGGACCAGGCCAAGGCCCAGTCGGCCGACCTGCAGGGCCAGCTCACGCAGGCGGCCGCGGGATCGTCCCAGGCTGCCGCGCAGCTCGTTCAGGCGAAGAGCCAGGTGTCGGACCTGCAGTCGCGCCTTCAGAAGGCGCAGAGCGACCTTGCGAAGCTTCAACCCCTGGTCCTGAAGGTGCGCCACATGCCTGTGACGACCTCATTTGATGCAAACACCTGGGGAAGCAGCTTCGGGGGCCACAGCGGCTTCACGCTGCGGATCAACAATCTGAGCCCGCTGCCACTGACGGTCGACACAACGGTCACCGGCCCGGGAACGCCCCGCTCGCAGTCCAATGTCATAGAAGTAGGCGCAACCTTGAAGGTCGAGAAGCTGGCGGCGGGGGACAATGTCGTCATCACCAGCGAGGGCTTCGACCCGGTGAATCTGACGGTGAAGTGACAGGAGATTCCGCGCGAGCCAGCAAGATTGGCGTCGTCATGCTGCCCGATTTTCCGGGCGACCAGGACTGGGGGCTTCGGCTTTCAGCCAAGGGGAGTTGATCCGGAGACGCAGGGCGGTTTCCCCGTCCGGTTTCTGGGCCTGCCGACCGGCGGCGGAGTTGCACCTACCGCACAAAGAACCATGGAATCGCGAGACAACCCTTGCAGACGCCGATCAGCGCCGGGCTGCCCGCCGCGTGCTGGTCGTAGACCTGCCGTGCGACCGTTATGTCCCGGGCGCCCCGGTCATCAATCCATGGGCTAACCCTGAAGTGGTAGCTTGTGCTCCTGCCCGAGACGGTCCAACGCCTGACAACGACCGTGCTGTGGATGGCAGGGACGGAGCGGTCGAATTCGCCGTTAAGGAAGAGCACAAGGCCGTAGCTGTGGACAAGGAAGACGAAACTTAAGACCGCAAGCGTGCCCAGCTTCTTGGTCTCCGGGCGCTGCACGCAAAACCAGCCCAGGGCGATCATCGTTCCAGCAAACACGGCGAAGGGCGTCCAGAAGGCGGACCACGAGAGGATGTGCCAGTCAAGGAAGCCCCGAAGCCCCATGACCATCGCCGGCCCCATTGCCGCATAGGCGACCGTGGGCCTCGCGCTGGTCCTTTTCCCGTCGAAGGCCACGAGGCCGTTCGACCAGCGGATAAGGCCGACGGCCAGGATGGGGGCCGCCGCAAGAGCGATCATCACCAGGCCATAGGGCCGCGGATAGATGAATCCCCAGAACACGAGCCCCGTTGCCGCCGCGTTAAGGATGCGGGCCTGCCCTTTGGCGCTCGCCAAAGCGGCTCGCCGGTCCTCTTCGGACGTGCCCAGGGTCTCGTCGGCCAGGATCTCGCTCACTTCGGCCTGGAGGTCCGCTTCATCGAGGTTGCGGAATTTCTGCCCCAGCAGGGCGTCCAGCTCCTTCGCCCGTTCAAAGACGAGTTCGATCTTGAGCGGTCTGCGGGCCTTGTCCCTGGGTTGGAGCAGCAGGATCCGCGTATTCCTTCCCGGACGGACCCGGTACCCTTCGGCCTCGTCGTAGGTGAGTTCCTTTGGCGCGCCCCAGCCGCTCGTGTAGCGGATGCCGGTGGAAAGGAATTCGAGGCGGGAGCGCAGGGTGGAGCGCAGCACGTACACGAACAGCGCCGCAACGGCGATACCGAGGAGCGGCAGCGTGATCCGCAGCCCGTCGTCCAGCGAGGAACCGCGAAGCAGCCAGAGCGGCGCCACGATGCAGGCCGCGATTAGCGGCGAAAGGAAGCAGACGCCGAGCACCCGCATTCCCTTGGAAACCCGGTAGACGATATCCGTATCCGCCGCTGGAAGGCTCACTTGAGCCAGATTCCACGGCTCCGACCCGGACTTCAATTCCCAAGTTCCCAAAGGGCGCCCCGGCCTCCCCATCGGCGCACGGAATTGGACGCCCGCTCCGTGTGGGGCGTGGCGTGACTGCAGTCAGCGGCGGGTCCGCAACCGGGTAAAGACGAGCGACACGATCAGGAACGCGGCGCCGAGGACGAGGAACGACAGGTTGCGAAACAGCGGCTCAAGCCGGCTTATCCCGACGATGACGAGGTAGAGGGCCGTGAGGACGAGGGTGGCGTGCGCCATCCATCGGTACTTGGGGTTGTGCAGGATAGCCGAGAGAAGGTAGTAGAGCATCGCGGCTCCCACCCATGCCAGGCTGACCCAGGCCCCGGGCACGAGGTGATAAAGGGCGTAGGGGAACACGAGGAACGCCACGACAAGGTAGGCGTTTCGCATGAACTCGGTCTTGAGCTCGAGGCGCTTCTGCTTCCAGCCGAGGAGCCGGGCCGTGGTCAGGGCCACCAGGCCGAAGCCGAGGCTTATCCCACGCTCCCGCTCGGCGACCGCCACGTAGCAGGCGAGGATCGCCAGGAAGATCACAAAGTTCGCGACGACGATGAAGCGGGAACGCAGCCAGATCGCGGTCGCGACCACGATGACGCTCTGCACGGAGAGCCAGACGAACACATCGGGAGGGTGCGTGGCCTTGATGATCGCAAAGCTGAGCGCCGCGAATCCGGTCATCGCGCAGATGAAGGACCCGATGCCGTCCTTCTCGCTCGAATGCAGGATGGCGAGTCCTATGAGCGCAACCGAGGCGGCCAGCTGGGCGGCCACCAGCTCGGAGTCATAGCACACGAACGTGTGGATCAGGTAGACCGCGAAGCCCGCCAGGGCGTTGAGAAACACGCCTGCGTTGGCCATGACGCTCTCCCGGTCGCCCTGGGCGGCGCGGTGAAACCCGGCGGAGAACGCCACCAGGCACACGAGGAGCACCCCGGGAGCCCACGGCGTGCCCGCGACCGCCTGGAACGGATGGCCGCGGAACGGGTTGCCGAAGGCCCATGCGGCGTACGCGACGTACGCAAGCGGCATCGCGGTCATGATCGGTGCCGGCCGGCCAAGCAAGACGCTGGCGCCCACGGCCGCGATGGAGAAGGCGGCGATGAGTCCCAGCCCAACCGACGGGGAGCCGACGGCGACGGCCGTCGAGTAGCCGGTCAGGAGCGCGAGGCCGGTCAGCCACGCGGATTTCCTGCGCAGGGCGATCGCGAGGTTCGCGGCGGCCGTGAGCGCGAGGAGAAGCCCGCCCGCGAGCGAGTCGGCGCCCACGGCGTGGCGGTCCCCGAAGAAGCAGAGCCTCAGGCTTGCGAGATAGAGGAGCGCCATCCCCGTCGCCCGAAGGGGCGAAGAGACGGGCTCAAGGGCGCGGGGGGAGAAGCGCGCCAGGGCGAAGAGTCCGGCCGCCAGCGCGTAGCCGGCGAGCGACGGGGCGGCGGGCGGCAGGGTGGCGTAGGGTAGGCAGAGCGTGAAGGCGATGCCGACCCCGAGCGCCGCGATGCCCACCTTCGCGAACCATTCCTGGCCGATCTTGTATTCGAGGTCCTCGTCGGGTTTCTGCGCGGCGGGAGGCGGCGCGGCGGCCACCTTGGCGGGCTCATTCAGCCGCAGGTAGGCCTCAATCCGGGCGATGCGCGCCTCCAGGCGCCGAAGGTTGTCAGCCTGGGCAACGGGATCGGAAGACGGGTCGCTCGGCTGGGGGGCCATGGGGTGTCTTGGGCGGCGCCCTAAATAGGAATGGCCCCGCCCGGGCGCCCCAATCCCGGGGCCGCCGAAATCGAGGGGGTGTTTCGGCCTGCGCTCATTCTCTTGCGGAGGAGAGCTTAACAAGCCTGGAGCGGGGCCGCCGGGCGGTCTTTGGCAAAAGCTGCGCATTTCTTGGGCTGCAGGGATTGTCCCATTAGGGTCGAATGGGCGCGGGATCCCCGGGAATGGGTGACGGCAGTGCAAAAACCGTCGGAAGATCAGGGAAACAGCCCGGATAGGGATTGAGCCGGCTCGAATCGCGGGCATCGTCGACCCGTTTTATGTACCTCGCCGTCATCGGTGCCTGCCTGGTCGCGGTCATCGCGGCGTATTTCGCGAACAACCCGCTGGGGCACAGCCGGAAGTTCGTCATGCGGCGGTTCCTCAACTGGTTCCCGCTGGGGATGACGTACTCGTTCCTGTACATGGGGCGCCTCAACATCATCGTCTCCTCGAAGGCGATGGGGGCGCTGATGACCAAGGAGACGTTCGGCATCATCACCGGCGTCGGCACGCTCGTCTACGCGGTCTCCTTCGTCGTCAACGGGCCGCTCGTGGACCGGATCGGGGGCAAGCGCGGGATGCTGATCGCGGGATTCGGATCGGCGGTGTCGAACGCGATGCTCGGCCTGCTCACCGTTCTCGTGCTCGCGGGGCGGATGCCGGGGCACCTCACCGCCGCCTACAGCGCGGTCTACTCCCTGAACATGTACTTCCAGAGCTACGGCGCCGTCTCGATCATCAAGGTGAAGGCCTACTGGTTCCACGTGCGGGAGCGCGGGGTGTTCGGGGCGATCTTTGGCTCGCTCATTTCGATCGGCGTGTACTTCGCGATCGACTGGAGCCGGGCGATCGTCGATTTCACCGGCAGCATTCCCGCCGTGTTTTTCGTCCCCGCGGCGATCATTGCGGGCTGGACCATCATCGACATTTGGGCCGTGGCCGACACCCCGGAGGATGCCGGTTTCCCGTCCTTCGACACGCACGACGCCTCCTCGGGGCTCATGCATATCGATCTCTCGTACCTGGACTTGCTCAAGAAGGTCTTTCTTAGCCCGCTCATGCTCATGATCGCGGCCGTGGAGCTCACTTCGGGGGTATTCCGAAACGGGATCCAGTACTGGTATACGTTCTTCGCCGCGGAGGTGCCGGCCGGAGGAAGCCCGTTCTTCGTGCAGCATTGGGGGTGGCTCCTGTGCATCTTCGGCATCGTGGGGGGATTCGCGGCCGGATTCATCTCGGACAAGTTCTTCCAGTCGAGGCGCGGGCCGGTGGCGGCGATCCTGAGCGCCCTGGTCCTCGCCCTGGCGCTCGTGATGGCCGCCACCCTGCGGACATCGCCGGTCACCGTGGGGATCATGGGTGTGGCGATCACCATGTGCGCCGTCGGCATCACCTCGCTCATGTCGGGCACGGCGGCGACGGACTTCGGCGGCCGCAAGGCGACCGCCACCTGTGCCGGCATCGTCGACGGCTTTGCCTACGCTGGCAGCACGATCCAGTCCGTGAGCATCGGCTACCTGGCCTCGATCAACTGGATCTGGTGGCCCCTGTTCTTGGTCCCCTTCGCGCTCCTGGGCCTGGCGATCGCGATCAGGATCTGGCTCGAGCTGCCGCCGGCGACCCGTCGCTACATTGAGGAGGTAGAGTCGAAGGGCTCCGGGCGAAAGGCGGGCATCCGGGACCCGCGCGGCCCCGCGATCGGCGCGGAGGGTCCCGCTCCCGCCGAGTGAGCCTTTTGGGGCCCACGGCCCGCGGTCAGCCGGCGAGCCTTCCGAAGTCGGAGGCCAGGAGCAGGAGATCCACCGCGGCGCCGAGGCCGGCGGCGTCCTCCCGGTCGAACCGGCCCAGTGTCGGGCTGTCGACGTCCAGGACCCCGATCAGGCTCCCCTTTCGGATGAGCGGGACGACGATCTCGGAGCGCGATGCGGAGTCGCACGCGATATGCCCCGGAAAGGCGTTCACGTCCGGGACAGTGATCGTTTCCAGGCGCTTGGCCGCCGTCCCGCAGACGCCCTTGCCGACCCGGATCCGCACGCACGCGACCTTGCCCTGGAAGGGCCCGAGCACCAGGTCGCCCTCCTGCAGGAAATAGAACCCGGCCCAGTTCACGTCGGGCAGCGCCTGGTAAAGGGCGGCCGCCATGTTCGCCGCGTTGGCCATGCCGCTTCGCTCCCCGGAAAAGAGCGCCGCGAGCTGTCCCAGGATCTCGCGGTAGGCGGCGGCCTTCGGGAGGCCGGCGGTCGTCTTCACGTCATGCATGGATTGATTCCGCAAAGAAAAGGGGGTTTGCCTCGGGTGTCCACTCCGGGCGTCCCGGGCCGGAAAACGGCTCGCGCACCCTTTAGGTCGGTGATTCGGTGTGTTCAATGTACATCCCGTCCTTCAACCGCGTCGAGGATCCCCGGACGATCCGGGCGTTCCTCCATGCGCACGGCTTCGCCACCCTGGTCACGCAGGAGGACGGCCGGATGCAGGCGAGCCACCTGCCGGTGCTGCTGGACGAGTCGCAACAGGGCGACAGTCTTCGCGGCCACATGGCGCGGGCGAACGGGCAGTGGAAGTCCTTCGACGGGGTCCGGGAGGTCCTCTGCATCTTCCACGGGCCGCACGCCTACATAAGCCCCTCGTGGTATGAGGCCAAGGTTGCGGTGCCCACCTGGAACTACGCGGCGGCCCACGTCTACGGCGTCGCGCGCGTGGAGACGGACGCCGCGTTCATGCTGAAGATGCTTAGGGACACGACCTCCAAGTACGAGTCGGGGATGCCGAGCCCGTGGGGGATGGACCTGCCGAAGGACTACATGGAGTCGATGATGCGGGCGGTCGTCGCCTTCTCGATCCGCATCACCCGCATTGAGGCGAAGTTCAAGTTCGGCCAGAACCGCTCGCCCGAGGACCAGGCGGGGGTGCTGCGGGGACTGGAGGGGTCGGGCGACCCGGAGAGCCGCAGGCTCGCCGGTATGATCCGGCGGCAGGGGGGCGGCTCCGGGTAGGCCCCTACTTGGACAGCGTACGGACGTAGGCCACGAGGGCCTTGATGTCGTCGTCCGACAGCTTCTCGCCGAAGGGCTTCATCTTCACCTTGCCGTCGGCGTCGGATTCGCCGGCCTTCAGGTTCTTGAAGAGCTGGTCGTCGGTGAAGCCCTTC
Source organism: Opitutaceae bacterium (assembly GCA_003164715.1). Taxonomy (GTDB): domain Bacteria; phylum Verrucomicrobiota; class Verrucomicrobiia; order Opitutales; family Opitutaceae; genus Palsa-1447. The sequence goes on along the minus strand of PLTZ01000055.1, from coordinate 20,905 downwards.
TGGTTGGCGGCGTCGGTCAGGTCCTTGACGCCGAGCTTGTGGCCCATCTTGGTCTGCCCGGTGCCGTCCGCGCCGTGGCAGGATGCACAGTGCTGCTTCCAGTTGTCGGCAGCCGCGGCGCGGGCCGCGGGCGATGCGATGAGAAGGGCCGTAGCCCCTATCCCGATGATGTTGAGTGATTTCATGGTAAATCTTCTGGGTCGAGCCTCGCGTCCCGGGGGGCGGAGGGCGCTGGGGCCATACTAGGAGCTTCTTCCCGTCCTGGGTAGGATAAAAGCGCGGCATCTATGCCAAAATCCGCGCAGCCGAATCGCGGGGCTTCGGGCAGCATGGGAGGTGCCTGGCGGCGGGCCGTCCGGCAGCCATGCGGCAACACCTAAGATTCACATTTTTGCTCCGGCTCGCGGGAGCCGGGATGGCTGCGGCTGCGCTTGCGGGGGGCCTCCGGGCCGCGGATGCCGCAGGGAACAAGGCCTGCCTGGAATGCCACGGGGATCCCAAGCTCGGCATCTGGAAGGGCGGCAAGATGGTGTCGCTCCACGTCGACACGAGCGGGTTCGGCCGCTCGGCGCACGCGTCGCTCGGCTGCACCGACTGCCACGACGCCGTCGACCTGAACGTCCGGCCGCACCACAGGCCGGCGGCCGCCGTCGACTGCAGGGGCTGCCATGACGCAACCGCGAAGACCCACGCCTTCCACGCGGACTTTGCCGCGGTGCCCTTTGCGGCCACGGCCGAGACCGACTGCACTTCCTGCCACGGGACCCACGGGATCCCGGAGGCCTCGGGCGCGAAGTCGTCGTTCGCGGGGGCGAAGCTCGTGGCCGCCTGCGGCGAGTGCCACGCCGACGTCGCCGAGCACTTCATGAATTCCGCGCACGGCGCGGCCTTCGCCGCGGGACGGGCCGAGGCGCCGACCTGCCTCACCTGCCACATGAAGCCGGTGGCGGCGGGGAGCGACAAGTTGAAGCTCAAGCGCGAGCAGACGGACCTCTGCCTGAGCTGCCACAGGGACGAGAGCCGCGTGCTGGCGGCCTCGAAGGTGAGCCGGGGCTTCATCGTCTCCTACGGCGAGAGCGTGCACGGCAAGAGCCTCGCGCAGGGAAACGCCGCCGCCGCCAACTGCGTCGACTGCCACGGAAGCCACGAGACGGCCGGCCCGCTCAGCGCCGGCTCGCGGTTCAACCCGCAGAATCTCCCCGGGACATGCGCCAAGTGCCACGCGGCGGAGGCCAAGGAGTATGCGCTGAGCGCGCATGCGGCCGCCCTTAGGATGGGCTTCCCGGACACGCCGGTGTGCACCACCTGCCACGGGGAGCACCAGATCCAGGATCCCAAGAACCCGACTGCCGCCGTGTCGGCGCGCAACGTCTCGGCGATGGTGTGCGGCACCTGCCACGGCTCGGTGAACCTGAACGAGCGCTACGGCCTGGCGACCGACCGCTTCCAGACCTTTGCCGACAGCTTCCACGGGCTGGCGACCCGCGGCGGCGCGGTGGTCGCGGTCAACTGCTCGAGCTGCCACGGGGCGCACGCGGTGCGGCCGTCCTCGGATCCGCTCTCGCCGGTCAACCGCGCCAACCTGGCGAAGACCTGCGGCCAGTGCCACCAGGGCGCCGACGTGCGCTTCACGTCCGCCCCGGTGCACGTGACGGCGAGCAGGAAGGGCCAGGAGCCTGCGGTCTACTGGATCGCGACGCTCTACGTTCTGCTCATCATTGTCGTGGTCGGCGGAATGGTCGTCCACAACGGCCTCGACTTCCTAAAGAAGGTGCGGCGCAAGATCGGGATCCAGAGGGGGCTCGTCGCCGAGGAGATCCTGCCCCACCGCCTCTATCTCCGGATGACGGTCAACGAGCGCCTTCAGCACGGGACCCTGGTCCTAAGCTTCGTCGCGCTCGTCATCACGGGCTTCATGCTCCAGTTCCCGGATGCTTGGTGGGTCATGCCCATCCGCCACCGGGTCGGCCACCTGTTCGAATGGCGAAGCGACATCCACAGGGTGGCCGGCGTGGTCCTCGTTGCCGCCGGGCTGTGGCATTTCGCATACCTGGCGCTCACGATTCGCGGGAGGCAGCTGTTCCGCGACCTGTTGCCCGTGGTGAAGGACCTGACCGATGCGCTGGGCGTCCTGCGGTACAACCTCGGGCTTTCGCCGACCAAGCCGAAGTTCGGGCGCTTCAGCTACATCGAGAAGACCGAGTACTGGGCGATGATGTGGGGCTCGGCGGTCATGGGCATCACCGGGGCGCTCCTCTGGTTCGAGAACACGTCCATCCGGCTCTTTACGAAGCTCGGCTACGACGTGTCCCGGACCGTCCACCTGTACGAGGCCGTGCTGGCGACCTTGGCCATCATCATCTGGCACTTCTACTTCGTCATCTTCAACCCGGACATCTATCCCATGAACCTCTCATGGCTCACGGGATGGCTGTCGGAGAAGGAGATGAAGGAGGACCATCCGCTTGAGCTGGAGCGGATCGAGGCCGAGCGCGCAAAGGCCGGGAAGAAGGACGAGCCTCCTGCGGGCGGAGTCGGACCTGCGGGTGGGTAGCGGGCCCACGGGGGACCCGAGGCCCCATGCTGCCGCCTCATCCCGAGCACCTGCGACCAGATTCTGCCACACCTCGTGGACGTCTGGGCAAACTGTGTTTCGGGCGGAGGCCAAGACCCCATAGGAACAGGGGCACTGAGTGCTATCTTTTGGGCAATGAACCTTGCCCTCCTTTCAATTGTGCTCGTTCCCTTCGTCGCCGGTGCCAGCTACTACTTTGGCGTTTCCGGCCCCGGCAGCGTTTGGATGGGCGCAATCCTGCTGACGTGCCTCGTTATCTATACGTCGCTCTTTCGCGCGAGAACCCAGCGCAATTCCGAGGATCATGGGCCGTGAAGGCTGGGTGCTAAGCAGGCTAGGCCCATTGCACAGGAGCACAGGAAAACGCCTTGAGGCCACGGTCGCTTGCGCGCATTCACGCTTCGCCAAGGGCCATAGGATACCTGGGGGCTGGAAACCTGGGTGATCGGATTTATAGCCAAGCTTCCCTGCGAGCGCAATCGGCTCGCAGGCGCTAAACTGCGCGGACTCGGTCGCGGTCAGCGTAGTATCAGGATGATAACGACGATGAGGAGGACGAGGCCCAAGCCGCCGCCAATGTAGATGGCACTGGCAAGAACGGGTGCGAATAGGAGGTGCATAATGTATCTTTTGTTTTTGATGACGAGGTGTTCGCCATCACTTTCCTTGCTACAGTACGCTACAGGCCGTCACTTGGCTATGGGTCCTTAACCTACCGCTGCGATATGCGCCTGCAATTGCCATATAGGGCGTGACCCGTCCCGGGGGAACTCTATTGGCACGATCCAAATCTTTGTGCCCGGGCTCATGCGCTGGTGAAGCTTCGGCTCTGCTTGGGAAGCCTCCCCCCACACGACAAGAACAACTGCCCCGCCGCTTTGACTCGAGTCTCAGAACGGGAGTCTTGGGCGGCGCTTGTCAGATCCTTGCGTGCGACCCGTCGCAGAGGGCGCCGTTCTTAGTATGCTTGCAGCCGCAGAAGGCGACCTTCCTCGCCGCGGCAAGCTCGACCTTCACCGGTGAGAACTCGGTGCCCTGGTGTGCGCCGTCGCAGAACGGCTGGTTCTTGGAATTGCCGCAGGCGCACCAGTAGTAGGTGCCCGCTGCCATGTCCTTAACGTAGGGGAATCTCTGGGGGCTGGTGGGTACGCTCATGTGAGTCCGGGGGTTGGTGCCATGGGGTGAAGTTGCCTTGGGGCGGGCCCGGGGACGGGCCCGGCATTCACAAGGTATGCTGCAACGGCGGCGGTGGCAACGGGTGATTGTCCAATGCCGCCTGCGTGCGCCTACTTGTTGGTCTGCGGGTCGTCCCAGACGGAGGCGAACTTGGAGCGCCCGTCCCCCTTGTAGGTCGCGGGCCCCATCTTGAGCATGCGATAGTGGCTGTAGGGTATCGTCGAAAGTCCGCCGGTCGACCGGAGCTTTCCCTTCCACGACTTGCCGGGATGCCCCCAGAGGCCCTCGGCGTAGACGGGCTGGCCCTGGGCGATGTCGACCAGGACCATCCCGTAGCGCTGGAGCGCGACGCAGACGATGCGCTCCTCGCGGGTCAGCGGGAACGCTGACAGGTCGAGCGCGGGGTCGAGCTGGATCACGGTGCCCTCCGGGATGCCGCCCTCGACGATCCCGTCCGTCCACGCCGCGGGAAACACGAACTCCCTGTACGCGCAGAAGCGCGAGGCGGCGGCGACCTTGTGGCGGATCTCCCCGGCCATGACCTCGTCGTAGAGGATGAGGCCCGCCACGGCCGGGACGCCCGCCGCCCGGCTCGGCCCGTGGAAGTGGACGCTTTCGCCGTCGACGACCCCCAGGTCCTCGGTCCTGAAGACCCCCGGACCGTCGGACGCGTAGACCATCCCGGTGTTGGAGGCCCAGCTGCCGTCGGGATTTTTGGTGACGGACCACATGTCCCAGACGAGCTTGCGGCCCCAGTCCACGGCGGCCAGGTGGGCGTCTCCCCTTGGGTCCGGCTTCGCCTCGCCTGGGATCGGAACCAGGTCGAATCCTTTTCCATGCCCGAACGTCGCATGCTGCGAGTGCCAGATGCGGTGCTCGTCGGGCGTGAGCGTGTGGAGCCCGACCTTCACCTGCGGCGTGGAGGAATCGACCTCGTAGACCGGGATCGTCCACTGCTCGCAGTTGATGAGCCAGTTCTCCTTGCTGGGCTCGGTCTCGAGGAGCTTCACCCACCGCCCGGTGCGCGGGTCGGTCTCGGCGTTCGCCGCGATCGGCTGGTTCCAGAAGCTGTCGTCGGAGAAGAACCGCCTGGGCGGACTCGGGCTGTTTTCGGCCGAAAGCGGGAGGCTGGCGGCGAGCGTTCCGGAGAGGAGGCCAAGGAAGGCGCGTGGATTCACAGGGGTAGGGGTTGCGGGGTGGGGCGTTGCCGGCGCCACCGGCCTGGATGGGGGCGGCTTCAAGTCACGCTAAGCAAACACCCGCGCAGGACCGCCGTCAAACCGGGTTGAGGCATGGCTTGTGACACGGCTCGCGCCCCCCGGCGAGCGCCCTCACCTGCGCACGCACACCAGGATCAGTTCATCGACCTTCTTTGTGTCAATCAGCCCTTCGGAGAACCGAAGCCGCCTCTGAAACAGCAACCCCATCGGGGCGATGAGGCCGTTGTACCAGCGCATCGCCGTCTTGCGGTGTTGGATGAGCAAGTGCATCCCCAGCCTCACAAGCCAAGGATTGGAAGGCTGCATCCCAAACGGGGCGCTCCTTTCAATTTCAAGCTCATGGGACCTGAGGTTCTCGACAAGCTCCCCGGGCTCGTACCGCCTCGCGTGTCCGACCAGCGTGTCGAAATTCGTCCAGAGCGCCGCAAATATCGGCACCGAAAGGACAAGCCTCCCGCCCTTCTTCAGCACGCGGCCCACCTCGCGAAAGCCGCTCCGATCATCGCCGATGTGTTCGATGACATCGAAGGCGCAGACCAGGTCGAACTGCCCGTCTGCGAACGGAAGGGAGGCGATTGCGCCTTCCGCTGCGAGGCCGCCTTCCATCTTCAGGCGCGCGACAACCGGCGGACTGATGTCTATGAAATGAGTGCCGGCAATCGGCAGACGCGGCCGAAGGCCCGGGCCGACCTCAAGGCGAGACGGGGCCCGGGAGGCCAAGGCCGACAAAAGCGGCCAGGTATTGAACCGCTCGGGCCGCACCAGCCGGCTGTTGGACCAGAGGGCGTCGTAAAACTGTTGGTTCACCCGCGCCAGGTCGTCGGTCGTCATCTGAACCTTTGTGTTGTTGGGTGAGGGTTCAGCGTCATCTGGGGACGATCCTGCGCCTCAACGGCCCGTCTTCGACGCCCGCTGCAGGCTCTTCGCCGGCAGGATCATCATGGCGGAGGCGCCGCAAGCGCAAGCAACGAGCATCCCGCCTCGAGGGGCTGCGAGGCATCGAGCGCATGCAGGTATGTCGAAAGCGAGTGGTGGCAGACGACGCTGTTGTTCACCGACGGCCCGGAATTGATCTCGAACGGTTCGTCCACGTGCGTGTACCCGATGAGCGACGGGGGAAGTGTCGGCACGATGTCGGTCCCGTTGAAGATGCGATACGAATCGGGCACCAGGCCGTCATACCAGCCGGCGAAGGTCTTCTCGCCCACGGCCGGGCTTGCGAAGGTGTAGATGCAGAGCGCGCTCACGATGTTGGAGCCGACAAGGTCGACCGCGGCCAGGGTGGCCAAGGCTCCCCCCAGGCTGTGGCCGCAGACGCAGACCTGGGTCACGTCTGCCGCCCCAAGGCTGGCGATTAGACTCTGGATCGTCGTCTTCAAGGGAACCGCCGGAGCCGTCGGTGCGACGCAGAGCGTCTGGTAGAGGCATGTGAATCCATCCTCGGTCTCCGCTCCGGCCGGGGCGCCCGACAGGGGGCAGGCCTTCCGAAGGAACGCAATATTTGAAATCCAGTCCCACATGTCCTCGGTGCCCCGTAGGCTCACCACGATGGAATAGGGTGCCGCGCTTGATTGCGCGATGAAGCCGAAGGGCACGAAGCCGTCCACGTCGTCCCATTTGTTGTCCCCATAGATGACGTTCACCAACGAATAGCTGGAATCGCTAAGGGTGACCTTGGCCGGATCCGGCAGGTTGTTCATGTCATAGGCGCACTGGACAAACTTACCTAGGCTGACCGCGAGGGATAGGCTGAAGGGCATGGTGGGGGCGATTGAGGGTTCCTGGATCGGTTCTAGCGGTTGCCGACGGGCAACACCGCAAGCCGAGGCGATCCCCGGCCGCGCCTAAACAGAAAAAAGCGCGTACATTCAAGTAATGGCGCGGGTTTCGCGACCGGGATGCGCGGCCTGGCTCCACGGCTGGCGCCGTCGGTGGATCTTGAGATAAGGGGCGGATGCCGATTCGATCGATCATGCGCTCTTGGACCCGCGGATTCTGCTTCGTTCTGAAGGCCGGCGCGGCGCTTGTGCTGTTCTCCGCCGCCCTTCAGCCCGCCCTTGCAACTCCCCCCGGCATTCGTACGCCGGCGGAGCTGGTTGCTTATCTGAAGCAGGTGTCCGGAACCCACACGATTTCCGGGCAGGATGTCGAGACGGGCGACATGGCTCCGATTGGCGCCATCCATGCGAAGACGGGCAAATGGCTGGGCCTGGTGAGCGGCGACTATTATCATTACGACCAGACGTCGGGCGTGCCGGTCACGACCTTCAATGCGGGTGCCATCGCCTACTGGAGGGCGGGCGGCCTGGTCCTGCTGAACCTTCACATGCCGAACCCGACGTCAGGCGGGCCGGTTCATGATGTCTCCCGGCTGGACGCGGCAGGGTTGCTGATCCCGGGCACGGCGACGAACACCGCGTTCATGCGTTCGCTGAATCAGGTCGCCGCCGGAATCAGGGAGCTGCAGGAGGCAGGCGTGGTCGTCATGCTCCGGCCCTATCACGAGAATGGCGGCGACTGGTTCTGGTGGGGAACGAAGTTCCTGTCGTCCGAGCAGTTCACCACCCTGTGGCGCTTTACCCGCGGCTACATGGAGGAGACCCAGGGGCTTCACAATCTCGTGTGGCTCTTTGAGTCCGGGCAACCGGGGATCCCAACGACGACCCACTATCCCGGTGACGCCTATGTCGACATCGTGGGGCAGGATGTCTACACGGACCATCCGGCCGACGCCTCCGTGGTCGACGGCTATACGAAACTGGTCTCGACCGGGAAGATCGTCTGCATGTGCGAGTTCGGGGCCGGCTCGCCGGAGCTGGGGAACCCCGATTTTGACGAGAGAATCCTCGTGTCGGCCATCCGGGAGAAAATGCCGAGGACCGTCTTCTTCGTGCATTGGTGGGACGGAAACGCCGGCCGGGTGGGCTGGGGCATGGCCTTCACGAAGAACGTCGCGGAGGCGCTGGCGGATCCGTGGATCCAGAACCGCGACGACCTTGTGTTCAGGCCCGAGAAGAAGCTCGGCTCGCCAGGCGCGGATTAGGGCGCGCGCAGGCCCTGGGCCACCCCCGGGCGGTTCAAGGGGGAAGGGGATTCTAATGGGCGCTTCCTTTTCAGAGCCCGCGCGGTTACACTTAAGCCAAGACCGATCCGTCAGGCGGCTCGGGCGCCCGTTCGCCGGTGGCGCCCCGCCGTCGGGGTCGCGGCGACCCCCTGGCCCCGAAGCAATCCGCACCATGACCTCACGACAACGGATGCTGTGCGCGCTCAACCGGCAGGTCCCCGACCGGCTGCCGGTGACGACCCACCACCTGATGCAGTCCTACCTCCGGGAGTTCTTCAAGGGGGCGGACAGCCGCGAGTTCTTCGACGCGCTCGATCTCGACGCCATCGACTGGGTCGTCGAGCACCGGCCGGACGAGTCCCTGGGCGAAAGATACGACCCGGTCCAGGGGAAGATCGGCTTCCTGGAGGCCCGCCGGGTGGTGACGGATGCCTGGAGAATCTCGATCGAGGACCTTCCCGGCACCGAATTCCAGGCCCAGCGGTTTCGGTTCTTCACGCCGGGCGGCGAGCTCTCCATGGTCCTGCAGTCGAACGCCTACACGACCTGGGTGGCCGAGCACCTGATCAAGGAGAAGAGCGACATCGACCTCCTGGGTGCGTTCATGCCCGCGCCTAAGTGCGACGTGGGCGCGGTCAACCGCGCGGCCGACGCGTTCGGCGAGCGGGGGATCATCCGGAGCCACATGTGCACGTTCGACGCCTTCGGGCAGCCGGGCTGCTGGCAGGACGCGGCGTGCCTGGCGGGGATCGAGCGGCTGATCCTCGAGACGTACGACGATCCCGTGTGGGTCCACGAGTTCCTGGGGATCCTCCAGCGCCGCAAGCTCGTCTATGCCCGCTCGCTCGCGGGCGCCCGCTACGACGTGATCGAGCTCGGCGGGGGGGCGGCCTCCTCGACCGTGATCTCGCCCGCGATCTTCGAGCGGTTCGTGGCGCCCTACGACAGGGACATAATCGAGGCGGCCCACGCCGCGGGCCAGCGGATCGTCTACCACACCTGCGGCGGGATGATGCCGCTCCTCGAGCGCATCGCGGCCATGGGACCCGACGCCATGGAGACCTTTACGCCGGCCGCCATGGGGGGCGACGCCGACCTTGCCGAGGCCAAGCGCCGGATCGGCTCCAAAGTCTGCATGATCGGCGGCTTTGACCAGCTGCGCTTCTTCACGCGGTGCACCCCGAAGGAGACGCGGGCGGAGGTTCGGCGGTGCTTCGCCGAGGCCGGGGGCGGCGGGGGGTTCATCTTGTCGCCGTCCGATCATTTCTTCGACGCGGATCCGGAGCTTCTTGAGGCCTTTGCCGACGAAGCCCGGAAGTGCACGTACGCCTAAGGAAGGAGACCCCTGGCCTGGCGCCGGCAGAGGGCCGATTCGGCGCGGCTTTGGACTCGCAAGGCATCGCCCTGCCTGTCAGGTAGCTGCGTGTCCCATGCCGGAGAGTTCCACCACCCAGCCGGGCCCAGCCGTCTTCCTGAGCTACGCCAGGGAGGACGTTGAGCAGGCCCGCCGCATCGCCGACGCCCTGCGGGCCTTCGGCATCGAAGTGTGGTTCGACCAGGCGGAGCTTCGAGGCGGGGACGCCTGGGACCAGAAGATAAGGCGGCAGATTCGCGAGTGCGCGCTCTTCATGCCGCTCATCTCGGCCCGGACGCAGGCGAGGGGAGAGGGCTACTTCCGGCGTGAGTGGAACATGGGCGTCGAGCGAACGAAGGACATGGCCCACGGGGTGCCCTTCATCGTGCCCGTGGTCGTGGACGACACCCCCGCGGACGAGGCCATGGTGCCCGAGGAGTTCCTGCGCTACCAGTGGACCCAGCTTAGGCACGGTGTGCCGAGCTCCCAGTTCGTGGAGCAGGTGAAGGGGCTCCTCGAGGCGCCGAAGAAGGCTGCGGGAAGCCGCGCCCCGGCGCCGCCGGCGAAGGCCGCCGCCGCTCCCGCCCCGGCCGGCCACCGAAGCCACGCCCCTCTCGTCATCCTGGGCTGCTTTGCCGTTCTCGTTGCGGGAGTGGTCGCCTACCTTTTGCTCAGGCCGCGCCGCAGCCCCGAGGAGGTCGCCCGCCTGGTAGCGGCGGCGACCACGATTGCATCGCAGGCGACCGCCGCGGCCGAGAAGGCGGACGCGGGGAGGGAAAGCGCGCCGCCGCCGACCGCAGCCCCGGCCGTTTCCGACAAGTCGGTCGCCGTCCTCCCGTTCGAGAACATGAGCGAGGACAAGGACACCAACGCCTTCTTCGCCGACGGGATCCACGAGGACATCCTGACAAACCTCGCGCTCGTGAAGGGGTTGCGGGTCGTGTCGCGGACCTCGGTCATGCAGTACCGCGGGGCGACAAAGCCGATCCGCGAGATCGCGAAGGAGCTGGGCGTCGCGTACATCCTCGAGGGGAGCGTGCGCCGGGCCGGCAACAAGGTCCGCGTCACGGGCCAGCTGATCCGTGCGGCCACGGACGAGCACATCTGGGCCAAGTCCTACGACCGGGATATCACCGACATCTTCGCGATCCAGGGGGAGCTCTCCCAGGCGATCGCGGGGGCGCTCAGCGCCGCCATCTCGCCTGAGGAGAAGGCGCTCTTGGAGCGGCGCCCGACCGACAGCACCGAGGCGTACGACCTGTACCTCAAGGCCCGCAAGATGCGCAACGACCTCGGGTCGCTCGCGGTCATCGAGCCCCTCCTGCGTTCAGCCGTCGCGCTCGACCCGAAGTTTGCGGCGGCCTGGGCGGAGCTCGGGTCGTACCAGGCCTTCGTCTTCTTTGACGACGAGGACCACACCGACCTGCGCCTCGCGAAGGCGAAGGAGGCGATCGAGACGGCCAACCGCGTGGCGCCCGACGACCCGGCGGTGATCGAGGACACCGGGGACTACTACTACTACGGCTACCGCGACTACGCCCGCGCGGCCGAGCAGTACCTGCGCCTTGCCCAGCTAAGGCCCAACGACCCGGTCATGTACTACTCCCTGGCGCTCATCCACCGCAGGCAGGGCCACTGGGCCGATTCGCTCGTCAACTTCCGCCGCGCGATGGAGCTTGATCCCGCGGACCTTCATCACGGCCAGGAGTTCATGCAGTTCCTGTTCAACACACGCCACTTCGACGAGGGCCTGGCCCTCGGCCGGCGGCTCGTGCAGGCGTCTCCCGAAAAGGTCCTTCCCTCGATCTTCGTGGGAATCTGCGGGTTCCTTCGCGACGGCTCGGCAGATGAGCTCCAGTCGGCGCTCAGCCGGAAGTTCGACCCCGCGGATTCCGAGATCCTTGCGTGGTCGTTGAAGATCTCCGCGCGGGCCCGGGGCGACCTGGCCGAGGCCGCGCGGCTCGACCGGGAGCGCCCCTATGTCGAGGGTCTGGGCTACACGCGCTGGCAGCAGGACGTGGACGCGGCGCAGGTCCTCTTGGAGGCGGGCGACAGGGACGCGGCGAGGGCCCGCGCCGATTCGGCGCTCGCGGCGATGACGGCCGAACTCGCGAGCCAGCCCTCGAATGCGTCGCTCTGGGCGAACCTGGCCGTGGCGCGCGCCATCAAGGGGGAGAAGGACGAGGCGATCCGCTGCAGCGAGAAGGCGATGGAGCTGGTACCCGAGTCGCGCGACGCGATCGATGGGCCGACCTACGCGGGGATCCACGCCTCGGTGCTGGCCCAGCTTGGGGAGAAGGACCGTGCCCTTGCGGAAATCGCCCGGCTCCTCAAGGTCCCGTTCTCGGGGGTGAACGTGCACACCGCGCGGGACGGGATCTGGTTCGGGAATTGCTTCCGGGCGCTGCGCGGCGACCCGCGGTTCGAGGCGCTCCTCAACGACCCGGCGAACAACCAGCCGCAGTTCTGATTCGCCGGGGGCCCTTGCCGATGGCTCGCAGCCCCTTGAGGGCGGGGCAAAGGCGCTCCCCTCGCCCCTCGAAGGCGAGGCTCGCTTGGTAGGGCCCGTTTTGCCAGAAATCCCCAAGTGGCGAGAGGCCCGTTCCAACACCCCTGACCATGGAAATACCCCACGAAGCGCTCCTCCTTCGGATCTTCATCGGCGAATCCGCGCGCTGGCACCACCAGCCGCTCTATGAGGCCATCGTGCTGAAGGCCCGCGAGGTGCACCTCGCGGGCGCGACGGTGCTTCGCGCCAGCATGGGATTCGGCAAGTCGAGCCGGCTGCACACGACGAAGATCATCCGGCTCTCCGACGACCTGCCGGTCGTGATCGAGATCGTGGACAGCGAGGAGAAGATCAACGCGTTCCTGCCGGTTCTGGAGGAGATGATGCACAGCGGCCTCATGACGCTCGAGCGGGCGCGGGTCATCTTCTACCGCGGCGCGAAGCCTCAGGCCCCCGCGGCGAGCCTGCGGCCCCCCGGTCCCGCATGATGATCCTGGACAACATCTGGTACGTGGCGGCGATCTGGATGGGGCTCGCCTTTGCGGCGAGCCTCATCTCCATCCGCACCGGGATCTCCGTCGCCCTGATCGAGATCATGGTCGGGGTCGTCGTGGGCAACATGAACTTCGGCGGCGGCCACCACATCCTGAAGACGACCGAGTGGACCAACTTCCTTGCGCTCCTCGGGAGCGGCGTCCTCACGTTCCTGGCCGGCGCCGAGATCGACCCGGCCTCGCTGCGGGCCAACCTCCGGGCGAGCCTGTCGATCGGCATCCTCTCGTTCCTCCTGCCGTTTGTCTCCGTGTGGCTCTTCGCCCAGTTCGTCCTCGGCTGGCCGCTCCACCAGGCGCAGATCGCCGGGATCGCCCTGTCGACCACCTCGGTCGCCGTGGTCTACGCCGTGATGATCGAGGGGAGGCAGAGCGACACCGCCATGGGAAAGACGATCCTGGCCGCGTGCTTCATCACGGATTTCGGGACCGTGCTCGCCCTGGGGACCCTGTTCGCCGACTTCAACCTGTGGATGGTGGCCTTCGTGACCGTGATGTGCGTCACGCTCTGGTACATGCCGGCGTGGACGAAGTTCATCATCACCCGCCTGGGGGCGACGCGGGTCAGCGAGCCCGAGGTGAAGTTCATCTTCTTCATCCTGTTCTTCCTCGGGGGGCTCGCGTCTTCGGCCAAGAGCGAGGCCGTCCTGCCGGCGTACCTCGTGGGCCTGGTCGTCGCCGGGGTGTTCCTTCGCGACAAGACGCTCGTCCACCGGATGCGGACGATCGCGTTCACGATCTTCACCCCGTTCTACTTCATCAAGGCCGGGCTCTTCGTCTCGATCCCGGCGCTGTGGGCGGCGCTCGGGATCATCGCCGTCCTGCTCCTCATGAAGCTCGGGACGAAATTCATCGGCGTCTGGCCGCTCACGAGGCTCTTCTACATGCGCACCCGGGAGGCGAACTACACGACGCTCCTCATGGCGACCGGGCTCACCTTCGGCACGATCTCGGCGCTCTTCGGCCTGCAGAACAAGATCATCGACGAGAGGCAGTACACGATCCTGGTCACCGTCGTCATCCTGAGCGCCTTTGTGCCGACCTTCATCGCGCAGCGCTTCTTCCAGCCCACGCTCGAGGCGATGCACGAGTGGGGGCGCATCTACGCCGAACGCATCAACTCGAAACCCCGGCGCCCGTAGGCGCCAACAAGAGAGGACCCCAATGTACAACAAAATCCTCGTAGGTTATGATGGTTCAAAGGGAGGCAAGGCCGCCCTCGCCGCGGCCGCCCGGCTCGCCAAGGAGTTCGGGGCGAACGTGACCGCGCTCTGGGTGCGCGAGCCGCTCCCCCGGCACTCGGACCTGCCCGGCGAGATTGAGGAGGAGTCGGAGGCCGCCGACGAGTATTTCGCGGCGCGCAAGGCGGAGGTCGCGGAGGTGGCCGCGCAGGCGGGCCTGTCGATCCCGTGCGAGAGCGCCCGCGGGCACGCCGCCAAGGCCATCATCAAGGCCGCGGCGGAGGGCGGCCACGACCTGATCGTCGTCGGCCACAGCGACCACTCGGCCCTCTGGGGCCGCCTGCTCGGCGACACGGCCGACCGCATCGCCGACCACGCGCAGTGCAGCGTGCTGGTCGTGAAGACGGGCCTCTCGGCCAAGCAACCGTAGCACGGTCTCGGAATCCCTATGGCGGCGCGCCGGATGGGCGCCGCGCCCTCAGGCGTAGTGCTGCCCGAAACCCTCGGACGCTCCTGCGTCAGCCTCGGGGTTCTTCTCGGGATCCTGGGCCGGCTCCTGGCCGGTCTCCTCCCGCGGCTCCCCGCCCGAATCCTCAGGCGTCTCCTCGTCCGCGTCGATGGCCGTCTCGAATGACCGGGTCCCCGCCTTCTTCCGGGTCCGCTCCTTCTTCTCGGCCAAGCGCACGGCCCTGGTCTGGTCCAGGAACGCCTGGTACCGGTCCGCGGACTCGAGCTGGCCGTTGATGAAATGGACGTGGGACATGGGAGCGATTGCCGATAATGGTATCGGCCCCTGGGACTGTGCGCTTTAGGTCGGGTTCGGTGGGACGCTTTCTTGACAACATTTTTATGCGGCCGCCGCCAATGGATGGGGCTTCCCGCGAGCAGCAATAGGTTGGCTACAAGCACTTAATGCCGGTCCGAAGGGGGCGTCTCGTCCCTTCGGCACCCTTGGGCGGGGTGCCGGTCTCGCTAGGTTGCCAAGCTGCGTCCCCCTGTATAACGTTTGGGTTAAATCTGCCTGGACCGGCGTCCCAGGGGCTCTGGCCGCTTGCAGCCGCCGGGCTTAGGCGCTTCGTTGCCTGCCGCAGTTCAGCCTCCTTCCCATGACTTCCGACTCCACCGAACACTCCAACGGCGCCAACGGCGAAAGCCAGCTGATCCGGCGCGTCCATCGCGAGCTGATCGACGACTACGACGAGGAACTCGAGATGGAGCGCGACGACTGGGAGAAGCTGGGGCCCGACGCGCCGCTCCAGCCGCTGGCCCACGACTCGGACCGCGAGCAGCGCAACCACTACTTCAAGGAGCTCTTCCGGCTCCAGGGCGAACTGGTCAAGATGCACGACTGGATCGTGGAGAGCGGCCACCGCCTCGTGATCGTGTGCGAGGGTAGGGACGCGGCCGGCAAGGGGGGCGTCATCAAGCGCATCACCCAGCGCCTGAACCCCCGGGTCGCCCGGGTGGCGGCGCTCCCGGCGCCGTCAAGCCGCGAGAAGACCCAGTGGTATTTCCAGAGGTACGTCGCGCACCTGCCGGCGGCGGGCGAGATGGTGCTCTTTGACCGCAGCTGGTACAACCGCGCCGGCGTCGAGCGGGTGATGGGATTCTGCACCGACGGGGAGTACGAGGAGTTCTTCCGGTCGGTGCCCGATTTCGAGCAGATGCTGATCCGCTCGGGGATCCAGCTCATCAAGTACTGGTTCTCGATCCCCGACGAGGAGCAGGAGTTCCGGTTCCGCTGCAGGATCAACGATCCCCTAAAGCAGTGGAAGCTGAGCCCGATGGACCTCGAGTCGCGCAAGCGCTGGGAGCTCTACACCAAGGCCAAGGAGGTCATGTTCGAGCGCACGCACCTGCCCGAGTCGCCGTGGTGGGTGGTCCAGGGGGCGGACAAGAAGAAGGCGCGCCTGAACTGCATCCACCACCTGCTCTCCCAGGTGAAATACTCCGAGGTGAAGCACGAGCCGGTCACGCTTCCGCCCCGCATCCACCACCCGGACTACCGGCGCGAGCCGCTCCGGCCGGAGATGGTGGTGCCCGAGATCTACTAGGGGGAGGGGCCACGGGCGGGAGGGTGGTACACGGTCCGGGCATCACGGATTTGACACTCGCCCGTGCGGGGCCAGCGTGGGAGGGGTCAAGGCGCCACCCGGCGGGCGCCCGTGCCGCGGGCGAAGGCGAATGCCCGCCCGTCCCCCGCCGGGTAACCCCACAACCCCCGCAAGGCCATGCCCCTCCGCCCCGCCTCCGTTACTAGACCCCATCCCGCGATGCGCCGCATCGCCTCCGTCCTCTTGGCAGGGGGCCTTTCGCTAGTCTGGGGGCCGCTTCGGGCCGAGCCGGCGCCCGCCGGGGCCCGCTGGCAGCACCTGACGACCGCCCTCTTCTTCACGAGCGAGGATGTGGAGAACCTGCTGGCGAAGCCGGCGGACCGCCAGGCCGCCCTCGAGTACTTCGCGCCGCTTCGCCTCTCGAAGGTCTACCTCGACAGCGCGAGCGGCGACCCGGCGGCGGTGGCCGTCCTTCGCGGGATCGCCGCGGACCTGCGCGCCCGGGGGCTCCAGGTCTCCGGGGCCGTCGTCCCGGCCGGGGAGAAGGGCCCCCTCTGCTACAACAGTGCGGAGGACATGGCGCTCCTTGAGGGCCGGGTGCGCGTGCTGGCCCAGGCGGTGGACGAGATCATCGTGGACGACTGGCTCTTCACGACCTGCACCTGCGAAAAGTGCGTGGCCGGGCGCGGCAGCGAATCCTGGGCCGACTACAGGAGCCGGCTCGTCCACGAGCAGTCGAAGAGGCACCTGATCGACGTCGCAAAGCAGGTGAACCCCAGGGCGACCGTCATCATCAAGTACCCGAACTGGTACGAGGGGCACCGCCAGAACGGCTATGATGTCGCGCTCCAGACGCCGCAGTTCGACGGCGTGAGCGTCGGCATCGAGACGCGCCAGCGGGCCACCGACGAGCAGCACATCCCGATCTACTCGGGCTACGTCTTCCAGCGGTGGATCGGCGGCGACGCGGGCCCCAAGTGGCGCAGCGCGTGGCTCGACAACTACGGGATGCAGGGCGACGCAAACGACTACCTGGCCGAGGTCTGGCAGGCGGTCCTTGCGCGGGCCCCCGAGATCATCTTCTGGTGCGCGGGCCAGCTCCACCCGCCGGTCCCCGCCTCGGACGTCTACCCGGCCCTCTGCGCGCGGATGGGCGACTTCGACAGGCTTGCGGGGATGCTGGAGGGCCCCGCCCGCGGGATCCCGATCCACCTGCCGCTCGGGTCCACGGGCGAGTACAACATCTTCGGCTACCTGGGCATGATCGGGCTTCCGATGGCGCCCACGGCGGCGTTCCCCGCGGACGCCAAGGCCGCCATCTTCACGCAGCATTCGCTGCGCGACCCGCAGCTTGCGGCCAAGCTCCTGGCGCGTATCCGCGCCGGCAAGGAGGTCTTCATGAGCTGGCCGCTCCTGCAGGACCTCCGGGCGAGTGAGCTCGGCCGGGTGATGAACGTCATCGCTGATCGCGGCACCGCGACCTCGTCGTCGTTCCGCGTGCGCGGCGCCTTCTGGGACACGGAACCCGTCGCCGCCGGCCGGCCGTTCACCTTCCCCAAGATCCAGCTCTCGACCTGGCCGTACGTGCGCAGCGTGGCGCTCATTCGGGAGGACGCGGACTTCGGCGTCCTTTTGTCCACGCCCTACATGGAGGGCACGGTCGACGTGCTCAACCTGCCCGACAACAGCTACGACCTCCTGCGGCTGCCGGAGCCGGTGCTCAACGCCGTGCGCCGCGTCTTCTTTGAGGAACTCGGCGTGCGCCTGGTCGGCATGGGGGGCGTCGCCCTCTATCCCTTTGGAGAGAGGCAGTATGTCCTCTACAACATGAACGACACCGTGGCGAAGGTTGCGCTGCACCTTCCGGCCGACGCCCCGCTCGGGGGCTGGCGCGAGCGGATGAACGGGGACACTCTCGTCGTCACCCGCACCGAGGAGGGCAGGGAGCAGTGGAAACAGGTCGGCACCGAGGTGGCCCTTTCGCTCAAGCCTTTCGAGGTGGCCCTTGTCGAGCGCTAATGGCCCCCATTTCATCCGCCGCAAAGCGCCGCCTTTGTGCGGTCGCGGCTTGCCGCGGGACCCCGATGGCCGTAGCCTGCCCCCTCACGTTCACAGGAGTCAGAATTTCCCCAAACCCCTGCGTCCCCCCGGGCGCGTCCCTTCTATGAATAAAGTCACGTCCACAATCCTGGCCGCCACTGCCTCGGTGCTCCTCACCGCGGCCGCGGGCGCCCAGAGCAACTACACCACGCCCTACACCTTCAGCACGCTGGCGGGCTCCCCTCCCGCGGTCACGAGCGTTGACGCGACGGGATCCGCCGCGCGCTTCTTCTATCCCTCCAGCGTGGCCGTCGACGCAAGCGGCAACGTGTACGTCGCGGACACCGACAACAGCACGATTCGGAAGGTGACCCCGGCGGGCGTCGTGACGACGCTCGCGGGCGGCCCGGGGGCCCCCGGCCACCTTGACGGGACGGGCACCGCGGCGCGGTTCAACCTGCCGGTGGGCGTCGCGGTCGACGCAAGCGGCAACGTGTACGTCGCGGACACCGGAAACGCCACGATCCGGAAGGTGACCCAGGCGGGCGTCGTGACGACGCTCGCGGGCACGGCGCTGGCGTTCGGCAACAAGGACGCGACCGGGGCCGCCGCAACGTTCCACGGCCCCTCCGGCATCGCGGTCGATTCGGGCGGCAACCTCTACGTGGCGGACACCATCAATGACACGATCCGGATGGTGACCCAGGCGGGCGTCGTGACGACGCTCGCGGGCTCGCAGGCCGCGGTGGGCAGCAAGGACGGGACCGGAAGCGCCGCGCAGTTCAACGCGCCCTACGGGATCGCGGTGGACGGGGGCGGCAACCTCTACGTCTCGGACCAGGGCAACAACACGATCCGCAAGATCGCGTCAGGGGGCGTCGTGACGACGCTCGCGGGGACCGCGGGCACAACGGGCTCCGCCGACGGGACAGGCCCCGCCGCGCAGTTCTACAACCCGGCGGGCGTCGCGGTCGATGGCAACGGCAACGTCTATGTCGCGGACAACGCCAACGAAACGATCCGCAAGATCACGTCAGGGGGCGTCGTGACGACGCTCGCCGGCACGCCGGGGACGGCCGGCACCGCGAACGGTACCGGGGCCGCCGCGCAGTTCAACGGGCCGGCGGGCATCGCGTCCGACTCGAGCGGCAACCTCTATGTTTCGGACCAGGGAAACAACGAGATCCGCACGCTGTCGCCTGCGGGCGTCTCCGGCACGCTGGCCGGCTCCCGCTACATCCTGACCGGCGCCGACGGCACGGGTGCCAACGCCCGGTTCCTCGTTCCTCTGGGCACGGCGACCGACGGCAGCGGCAATGTCTACGTTGCGGACACGGGCGACGATACGATCCGCATGATCACGCCCGGCGGCGTCGTGACGACGCTCGCGGGCTCGGCGGGGATTCTCGGCTTTGCGGACGGCAAGGGGTCCGCCGCGCGGTTCCGGTCGCCCGAGGGCGTCGCGGTGGACGGCGGCGGCAATGTCTACGTCGTGGACACGGGCAACAACGCGATCCGCAAGGTCACCCCTGCCGGCGTCGTGACGACGCTCGCGGGCTCCGGCTTGGCGGGCTACAGCAACGGGACGGGTGCCGCCGCGCAGTTCAACCTGCCGGTCGGCATCGTGTTCGACGGGAGCGGCAACCTCTATGTCACCGACCAGCTGAACTCCGCGATCCGCAAGGTGACTTTGTCCGGCGCCGTGACGACGTTCTCGGGAAGCGTGGGGAACCCCGGCGACCTGGACGGGTCGGCAACCGCCGCCCGTTTCAGCGATCCCGCCGGCATCACGATCGACGGCAGCGGCAACCTCTACGTTGCGGACACCGTGAACTACGCGATCCGCAAGGTGACGTCGGCGGGCGCCGTGACGACATACGCGGGCTCGGGGACCGTGAGGGGCACGGCGGACGGCACGGGTTCCGCCGCGCGGTTCTACCAGCCGTTCGGCATCACCATTGACTCGGGCGGAAACCTCTATGTCACGGACACCGGCAACGACACGATCCGCAAGATTGCGCCGGGCGCCGTGGTGACGACGTTCTCGGGCGTACCGACGGTGGCGGGAAGCGTGAACGGGACGGGAACCGGGGCCGAGTTCTTCCTGCCGGCCGGCATCGCGATCGATTCGGGCGGCAACCTCTACGTGGCGGACACCGACAACAACGTGATCCGCAAGATCACGCCGTCGGCGGTCGTGACGACGCTTGCGGGGACGGTCGGCGGCGGCAGCGCGGACGGGACGGGAGCCTCCGCGCAGTTCAACGGCCCGGTCGGCGTCGCCGTTGACTCAAGCGGCAACCTCTATGTCGCCGACGAGCTGAACGACACGATCCGCAAGGTCACCCCAGCGGGCACCGTGACGACGTATGCGGGCACGGCGGGCAACGTCGGGACAAACGACGGGACGGGCGGCGCCGCGCAGTTCTTCAGCCCGTTCGGCATCTGCGTGGACCAGGCCGGAAACGTGTACGTCACGGACGCGGGCAACGACTCGGTCCGCAAGATCACGCCGGGGGGCGTCGTGTCGACGCTCGCGGGCACCCCGGGAAAGAGGGGATCGGCCAACGGGACGGGGTCGGGCGCGTCCTTCAGCCTGCCGGTCGGCATCGCCGTGGACAACGCCGGCAACCTTTACGTCTCCGAGCAGGGCAACTTTGACATCCGCAAGATCACCCCGGGCGGCACCGTGACGACGTTTGCGGGCACGGCGGGCGGGGTGGGCTTCGCGGACGGCACGGGCAGTGCCGCGCAGTTCAACCTGCCGGCGGGCCTGGCGGTCGACGCGAACGGCAACGTGTATGTTGCCGATTACGCCAACAACACGATCCGCAAGATCACGCCGGCGGGCGTCGTGACGACGCTCGCGGGCAACTCGCAGGCCTCCGGCAGCGCGGACGGCCCGGGCGCCAGCGCAAGGTTCTATCTTCCGGTCGGCATCGCCGTTGACGGAAGCGGCAACCTCTACGTCACGGAGCAGGGCAACGACGCGGTCCGCATGATCACTCCGGCTGGGGTCGTGAGCACGCTGGCGGGGCTTTCCGGCGTGCCCGGGAGCGAGGACGGTACGGGCTCCGCGGCAAGGTTCTTCGAGCCCACGGGAGTGGCGCTGGACGCAAGCGGCAACCTCTACGTTGCCGACGAGGGCAACGACTTGATCCGCAAGGGAAGCGCGAACGGC
>PLTZ01000088.1 GCA_003164715.1 Opitutaceae bacterium | reverse complement strand
CGTCACCGACCCCGACGCCGTCGCCGACTCCGACGCAGACCCCGACGCCGACGCCGTCACCCACGCACACCCCGTCGCCGACACCGTCGCCCACGCACACCCCGTCGCCGACTCCGACTCCGACGCCGACTCCGACGCATACGCCGTCGCCGACACCGTCGCCCACGCACACCCCGTCGCCGACCCCGACCCCGTCACCGACGCACACCCCGTCGCCGACCCCGTCACCCACACATACTCCCTCGCCGACGCCGACGCCGTCACCGACTCCGTCACCGACACCGACGCCGACGCCGACGCCGTCGCCGACTCCGTCGCCGACTCCGACTCCGTCGCCGACACCGACACCGACGCCGTCGCCCACGCACACCCCGTCGCCGACTCCGACTCCGACTCCGTCGCCGACACCGTCGCCGACTCCGACTCCGACTCCGTCGCCGACACCGTCGCCAACACCGACGCCGACACCGTCGCCAACACCGACGCCGACACCCCCGCCGGATGACTAGAATCGCGAGGCTGCCGTGAAAGACCATAATCCAGGAAAGGACCTCCGCCGTGGCAGCGCCCTGCTCGCCGCCCTGATCGTCATCGTCATCCTCTCGTTCGCCGCGGCGGGGATCCTTTCGTACAGCCTCACCACGTATCTCAACTCGCAGCGCCAGGCGTTAATGGACCAGGCTAAGGAGCTTGCCGACAGCGAGATGGAGATGCTTTTCTATGAGTGGAAGACGGAGCTCCTCGCCAAGATTCCCGTCGTCGCAGTTCCAAGCAGGGAACCTTTGAACACGCTGTGCAATGTGCCGCCGACCAACACCCAGCCATTCGACGCTAACTTTCGGCAGCCCGTGCTGGGGAATACGTGGACGGTCACGCGCTCGATCACGTTTCATCCCATCGCCACGACCAATCAGGGGGCGCAGGGCATCGTCCCCGGCACGCTTTCCATCGGGACGAATTACTACTATGACGCCAAGACGAGCGCCACGACCCAGAACGGCGTTCTCGGGACCATTACCTTCCATTCGGGCCGGCATTTTGTGTTCTCGAGCACGTCGCTGTTTCAGTTTGCGGTGTTTTACCAGGGAAACCTCGAGATCGCCGCGGGCGGCAACATGACCATCACGGGCCCGGTCTCGACGAACTCGAGCGCCTACATAGGCTCGCAGACGGGTTACGCGCTCACCCTCCAGGACACGACCTACTATTTCGTGGACTACAACGGCGCAACGGACCCCATGTCCGGTGAAACCGACCGCCTAGTGGGCAGCGGAGCCCTCACGGACCCGGTCTTCAACCCGAATCCCCTCGCGCCCGCTCCCCCGGACCAGATTGCCCAGCGCAGGCTGCAGGTACTCCAAATGCAATCGCAATCGAGTTTCATCGGCGGCGTCGACGTTTCCGCCGACATTGCGACCTACCCTCTGGCCTATGCCAACATTCAGGGTGATCCTGATCCGAACGAGATCTACAGGGCCGCGGTGGCGCCACCGCCGCTTGACTCGAACGGCCATTTGATACTCGAGGACCCCGTTGTGCAAGAGACCCGGATGTACAATACCGCGGGTGTGCTCATCACCATCGACCAACCGGCCCCGGGTAACCCTGCCGCGGCCACGCAGATACACGTCGGCTATGCGAGCCTGGACGCCACCAACCCCGGCGCGAACCTGGACGCGTACACCACGTTGTTCCAGCCGTACCTTAACACCATAATCCCGTCCGGGCAGATCCGCCAAGTGATGATGGATCCTCGGGAGGTGAACGCCGGCTCGACGGGCGTCAATCTGACCGCGGTGGACATCGGCGCGCTTAACACGGCGCTCCAGGCCATCCTGCCGGCAAATCCCACCACGATCGGAACCAATTACAACGGTGTCGTGTATGTCTACGACAACACGAACAACACCGCGGCCACCGATTCGACGCACCACCCGGGCAACCTGAACGGGATCCTCCTGACGGACGGCGCGACGACACCGACCGCCAATGACCAGAATGGAAACCCGCTGGGGTTCTCGGTTGTCTCGAACAACGGCCTCTACATCCAGGGGGACTACAACACGACCCTGATCAATGTCGGCGGGTCCATGGTGCCCAACCCAGCGGCCATCCTGGGCGACGCGATCACGGCGGTCTCGCAGCAATGGAGCGTGACCGAGGCAAATACCGACACGATCATCAACCGGCCGTCGAACGCGAACGGCTCGAGCGCAACCATGACGATCAACGCGGCGATTCTCACGGGGAACACCCCGTCGGACCCCGCCCCCACCCCCAACGTCAACAGCGGCGGCGTCCAGAACCTCGTCCGGATGATCGAGGACTGGTTCAACCCGAATCCGCCCGCGGGACTCGCGCTGACGCTCAACGGATCGCTCGGCCAGCTCTTCACGTCTAAGTATTTCAACGGGAAATATGTCGGCAACGGGCACCAGGCCAACATCAACGACTCGGTGTACATCCAGCCGAAGACGCGCAATTTCTCCTACGACTCTAACCTGAAGTCCCGGCAGCCGGCCGGCACGCCAACGACGACCAACTTCACGAAGGGCGACTTCTTCTTCTGGTGACAAGGGCGGGGACTGCTGATCTCCTGCGCTCTGGTGCCCCAAGATCCCAAGGCTAAAGGGCGGCTCGCCTGGGTAGACCAGCTTCGCACGATGGCGATCGTGCTCGTGGTCAACATGCATGCCTGCGTGACCTACAGCCACATCGGAAGCTGGTATGTCCAGGAGCCCCCGGACCCGCCCATGGCCATAAAGGTCGTGTTCGCGTTCTGGCAGGGGCACCTCCAGGCGTTCTTCATGGGGATCCTCTTCCTCATCGGCGGCTACTTCGCCCACGGCTCGCTCGAGCGGCGCGGGCCGGCCGGTTTCATGCGGGAGCGCCTTCTGCGCCTCGGGGCGCCGACGCTCCTCTACGTCGTGCTTCTCCACCCCGTGATTGTCTACGCCATTAACCCGAACGGCGATGCCTTCGGGCCGCCCGGGGTCTACTTCAGGTACTTCTCGAGCGGCCGGTTCCTGAGCGGGACGGGCCCGATGTGGTTTGCGGCCGCCCTGCTGATCTTCTCGGCGGGACTCGCCGCGTGGCGTGCGGCCTTAAGGCCAGGTCGGGGCGCCGCGCCCGCCGGGCGGCCGCCCGGGGCCCGTGCAATCGCGATCTGGGCGGGTGCCCTGGTCGCCTCCACGTTCCTCGTCAGGACCGTGGAGCCGGTCGGCCAGTCGGTCCTCAACATGCAGCTCTGCTACTTTCCCCAGTACGTCATGGCGTTCGCCACCGGGGTGGCCGCGGCCCGGGGCGGCTGGCTTGTCGGCCTCGCCCGCTCAAGGCTTGCGCGCCGGGCGGGATGGGCGGCCCTTGTCCTCGGCCCCTTGGCCCTCGCCGGTGTCCTCGTGTCGGCGGGCGTCCTCAAGGGGAACGGCACCGCCGGCATCTCGGGCGGGTGGCATCCGGAGGCCCTCGGGATGGCCGCCTGGGAGCAGCTGTCCGGCCTCGGCCTGGCACTAGGCGCGCTGGCGTTTTGCTCCGGGCGTCTCAACGTCTCGACGCCCCTTGCCCGGTGGCTCGCCGAGAGGTCGTTCGGCGTGTACGTGTTTCATCCGGTCGTGCTCATCCTGTTCACGATCTGGCTGCGCCAGCTGGACGCCGATCCCTTCTTCAAGGTGTCAATCCTCACGGCGGCCGGGCTCGCCGGAAGCTTCCTTGTCTCGGACCTCGCCCGGCGGGTCCCCGGCCTTCGCGCGATTCTCTGAGGCCGGGGAAACGCCCTTCGGTTGCAGGGGGAACCTTGGGGGTGTATCCTTTGTCACCTAGGAGCGTCATATTCTTGAGAACACCATGAATGCCAAGAGCCTCTTCCTCCTCCCCGCAGCATTAGCACTGGGCGCGCCCACGCAGGCCAACGCCTACGTAGGGTTTCGGCTGAATCTCGCCGTGCCGCTCTACTATCCCTCCGCCGGATACTATTACCCGGAGCCGGTTTACACGCAGAATGCCGTCTACCAGCCCGCAGCGACCCAGGTGGTCGGCGAGCAGGTGACGCCCGCCCCGGGCCCCGGATATCTCTGGATGGCAGGACATTGGAACAATGTCGCCCAGCGCTGGGTGTGGGTGCCGGGCCACTGGGAGCTCCCTCCTTCGCCTAGCGCCACATGGGTCGCCGGACACTGGGTCCAGGGCAGCGCGGGCTGGGTTTGGGTCGACGGGACGTGGACCGTGGGTGGCCCGTCGGCCCAGCCTCAGACTCCGCCCGAGCCGCCTTCGGCGCCCGCGAACCCCATACCCCAGGCCCCCTCGGGGCCGCCGCCCGCGCCGCCGGCAGCCGCATCGGTGATGCCGGCCCCCGGAACGCCCATGCCGCCCGCACCCGACATGGCCGACGGCACCGTGGTCGCCTACGAGCCGCCGGCCCCCATTGTGGAGACCATTCCCGTGTGCCCGTATCCCGACTACATGTGGATCGGCGGGTACTGGGGCTGGAGCGGAATCGGCTGGTACTGGCACGGCGGCCACTATGGCCGCGTGCCCTACCGGGGCGCGGCTTGGGTGGGTGGCGGCTGGGCCAGGTCCGGCGGCCGCTGGGCATGGCACGGCGGGCGCTGGCACTAGAGTGGCCCATTATTAGACTTGTCTAATGTTTTGTGTTAATGTCGGTTCCGGGCGTGACCCGGACCGCCTACGCCGCCTATCTTCTCGCAAGGCTTAGCGAGGCGCTCGCCGTGGCCCTCGGGGCGGCGCTGCTGGCCCACCTGCTCCAGTCGTTGGGGATGCTTAGGCCCGTGGAGTGTTTTCCGGACTGGCTGCGGGGGGGCCTCCATCCGCAGGCGGCGCGGACCCTCTCCCGGGTCGAATGGTGGACCCTGCCCGCGGCGTGTGCCGCTCTCGCCCACGTCCTCCTCGGGCCGAAGCAGCGCAGGCCCGTGTACCTCAGGCACCCCGGCGCCATGTACGCGTACGCAGGCGTGGCGGTCGGCCGCGACGCGGGCTGCCGGGGCGGATGCGTGACGGGGGCCACCGGGTCCGGAAAGACGCTCGCCTGCATCATGCCCAGGCTTCATTCGCTGTGCGTCAACGAGGCCGGCATCGAGCGGCCGCAGTGGCCGCGCAGCCCGGCGTGCCGCGACTTCCGCCGCATGAGGGAAGGCCACCGGGCCCTTGGGCGCGACCTTGGCCTTGAGCTCTCGCGGCTCGGTTCCGCCCTGCTGGAGGCGGAGAGGCGGGGCGCCCCCTCCGCCCAATCCGAGGCGATCGAGCGCCAGATCGGACGTATCCGGTGCCTGTCCGAGCAGAGCGCGCAGGCGCTCCAGGCGGCCTGCGACCCCTGGCGCCGCCTAAGGTACCGCGTCCCGCCGTGGGGCGGCTTCGTCTGCGGCGAGAAGGGGAACGAAGGGCAGGCCATCGAGGCGCTCCTGCGCCACCATGGGCGCGAGGAGGACCTGTGCATCCTGCGCACGCGCCCGCCATGGGCCCCCGACGACTGGCGGCCCCCCGTGCGCCTGAACCTGCTCGCCATGGACGAGATCCCCGCGGACACGTGCGCGAAGCTGATCGTGGACACCGCCCTGTCCGTGGAGGAGGCCGTGACGCGCGACGAGTTCTTCGTCCCCCAGGCGAGGGACAAGATCGCATGGGGGATCCGCCTTGTCCTGGCCGCCAAGGCGGCCGGGGCAGCCCGCGCGCCCGGGCAGGGCCCGAACCTGCTCACCCTCTTCGACATCCTGACGGTGCAGGAGAGCTACCGGAGCTACCTGCTGCGGTGCGCCGCCGTGCATCCCGGCCTGGCCTCGTCCGAGGCCTTCTCGGAGGCGCGCTTCCAGCTCGAGAACAACTACTGGAGCCAGCCGCACGAGCAGCTGGGCGGCGTGCGGGGCACCCTCTACAACTTCCTGGTCCCCTTCGCCGAGCCGGAGATCGCCGAGGTCTTCTGCGCCGACAGCACGTTCGACCTGCGCGACATCCAGCAGGGCAAGGTCGTGTGCATGGCGATCCCCCAGAAGTACGCGCTCCAGAGGCGGTACGCGTCCACGCTGGTGAAGGCCCTCGCCTACCAGATCATCCTCGAGCGCTTTGACCGGCGCGCCGACAGCCCGGACTGGCAGAACCGAAACGTCGTCCTCGTAGAGCAGGACGAATGGCAGCGCCACGCCGTCCGCGCGGACTGCGAGGTTGACGTCGTGCGGGAGGCCCGCGGCGCGGTCTACGCCGCGACACAGTCGCAGAATTCCGTGTGGCTCAAGCTCGGGGGCAGGGAGAACGCCGCGCCCCTGATCGCGAACCTGCGCAACCGGTGGATCTGCCAGGCGGCCACCGAGGAGTGCGCGGACGAGAGCTCGAACCTGGTCGGCGGGCGCGTCTGCCGCGAGGTGTCGTACAGCCACGGCGAGGGCGGACGCACGACGAGCGTCTCCTTCGCCGAGCGTCCGCTCCTGCCGCGCCGCGAGCTCAGGACGCTGCCACCCTTCCACGTGATCTTCGCCCCCGCCGCCAGCCGCTGGCTCTACCGCAAGTGCATCGCCATGCCGGCGACTCCCGACGGCAGGATCCCACCCTGGTGGTTCGGCGACTGGAACCTCGTACACTGGGCGGCGCATTTCCTCGGGCTGCGCGGCAGGATCGCCGGCGTCCGGCTTCACCCGGGCGACGCATTCGTCCCGCCGTGGAGGGCGAGCGCCCCGTGGCGCGCTCAGCTGAGGCGGCTCTGCGGACTGGACGGCACGTTCATCATCCTCGGCGGGAGGCGCTCAACGGCCTCCCGCGGGCCCTCCGCGTGAGCGGGAAAGCCGCCGGAGCATTATTTTAGACTTGTCTAATAACTAGTTTTAATTATCTCATCCGCCCGTGACCACCACCGGAGCACGACGGATCGCAGCCGGGTGCATTCTCGCGGCATTCTACGCCCTCGCGCCGTACGCCGGGGCCCAATCCGGCCCCTATTCGTCGGCGCCCATCGAGATGGGCGCCGGCGGCTACCGGCTGAATTTCCAGGTCCTGTGGACCTGCGACGACGACCCGAGCGGCACCGCGAGCGACCCGGGCAGAATCGACCTTGTGGACAGCTCCGGAAACATGGTCGCACAGTTGCTCGCAACAGCGGGCAGGTCCGGGCCGAGCGTCAGCGTAAGCGGTGCCGGGTCGGTGTCCGGCGCATCCGCGTCGATCCACCTCTACGGGGCCCACAACACCCCCGCTGACGGCTCCGTGCACGGGACCTGGACCATCACGGGCCCCGCCCCAGGCGCCTATTCCCTCCGATTCTGGTTCTTCGATGTTATGGTGCCGCGCGATCCGCTGAGCGCCATCGAGACCGATTCGATGGACGCCGGCGGAAGCGGCGCCATCGGGGGAATCCCGACCCCCACACCGTCCCCGACCCCGACGCCATCTCCGACCCCCACCCCCACACCGTCCCCGACCCCCACGCCCACTCATTCCCCGACTCCGACGCTGGTCCCGACCCCCACACCGTCTCCAACCCCCACGCCGCCACCGCCCAACGTAAGCCTGTCGGCGCCGTCCTCTGCGACCGCCTTTCAAGCGGTCGTCGTGGGCGCCACGGCGGCCGCCTCAGCCGGCGGCAGCCCGCTTGCCTCCGTCGAAATCGACGTCTCGTGGGACAACGGAAACAGCTGGGGCGTCGTCGCCGCTGACGCCCACCCCTCCAGCCCCTCGGATTCCGAAAGCGCAACCTACTCCTTCCCCCAGGCCGGCGCAGCCCTCTTGCGCGCGGTCGCCACCAACGCGGGGGGCCTCATGGCCGCCTCGACCCAGGCCGTGGCGGTGGCGAGGGCAAGCCAGGGTCCGGTGGCGGTTTACCCGGCGGCCGTGTCGGTCACGGCAGGGCAAAGCGTGGCCTTCTCGGCCTCCGGAGGCTCAACAGGCAACTATACCTGGGGCGGCTCGGCCTCCGGGTCGGGACCGGCGCAGACGGTCACGTTTCCCACTTCGGGGAGCTACGCCGTGACCGTGTTCGACACGGGAAACGCCACCTTCAATCCCTCCCCGCCCGCGTCCGCCGCCGTCACAGTGCAGAACCCGTTCTACACGCTTTCGGTCTCCGCGTCCGGAGCCGGGTCCGTGTCCGGGGGAGGCAGTTATCCCCCGAATGCGCAGGCGACCGCAACCGCGGTCCCGGGGGCTGGAAGCGGGTTCACCGGGTGGACTGGCGACGTCACGGCGTCGACGCCGTCCCTATCCATTCTGATGAGCGCGAACAAGTCGGTCATGGCCCATTTCACGGCGCTCCTCCCCCAGTCGATCTCGTACACTCCCCCGAGGGCCGTCTCCACGCGATCGCCGGCGTTCGCGCTTGCCGTCACCTCGTCGAGCGGGCTTCCCGTGTCGCTCGCCCTCGACTCGGGTCCGGCGACGTTTGCCGGCAACGTCGTCACCCCGTCCGGCGCCACGGGGGAGGTGACAATCACGGCCACGCAGCCCGGAAACGCCCAGTATCTGCCGGCGCAGCCGGTCGTCATCACCTTTGCGATCGGCCCCCCGCCGCCCGGCGTGATCCTCGGCGACGACTCGGCGGCGACGAAGAGGTCCGACAAGGACACCCGGGCCACCAGCTTCACCAGCGACGGGACCCACTAGCGTGCCCGGCCACATGAAGACATCGGCATACCCGTTCCCGCTCGCGGCCGCCTCCAGCCACCACTCGAGCTACCACAGGTTCCTGCTGGGCGCCGACCCCTCGGCGATCGCCCCGTTTCCCAAGCCCTATTGCATCGGCGCCCTCGCCTGCGAGATGGGCCGGCTGTCGGGGGACCTCAACCTCGCGCGCTGGAGGAAGCTCTTCAACGCCGCGTTCCCATGGGTGCCAGGCTTCGGGCCGGAACACTACGACCTCGGAAACGTGCCGCCCCACAGGCCCCTGCCGCGAGAGTACGGCCGGCCCGCGAGGCGGTTCGGCGCGTTCGACTTCGTGCAGGTCGCCGACCCCTCCGTGTCCGCCCTCGCGCTTGTCGCCGGTGACCGGCGGGTCCTGGACCGCTTCCGGGCCCTTGGAGACGACTTCTGCACGCGAGTGGAGACGGGCGCATGCTCAAGGAACCCGGGACCCTCCGGTGCGCGCGCCACCGGGCGGATGCTCGCGGGCCAGTTCGCCGAGCCGAATAACCGCTGGCTCATGCCGTTTCTCCACGTGCACGCCCGGGTGCTCAACTTCACCTCCTTCGCCGAGGCCCCGGCCAAGCTCGAATGCGTCGACACCGCCGCGCTCGCCCGCGCGGGGCGGGCGGCCAAGGCGGCCTGGATAGCCGGGCAGGCCGAGGCGCTTGAGGGCCTTGGGTACCGTGTGAGCGTCGGTGCGGGCACGCCGCCTACGCTCAGGGTGGACGGCGTCTGCGGGCGGCTCCTGGCCGCGATCGAGGCGCCCCGGATCGCCGTCCTGCGGATCCTCGAGCGGATGATCGGCGGCGAGCGCCCTGCCGGCGTGGAGCGGCTGGGCGCGGAGCTTGCGCCGGCCGTCATCGCCGCGATGGCGGAGCAGCTGGAGTCGGTGCTCGCCCGCTCCCTTTCTGCCTTCAAGCCGGCCAAGATCGGGATCCCGTCAGAGGGCCCGTGGAGGGGCGCCGTCAGGGAGCATGTCGGCCGCATCTGCCCGGAATCGCTCGCCGCCCTCGACGCGGAGGCGGCGCGCGCAAGGGCAACGCTCCTCGACGCGGCGGTCCTGCCCGCGCCGCAGCTGGACGCCGCGCACTGCCACGCGCCCCTTAAGGAGTCCTTCGAGGCGGGCATGCAGATGCCGGCAGATCCGGAGCTTGCCGCCGCGGTGCACGCGGCGGCCGGGCGGCCGCCGTCGGGCTGGCTCGCCCGCGAATTCGAGAGGACGCTCGGGGAAACCAATGAGCGGATCGCGCGGCGCGGGTCGGACGAGCCCCTCGCGCCGTATCGGCGAATGCTGGCGACGATTGACGGCCTTGCGGAGGGGGCCGACCCCGAGCAGCTCCGTCAATCGGAACTCCTGCTCGGCGTGGAGCTTGACCGGAGGGCAAGGCAGGTCGCGCCCGGCACCGGCGCCGGTTGGGGCCTCCGGCCGCACGGCAGGGAGGCGCACCGCCTCGTCTCGCTCGAGGAGCTCTTCGAGCGTGCCTCCCTCCCGCGGCTTGTCTGCGAGCAGGAGATCGGGGGCCGCAGTCTGTGAGCACGCCATGCCCGCCCCTCCTTGGATGGTCGGATCACGAGGGCCTCGTGTCCATGGGTGGAGACGCGTGGCGCGTCAAGGACGCGTGCGAGGGCACCATCATCTTCGGCGGCACGGGCTCGGGAAAAACCTCGGGAAGCGGGAGCGCGATCGCGAGGTCGTTTCTGGCGGCCGGCTTCGGGGGCCTCGTCCTCTGCGCAAAGCCCGAAGAGCCCGCGCTGTGGCGGGCCTATGCCTCGGAGACGGGCCGCGGATCCGACATCGTCATGTTCGGCTCCGGCGGACCGAGGAGCTTCAACTTCATGAGCTATGAGTCCCAGCGATCGGGCGCCGGCGCCGGGCTAACCGAGAACTTGGTGACCCTCTTCATGGAGGTTGCGTCCATAGGCTCCGGGGACTCGCGCGCGAGGGGCGGCGACCCGTTCTGGGAGCGAGCGATGCGGTCCCTGATCAGGAACTGCGTGGACGTCCTGGTCATGGCCGGCGAGCCGGTGTCCCTGCACGCCATGTTCGACGTGGTCCGCGGCGCCCCGACCGAGCTTGCGGCCGTGCCGTCGCAGGAATGGAGGTCCCGCTCGGCCTGCTGGCGCCATCTGGAAACCGCGAGGGAACGGGCGCTCGCCACGTCGTGGGCGATCGACTGCAGGGAGGTCGCTGGCTACTGGCTCAGCCACTTCCCCACCCTCGGTGAGAAGACCCGGGGCAGCATCGTCGCGATGTTCTCCACGCTCGCCGAGGCGCTGATGCGCGGGAAGATGCGGGAGCTCTTCTGCGAGGAGACGAGCCTGACCCCGGAGGACGTGATCGGGGGCAAGGTCGTCGTCGTCGACCTGCCCGTCAAGGAATGGTCCGAGGTCGGCAGGATGGCCGCGGTCCTCTGGAAGTACAGCCTCCAGAAGGCCGTGGAGCGGCGAACCGACAACGGGGACGGCAGGGGGCGGCCCCTATTCATCTGGGCGGACGAATGCCAGCATTTCGCAAGCCGCTACGACCCCATGTTCCAGGCGACCGCGCGCTCCTCCCGCGCCGCGAGCGTCTACCTCACCCAGAATTACCCGAGCCTCGCCTCCGCGCTCGGGGGCGGCTCCGAAGGAAGGGCCCTGGCCGACGCCCTTCTCGGGAACATGGGCACCAAGGTGTTCCACGCCAACAGCGACCGCGAGACCAACCAGTTCGCCGCCGACCTTGTGGGACGTCGCCTCCATTTCCTGCGCAGCGCAGGCTTCGGATCGAGCATCGGCCTCGGGGGCCAGCAGGGCGCCGGCTCGTCGATGAGCCGCGGACGAAGCGAGAGCATGGACTACGAGATCCAGCCGATGGAATTGTCGAGCCTCAGGAAAGGCGGCCCGGAGAACGCCTACACCTCGGACGCCCTTGTGTTCCAAAACGGGAGGCTCTGGACCTCCACCGCACGCGCGTGGCAGAAGGTCGCGTTCCGCCAGCGCTCGCACGGGATGGACGCAGAGGCGCCCGCGGCCTCGCTCGCAAGGGCCACGCTCCGGTGAGCAGCGGCCCCCCCTACTTTCCCGCGTACCAGAATCCGCGGCGCCAGTTGTGCCCCCGAAGGCTTTGCTGGAGCCCGGGCGTCATCGCGGGCAAGTCGCTCACCCGGCAGTTCTCCTCTGCCTGCCGCGGATTGCGCATCCCGGGGATGACCGTGCCCACCGCGTCGTGCGCCAGCGCGAACTTGATCGCCGCCTGGGCCAGCGTGAAGCCGCTGCCCTTGATCGCCTCGGCGACCCTCGCCGCCCTGGCGACGGAACGGCCGAGACGGTCGCCCTCGAAGTACGCGCGCCGAAAGTCGCCCTCCGGGAACACGGTGTCACGCGTCCACTTGCCGGTCAGCGATCCCTCGTCGAACACCACGCGCACGATGACGCCGACGCCGGCCTCGGCAGCCGCGGGAAGCAGCTCGGCAGCCGGCTCCTGCTCGAAGATGTTGTAGATGACCTGGACGACGTCGACCCACCCGCCCCTCATCAGGTCGATCACGCTGTTCTGGTCGTGCTCCGGCGTGGACACGCCGACCAACCGCACCTTCCCCTCCTTCTTCAGCGCGCGAAGCACCTCGAAGGGCTCGGGGTTTCGGTTCCACGCCCGGGTCCACGTGTGGAGCTGCAGGATGTCGATCCGGTCGGTTCCCAGGCTGCGCAGGCGCTCTTCGACGTTCTCGCGCAGGTAGCCCTCGGGGTAGCGCTGCGCGGCCACGCAGTACGGCGACGGGGGCCAGGGCCCGCTCGCCGGAGGGGTCTTGGTGGCCACGATAACATTCTCCCTGCGGCTTCGCAGCACCGACGCGATGATTCGTTCGCTTTTCCCCTCACCGTAGCCCGCCGCCGTGTCGATAAAGTTCACCCCCAGATCAAGGGCCTTGTTCAAGGATGCAACCGAGTCGGCCTCGCTTTGGGGCCCCCAGCCACCTCCTATTGCCCATCCACCAAAACCGATCTCAGAAACATTGAACTCGGTGCGGCCCAGTTTTCGGAGTTTCATGCGATCGGGAAAGGTCCAACACCATCATTCGCCGGGTCGGCACCGGGTCAAGAATCGGCGCCGCGGACCGCGCCCTGGCGCGCACATCGCGGCCACGCTTATGCGTTTCTGATTGACCAGAAGGGACTTTGGTCTGTTTTTGATATCCTGATTAGCCATGGAACCCCGCAATCTCATCGGGTATGTCGCTGCCTGACGACGTCATCTCGCTACTGCGGGACGAGGCCTACTTGGACCTTTGTCGAAACGCATTGAAGGATGCGCTGGAGCGGCTGATTGCGGAGAAACAGCAGGTCTCGGAGACTCGCCCCCCGTTCGGAATCCTCGCCACGAAGAAGCAGCGGGAAGTCTTTGAGTCCTCGATGCAGACGGTCCTGGACACCGAGGCTGCGATCGAGACCAGGCTCGGCAAGCTCGAGGCCATTGAGAACTGGCTGAAGTCCGCGATCCGCGAGCGGCTCTGCGACTACCTGCGGCAGGTGTCTGAGAATTACCGCAGGAGCGCAAAGATCGCCGAGGCGATCAAGTCCTGGGACCGGCTGATCGAGCACTACGGCGAGCAGCTCCTGGCGCTCGCCAGGAACATCAAGAACGTGGCCGTGTCCTTCGCCGGAGCGGCGGGGGGAGTCCGGTCCGCGTTCAGCGACCGTGCCCAGGCCTTTGCGGAGCTGCGCATGGGCGCGGACAGCCTGGACCGCACGGCCCTCCAGCTCGAGTCGCTCACGCGCTCCATGGCCATGTTCGCCGCAAATTCCCCCTACAAGGACGTGGTGCTGCCGGAGCTGCCGATCAAGGGCGTCGTCGGATGGGTCGACAACCTGGCCCTCCAGCACGACAGGGACGCCCTGCCCGCCGCCCAGGAAATGGAGGCCGACGCGCGCGGGGTGGTCGCCAAGAGGCTCACCGACTATCACGCGAGCGCCACCGCGGCTCTCGAGGCGATCGGCGTGATCGAGAACCAGGAACTGGAGAGCTACTGGGAGGTGCTGCGGGCACACGCGCTCGCGCACTACGTGCAGGAGCGCGACGTCGACGAGGTCCTGAACGAGCTGAACGAGCGGTACGTAGTCGCGAACATTGAGCGCCGCCAGCGGGCGATCGAAAGCCAGGTCGATCCCTACGGGCACGAGCGCTGAGCCCCGGCCCGCACCGGGTTCCTCCGCCGGGCTGCCCCGTCCGGGCGGCGGCCCCCTAGGGTCGGGGCTGCCCGCCGGCGGGACGGGCTTCCGGCGCCGCAGCGCGGTAGTGCGCGATCAGCGCGTACACCATTTCCAGGGGCAGCTCGGGAAGCGCCGGCAGCATCGCCAATGCGCTCTTGCCCGGCGACCGGTCCTCGAAGAAGTCCAAGACGCGGCCCCTGCTCGGGAACCCGCCGCCCACTATCTTGCCCATGGTGTCGGCCTCCTGCCTCATGCGCCCGTCTAGTCCGTTCACGCCGGCCATGCACATGAGCGCGGTGTGCGCGGCGGCAAAGCCGACCGTGGCGGGCAAGGGCCTCTGGTCAAGGAGGCCAAAGACGCGGCCCGCGTTTTCGGCGTCGGGATACCGCACGAGATGCCTTGAGAGGATCGTCGCAACCGGGACCGTGGCGCCCTTGTCGAGCAGGGAATCAATCTCCTTTCGCACCATCACGCCCCAGCCGAGCGATGCGTACGCGTCGAGCTTGAGCGACTCGCGGTCGTAAGGGCTGAGCACGCCCCCCGACGGCCCCTCGAGGAATGCCACCACGGCCGAGCCTTGTCCCGCCTCGGTCAGACGCCCGAGCGAGTAATAGGCCTCGAAGGCCGTCGTCGCTCCCGCCATGTAGATTGCGAGAATCCGGGCCTGATCCGCAGCGGAGCCCCCGCGAACGGCCCGGACAAGCGACAGCACGGAGCGGGCCTCGTCGGGCACCTTTGCGGACCCCGCGAGCAGCCGGTCTACCACGGCAGGGTCGCCGTCCATCCTCTCGGCGAAGAGGAGCGCCTGCGTCCATGCAAGAACGTGCTTCGTGCCGTTCCTGAGCATCGCGGACGAGAGGCCGCCGACCGAAGGGAAGTCGCCTCGGGCGAGAAGAGCGCGCAGCCACAGCTGGGCCGCATCCTCGAAGTTCCCACGGCGCCCGAGTACAAGCCGCGAATAGATCGAGTCGGAGTAGTCGGGGTTGGCGAATTGCGTGTACTGGGCAAGGAGCAGGGCCGCGTTGAGATTGTCCGGGTCGAGCATGTACGCCTGGCTCAAGGCGAGGTAGCTCTGGCGCACCTGTCCTTCTGCGATCGCCCGGAGCGCCATGCGGTAGAAATAGTCGGCGCGCGCCAGTCTGATCCGGGGCCACGCGGGGGGCCACGCGACGACGTGGAGCGGCACCCGGTAGCCTATCGCCCAGAACGCCGAGAAGCAGACGAGCACGGCCGCCAGGGCGAGGGCGGCCGACGAACCCGCGTAGAGCAGGACGGCCCTGCCCCAGAACGGGCGCACCGCGGAGGCGTCGGCCGAGCAGACCCGCCGGTCGTCGGCCGCGGTCGCCAGCAGCGGGCACAGCCTTCTGAAGCGCGCAGGGTCGCGCCAACCGATGCACGCCTCGCAGCCGGTCTTGCCGCCAAGGCCGGAGTCGCTCGGGTGCTGGCAGGGAGCCGGGCCGGACGCGCCCCTTAGCCGGAATAGCGCCTTGCGCAGATTCCAGTAGAGTAGCCCCCAGAAGAGTCGGCCGAGGTCGCCCAACCATCCCAACATTTACGGAATCTGGGATCGGCACTTCCCGCCCGCAAATGCAAAGTGGGGACGCACCGGTTGCCGCGCGGGCCCGGGACGCTGAGCCTCATTTGCCGTTCTCGAGGAGGTGCTTGAGCTTGTCGACCTTGGGGCGGATCACGGCCGAGCAGTACCCCTCGTCGGGATGCTTTGCGAAATAGTCCTGGTGATAGTCCTCGGCGGGCCAGAATTTCTCCAGGGGCACGATCTCAGTCGTAATCGGGTCGCCGCGCGATTTCTGCGCCTCGGCGCGCGACTTCTCGGCGGCGGCCTTCTGCTCGGGGCTCGAATAGAGGATGATCGAGCGGTACTGGCTCCCCATGTCGTGGCCCTGCCCGCCCACCTGGGTCGGGTCGTGCACCTTCCAGAAGAAGCCCAGGATGCGCTCGAGCGGCACGACGGACGGGTCGAAGTCAATCTTTACCACCTCCGCGTGGCCCGTCCCGTCGGTGCACACCTGCTCATACGTGGGATTCGCGAGCGTGCCGCCCGAATACCCGCACG
This sequence comes from Opitutaceae bacterium, assembly GCA_003164715.1. Classification (GTDB taxonomy): domain Bacteria; phylum Verrucomicrobiota; class Verrucomicrobiia; order Opitutales; family Opitutaceae; genus Palsa-1447. The sequence continues at coordinate 14,181 of PLTZ01000088.1, read as the reverse complement.
TGACATGGGTCACGCCGGGCAGCAGCTTGTAGGAGGCGTCGAGGCACCAAAAGCACCCGCCGCCGAGCACGATGGAGTCGGCCCTGGACGTGTTGGAGAGCGTCGTCATGGAGAGGAGGAGAAGAAGCGTGAACAGATGGCGAAGATGCGGCATGATGGCAAGGGGGCGAGGCTGCGGCAGGTCATTTCACCGCGGCGGGCGCCGCATGGGCGGCCACCCAGGCATCGTATTGCTTGCGGGGCATGAACCGGAGCGAGGCCGAGTTGATGCAATAGCGCATGCCGGTCGGCGGCGGGCCGTCGTCGAACACATGTCCGAGGTGCGCGCCGTCCGTTGCACAGTGCACCTCGTCGCGGACCATTCCAAGGGAGGTGTCCGACTGAACCTGGACGAAGCGCGGCTCGATCGGCTTCGCGAAGCTCGGCCAGCCCGTGCCGCTGTCAAACTTGTCCCGGCTGTCGAACAGCGGCGTGTCGCTGCAGGCCGAGAAGTAGACGCCGTCCCCGTGGAAGTCCCAGTACGCGTTATGGAAGGACGGCTCCGTCCCCTGCAGACGCGCGACCCGATACTGCTCGGGCGTCAGGAGGGCCTGCCATTCCGCGTCGGTGTGCGTGACGGTCGCCTTCGACATATCGATAACGACGTTCGACGGAAGCCCGCAGGCGGATTTCGGGCTGTCGGTGGCGCACACGGCACCCTTGGCCGCGGTGTCGGGGGAGTTCGAGGATTTCATTTCGGTGTCGGCCAGCAGCGTCGAGGCAGCGGCCATAAGGAGGAAGGTTGGAACCAGGGTTTTCACTGCCCATTAGAGTAACCCAGTTCCCCGTTTATTCCAGCCGCCCGAGCGGCCCCGGGCTCACCCGCGCTTGAAGAGCTTCACGAGCAGCTCGTGGATCATCTCCGGGGGCGCGTGGCCGAACAGCACGTGCGGCCCAAAGTAGTGCCCGACCGCCACGATCTTGTCCGTGCGGGCGGACCTCACCTGGATGTCGATCTCGATCATGTAAGTCGTGAAGTCCCACGTCCACATGTCGTCGTAGGAGACGACAAGCTCCGTCCCCACGGGCATCATGGTCAGCGCGCCGCTGGAAACATCGTACCCCATCGCCCGGAGCTGCCGGGCAATCTCCTCCGCAACCCCGTAGTTGTCCGCCAGCCGGCGCTCCACGAAGATGTGCTTCTGGCTGCCGATGTCCGCCTTGGGGATCGAGCGCGTCGAGACCTGCGAGCAGCCGGCGAGGAGGACGAGGCCCGCGAGGGCGATTACGGCGAGGATGGGTCTTGCAGGCATGCGATTTGCAAGACGCGCTTTGATGTCGCCGGGTTGCACACGCAAGAAAGAAACTTTACTCCTCGGTGTCCTGTCATTCCCTCGGACTCCACGTGCCCGCGCCCCAAACACGCAAATCCCCCCGAAGGCCCCTGAGCGCCTTGACCCGCTTCGTGGTCGTGCCGCTGCTCCTCGTCTCGCTCGGCGTCCGGCTCGGCATGTACATCGAAAGCCGCAGGCCCGCGCCCAGCCCCGACCAGGCCCCGGCCGTGCAGGCCGCTCCGGCGCCGAAGCCCGAGAGCCCCCAGGCGCCCCGCGCCGCCGCCGCCCCGGTCTGCGAGATGTCCGGGGCGTTCCAGAACAACATCTACCCGTCCCTCCTGCTCTCGTTCGGGGTGTCCTACCCCGAGTACGCGCGCTGCCTGACGGTGTCCCTGCGCGACCTGCCCCGGTCGGGGTCGATCCAGCTGCGGATAGACTCGGCGCTCTTCCTGCAGCCATTGCAGGTCTCGTTCAACGCGCCGTCGGGCGCGGCGACACTCAATCCCGAGCTGCCCTGGAACTACGACGCCCTGCGGCGGACGATGCAGGTGGGCCCGCAGTCGTTCGTGGCCACCCTCCTGGTCGACGGCAAGCAGCAGGCCCAGGCCGCGCTCGTCTGCACCGTCCATTCGGTCAACGAGGCGGTCACGCGCATCTTCACCCCCTCGACCGGCCAGTGGCTGGACACGACCTACTGCTTCGCGGCGTTCGTCAACGAGGACCATCCCTGGATCAGCACGCTCCTCCAGGAGGCGGTAGCCGGCGGGTCCGTCCATTCGTTCAGTGGCTACCAGTACGGCCCCCAATCCACGGCGCAGCAGGTCCAGGCCATATGGGACGCCCTCGCCGCGCGTGGCTTGAGCTACGTCAACGTGGCGACCGACAGCGGCACGTCCTCGCTCGTCTCGACCCAGTATGTCCGATTCCTCGACCAGTCGGTGCACGACCAGGGGGCCAACTGCGTGGACGCCTCGGTCCTGTTCGCGTCCATCCTCCGGAGGATCGGCCTGCGCCCGGTGCTTCTGTTCAGGCCCGGGCACTGCTTCACCGGGTTCTACGATGCCGCTGAAGGGGGTCGCATCGTGGCCTTTGAGACGACCTACTTGGGAATGGCGTCGTTCGCATCCGCTACGGCGGAGGGCGCGAGGGAGCTCCAGATCACGCTCCCCTACCTTGGGTCCCCGCAGTACGCCGTCGTCGACATCGCCGTCTGCCGGCAGCAGGGGATCAGCCCAATCCCCTACCAGCCGGCCGAGCACGACTGAGTCGCGCTCAATCGTCGTCGGAACCCGGCAGCTGGCGGACGAAAGCGGCGTGTACCGGCGCCGGCATGGGTGCTCCGTCGCCCCGGACGGCGGACCATATCACCCGGTTGAAGGCCTGCTCGTCGACCCGGTCCTCGCGCGAGAAGTCAAAGCGCGACGAGAGGTCGGCCAGCGCCCCCTTCCTCGCGTTCATCTGGCCAATGTCGACGCTTTCGTCCAGAGCCTGAAAGGGCGACGGGTCGGGCACCGCCTGGAAGCTGGCCCTCATCGGGGCCGCCGCAGCGTCGAACTGGGACATCGGCTCGAGGCCCAGGATCAGCTCGATCGTGCGCAGCATCGAGCACGTCGTGTAGGGCGTCGAGTCCACGAAACCGCGCCTGACGAACGGCCCGGCGACCAAGGCCTCGGTCCGATGGGCGTCCACGTGGTCCGGGCCGCTCTGGGCGTCGTCCTCCACCACGAACACCGCGGACTGCCCCCAGAAGCGCGAATGGCTGAGCGCCTCGACCACGCGCCCGACCCCCAGGTCGTTGTCCGCAACCATCGCCTCCGGCGTCCAGTCGCCCGCCCTGGATCCAGCGGTGTGGTCCTGGGGAAGCCTCACGATCTGTAGCCTGGGCATGTCGCCCGCCGCCTCGTAGCCGCGCAGCCGCGCGATGAATTCGTCCGCCCGGTCGCGGTCGTGGAACCTGAGGTCCCATCCGCGGTAGGCCGGGTCCAGGTGCCCGCGAAGCGCGGGCAGGTTGCTCCACGCGCTGTCGCCGGGCTTCTCGGGATTCTCGGTGAACTCCCCGTAGCTCCGGTAGGTCACGCCCGCTGCGGCCGCTCGGTCCCAGAGGTATCCGAGCGCGGGCAGGGCGGCGGCGTAGTGGCCCTCGGCCGGATACGGCACATGAGAGCCCGCGTCCAGGTGCCCGTAGTTCACGGGCCACGACTTCTCCACGAATTCGGCGGCGTAGCCCGCCATGCTCCACTCGTGGCCGCTCGCGCTCACCTCCGCGTTCGCGTAGAAGTTGTCGAGCAGCACGAACTGCCGCGCGATCGCGTGGATGTTCGGCGTGACCCTCTCCGGGAACAGGCAGAGCGACGGATCCCCGTTGCCCTGCTTCATGTCCCCGAAGACCTGGTCGTAGGTGCGGTTCTCCTTGATGATGTAGATCACGTACCGGATCGGCGACGCGTCTCCGGGGCGTGCGGGGATCGGGTCCCCCGGTCGGGGATCTTCGGGCGGCGCGGGCCTGCACCGCTGCGCGACCCTCGTCCACTCCGTCAGCGACCGCGCATAGGCGTCGCCGCGCGGAAGGCGTACCACCCCTAGTGAACCCGCGTAAAGTTCGTCGATCCTCTGCCGTTTCGGACCCAGCCCGGGGTTCGCCTTCGGCACGAGCCCGCGCGCGCTCACGACGAGGAGCCTCGCGCTGTCGGGCGTGATCCTGACCGCCGAGGGGAACCAGCCCGTCGGGATGAAGCCCAGCGCCCGGGCGGCCCCGCGCGCGCCAACATCGAACACGGCGATTGTGTTCGTGGAGGCGTTCGCGACATAGAGCGTCCCGCCGTCGGGGGACAGCGCGAGGCTGTCGGGCGTCGCACCCGGCGGGTCCCCCGGCATGAATGAGGACGAAAGCACCTCCGTGGGGCGCCCGTCCCCCGAGTCGAGGACAGTCACGGTGTTGAGGCCCCCGTTCGCGACGAAGAGGCGGCCGTCGCGCGACAGCACCATCTCGTTGGGATGGAGCCCGGTGGGCCACCGCCCGATGACGCGTCCGTCGTTGGTGTCGATCACCGCGACGCCGGACTCACCCCAGAGGCTGACATAAGCGCGGCCGCGGCGCTCGTCCCAGACCACGTTCAAAGGGTCGGCGTCGGCGACGAGCTCCCGGCCGGCCAGGACGTCGTTCGGCTCCGTTGCGCTGACGGACTGCCGCACCGAGACCCTCTCGCGGCCCTTCAGGAGGGCGGTCCAGCTGCGGGCGCCGGTAACCAAGTCCACGCGCACCACACGGCTGTCAAAGGCGAGGGCGACCAACGCGGACCGTCCGTCGCGGGAAAGCGCAAAGCCCGCGACGACGCTGGGGTCGTCCCTATCCGCGACCCTGACATCGCCCCGCGCAAAAAGCCGGTCGGCCGAAAGCGTGAAGAGGTGAAGCACCCCGTCGCTGCCGCCGCTGCAGAGAAGGGTCTTCCCGTCCGATGAGAAGGCGACCCCGCAGAACGCCTCATTTATCGGGGCCTGGTCGACGACCTTTAGTGACGCGATTTCGACTAGACGCACCTCGTGCTCCCCGTGCCCCGCATGAAGGACCGCTGCGAACCGGCCCCGGGGATCAATCGCCAGGCCCACAGGAAAGTCGCCTAGGCCAATCTGGTCGCCGACCGGGTGGATCGGCCACTGGTTGTGCAAGAGCGTGTAGCCGTCCTGCTGGAGCCCGGGAAGCCGGCGCGGACTCGAAGGGGCCCCTGCCCCCCCCGCCACGGCCGCCGCGGCCATGAGCGCAAGGAAGAGCGGGAGGGGCCTCATGGCTTCAGGGCCCGAACAGGCCCGCGATTTTTGCCTGGATCTCCTGCGCCTTGGCGCGGGGATCCGCAGCCTGCCGGATGGGGCGGCCCACGACAATGTAGTCGGCCCCCCTGAGGAACGCGTCCTCTACGTCGACGGTCCGCTTCTGGTCGTCGGAGGGCCGGTTCTCCACGGGCCTTATCCCCGGGCTCACGATGAGGAAGTTGGCCCCGAGCTCCCCGCGCAGGCGCGCGGCCTCGAGACCCGAGGAGATCACCCCGTCGCAGCCGAGCGCGATGGCCCGCCTCGCCCGCGACAGCACGAGCTCCTCCGGGTCGCACTGGAAGCCGAGGTCGTCCAGGTCGCCGCGGTCCAGGCTCGTCAGGACCGTGACCGCAAGGATCTTCACGGGGCCCTTGGCGGACACCGCGGCCTCCAACATGGGGTCGTTGCCGTGGACGGTGGCAAAGGTGACCCTGCGGTGCTGCAACTGCTCCACGGCGAGCTTCACGGTCTCCGGAACGTCGAAGAACTTGATGTCCGCGAACACCTTCTTGCCCTGGGCGTCGAGCCAGTCGACCATGTCAAAGTACCGGCCGGTCATGAGGAACTGGAGCCCGAGCTTGTAGAATTGGACCGAGTCGCCCAGGCGGTCCACCCACCGCTTCCCCTCGTCCAGGGACGCTACGTCAAGGGCGACGATGAGGCGCTCCCGGGCGGGAATCGGCTTGGTGGAGAGGTTTTGGGGTGCGGCCATCCTGTCAGATGCCAGACATCGGCGGTGCGTGGTCAAGACCGAACGCTGTGCGCCGGGAATTGACGCCGCGGCGTTTGGAAAACGAGAATCAGGGCAAATGGCCACCACCATCTTCACCATCGCCAACCAGAAGGGCGGCGTCGGCAAGACCACGACAGCCGTGAACCTCGCGGCAGGGCTTGCGCAGAGGAAGATCCACACGCTCCTCATCGACCTGGACCCGCAGGCGAACGCCACGAGCTCCCTCGGGATCGAGAAGCAGGAGGGCAAGAGCCTCTACGGGGCGCTCCACGGCGAGGGCGAGGCCCTCTCCCTCATCACGCCCACGGCCTACGAGCACCTGGCCCTCATCCCGAGCGAGGAGGACCTGGCGGCGGCAGAGATCGAGCTTGCGCAGATGGAGAACTACCTGATGAAGCTGAAGGGGGTGCTGGCGCCGGTGGTCGCTTCGGGCGGCTTCCGGGCGGTCATCATCGACTGCCCGCCGGCCCTCGGGATGCTTTCGATGAACAGCCTGGCCGCCGCGGACTACCTGCTCATCACGCTGCAGTGCGAGTACATGGCCCTCGAGGGCCTGGGCCAGATCCTGCGCAACGTCGACCGCCTCAGGACGGCCGGCATCAACTCGGCGCTCGAGCTGGGGGGCATCGTCATGACGATGTTCGACGTGCGCACGAGCCTGAGCCGGCAGGTCGTCGAGGAGGTGAAGACCCACATGCCCGACAAGATCTTCTCGACGGTGATCCCGAGGACGGTCCGGCTGAGCGAGGCCCCGAGCTTCGGCAAGACGATCTTCGACTACGACCCGACGAGCCCCGGAACCACCGCCTACCGCAGCCTTGCGGATGAGGTGATCAAGCGATTCGCGCTGTGACGAAATACGGCCAGGCCTTCGCGGTAGGGTTGCAGAGCAACCTCGTGTACCGCTGGAACTTCGGGGTGAGGAGCGTGTTCTGGTTCTTCCACCTCGTTGTGGTCTACATCCTCTGGGGCGCGGCGTACGCCGGCAACCCCTCCCTCGGCGGCTTCTCGTTTGCGCAGACGCTCACGTATTTCGTGGTGATCTTCGTCCTGCAGTTCTTCATCGGTGCCTTCAACGAGGACTATCAGATCAGCGAGGACATCAGGAACGGCCTGATCAACCAGTTCCTGCTCAAGCCGATAAACTACTTCGCGTACCGGCTGAGCGTCTTCGCCGCCGCACGGGTGGTGTCGGGCGCCTTCGGGCTCCTGGCGCTGCTTGTCGCGCTGCCCTTCTTCAGGGGCTACCTGGACCTTCCCCACGACGCATGGCGGATCGCGCTCGGCGTGCCCGCCATGGCCCTCACGGCGATCATCCAGTTCAGCATCGCGTACTGCTTCGGCCTCCTTGCGTTCTGGTTCCTCGAGATCCAGGGCTTCGTCGTCCTCTCGATGGCGGTTGAGAACCTGCTCGGCGGCCAGATCGTGCCGCTCGACCTGCTGCCCCACGGGGTGTTCAACGTCGTGCGCTTCCTGCCCTTCTTCTACCAGGCGTACTTCCCCGCCGCCATCCTCACCGGCAGGAGGGGCTTCGACTTCGCCGTGCAAGGGCTGGCAATCCAGGCATTCTGGGCCTTCTTCCTGGTCTGCCTTGCCGAGGTGGTGTGGAGGCGCGGCCTCAGGCATCACACCGCCGCGGGGGGCTGAACCTTCCGACGATGATCTCGATCTCCCGCTACCTCCAGATCTGGCTTGCGAGCGCGCGCTATTCGCTCGTGCGGGCCACCATGTTCCGGGGCGATCTTGCCATCTGGGCCACGGTCGAGCTCTTCTGGATCTCGGTCAACGTCGTGATGGTCGCGGTGATCTACAGCCACACGCCCACCGTCGCCGGATGGAGCCTCTACGAGATGCTGATCCTTGTCGGCACCTCGATGCTGATCCAGCGCTTCCTGATGGGCTTCTTCTGGAGCGGCATCTTCGAGATGGGGCGCAACGTGCGCAACGGCATGTTCGACTTCATCCTGGCCCAGCCGGGCGACCCGCTCTTCATGGCCTCCACCCGGAAGCTCGAGCTCGACGGGCTCCTGAACTCGGTGGTGGCCGCCGGACTCGTCGCCTACTCGGCCCGCAAGCTCGGCCTGCACCCCGGGGCCGCGGACCTCGCGCTGTACGCGTTCATGGTGGCCTGCGGGGTTGTCATCCATTACAGCGCCCTCGTCATGGCGATGTCGCTCTCCTTCTGGGTCACGAGCTCCCAGGGCGTCGAGGGGAGCTATTTCACGGTCATGGAGTTCTCCCGCCTGCCGAGGGAGGCCCTGAAGGGCGTCGCCGGGGTCGTGTTCGTGTGGATTATCCCCGCGGTCGTCGTCAGCAACGCGCCCGCCCGCGAGATCCTGCACGGCTTCGAGCCCGAGTGGGCGCTCGGGCTGTGCGCGGCCACGGTCGCCTGGTTCCTGATCGCCGTCTATGTGTTCCGAAGGGGCCTGATGCGCTATACGAGCGCCAGTTCGTGACGGCCGACCCAAAGGCGCTCCAGGAGAGGATCCGGTACGCATTCCGCGATCCGGCGCTCCTAGAGCGCGCGCTCACCCACGCCTCGTGGCTGCAGGACAACCCGGCCTGCCCGGGCAACAACCAGCGTCTCGAGTTCCTCGGCGACTCCGTCCTTCAGCTGATCCTGACCGAGGCCCTCTTCGGGCTCTATCCCGACGGCACGGAGGGCGAGCTGACCAAGAGGCGCGCGATCCTTGGCAGGGGCCAGTTCCTGTCCCGCCTCGCCCGCGAGATCGGCCTCGACGCCTGCCTGCGCCTCGGCGCAAACGAGGAGGCGAGCGGCGGCCGCGGCCGCGACGCGGCCCTTGAGGACGCATTCGAGGCCATGGTCGGAGCCGTGAACCTCGACGGCGGCCTCGAGGCCGCGCGGCGGACCGTTCTCGGGATCTACGGCGACCTGCCGGCGCGCCTGGCGGCGGGCGAAAGCGGCGCGAACCCCAAAGGGCGCCTGCAGGAGATCGTCCAGCCCGTCCACGGCAACAAGGCCCTGAGCTACGACGTGCTCGCGACGGAGGGGGCCGACCACGAACGCAGGTACGAGGTGGCGGTCTGCCTTCTCGGGCGCAGGATCGGCTCGGGGCGGGGCCCCTCGAAGAAGGTCGCGGAGGAGGAGGCGGCCCGGGCCGCTCTGGCGGCCCTGGCGGCGGACCCGCCCTCCAAATGACCGGAGCCGCAAGGCACAAGATCGTCGGCGTGTGCGCGGCGGCCCGCGGAGCCGTCCTCGCCGAGACGATGAGGGCCACGCCATCGGCCGTCTGGGTGGTGGTGACCCCCGACCTCAGGGCCGCGGAGCAGCTCGCCGAAGACACCGCGTTCTTCTGGGGCGCGCAGGAGCCCGGCCGTCCGCTCGAGACCCTCGTGTTCCCGGAGTCGATGCCCGACAGCCGCGACATGCGCGAGGCGTTCGCCGCTTCGGGCGACCGGCTGACCGTGCTTTCCAAGCTGCGCGAGGCGCGGGCCGCCGTCGGCGCCGGGGGGATCCTCGCCGTGTTCGCGACGCCGGCGTCGCTCCTGCAGCCGGTGCCGGCCATCGAGCAGTACGCCGCGAGCGAGGTCGTCCTCACGCGCGGCGCGAGGCAGCCTTTCCAGGAGCTCCTCGAGAGGCTGCGCGGCCTGGACTACGACAGCGAGGCCGTGTGCGAGGCGCCCGGACATTACGCCGTGCGCGGGGGGATTATCGACGTCTATCCCGTCACGGCAACCGAGCCCTACCGGCTCGACTTCTTCGGTGACGACATCGAGGACATCCGGGCGTTTGACCCGGTCACGCAGCGCTCGGGCGCGCGGGTCGAGCGGATCTCGGTCGCGGCGTCCCCGCGGGTGAGGCTCGAGTCGGCCAAGACGGGGATCTCGGACTACCTGGACCCAGGCTCCCACCTCGCCTTCGTGGAGCCGGCCGCGCTCGAGGAGGAGTTCCGGGCGTTCGCTGCGGACGGCACGGACCCGCTCGCGCCCCTGCTCTCCAAGTGCGCCGCGGCCTTCGGCCTCGCCGAGATCGACGAGGCGAGCGCGATCTTCGCGGAGCCGGCATCGGAGACGGTCTGGGACACCGAGAGCCTGGAACACCACCGCAGCCTCGCCGCGGAAAGCCTGCTGGCCCGCGACCGCCTCCAGGCGGAGGACGACGCCCGCAGGGCGTTTCTCGGACAGGTCGCCGCCTGGAGCCGGGAGGGCTTTCGCGTCGCCATCGCCGCGTCCAAGGAAGGCGAGGAGCGGCGCATCCGCGAGATCCTCGCGGAGCACCCTGGGCTCTCCCGCATCGAGCCCCTGTTCCTGCGCGGGAACCTGAACGAGGGTTTCCGGCTCACCGCGCGGGCGGACGCCGAACTGTCCATCGCCCGCGGGACGCGGGGCCTCGTGTTCGTCACGGAGACGGAGGTGTTCGGCCGGAAGCGGGTGCGGCGCGCGGCCTCGGGCCGGCGCGCGCGCGTCTCGGTCGCCCAGGTCGACCAGCTCCTTGACTTCTCGGAGCTGGTGGAGGGCGACTTCGTGGTCCACCTGCAGCACGGGATCGCGCTCTACCGGGGCCTCACCAAGATCGACACGCCCCAGGGCCTTCGCGAGGTGATCTCGCTCGAGTTCGACGACGGCGTGACGCTCCACGTCCCGCTCCAGGAGTCGCACCTGATCAGCCGGTATGTCGGCCTCGGCCGCGCAAAACCCCAGCTCGGCAGGATCGGGACCGGCCGCTGGGAGAAGGCGCGCCGCGCCGTCGAGAGGGCCACCGTGGACCTGGCGGCCGAGCTCCTCCGCACCCAGGCGAGCCGCGAGGCGCAGGCCGGGTTCGCGTTCCCCGAGGATACGCAGTGGCAACGCGAGTTCGAGGCCTCCTTTCCGTTCACCGAGACGCCGGGGCAGTCGCGGGCGATCGCGGAGACCAAGCGCGACATGGAGCGGACGCGGCCCATGGACCGACTCATCTGCGGCGACGTCGGCTTCGGCAAGACCGAGGTCGCCCTGCGGGCCTCCTTCAAGGCGGTCCAGGCCGGCAAGCAGGTGATCGTCCTGGTGCCGACCACCGTCCTCGCTCAGCAGCACCTCAACACGTTCCGCGAGCGCATGGCGGGCTACCCGGTGTCGATCGAGATGCTGAGCCGCTTCCGGTCCCCCCCGGAGCAGAGGACCATCCTCGAGGCCGTGGCCACGGGCGGCGTGGACATCCTGATCGGGACCCACCGCCTCCTCCAGCGCGACGTGGTCCCCAAGGACCTCGGGCTGCTCATCATCGACGAGGAGCAGCGCTTCGGTGTGAAGCACAAGGAGACCTTCAAGAGGCTGCGGACGACGGTCGACGTGATCTCGATGAGCGCCACGCCGATCCCGAGGACGCTCTATCTTGCCCTCACGAGCGCGCGCGACATGAGCGTGATCGACACGCCGCCGGTCAACCGCCACCCGATCCAGACGATCGTCAAGACATACGACGAGAGGATCGTCGTCGACGCGATCCGGCACGAGATGCGGCGGGGGGGCCAGGTGTTCTACCTGCACAACCGCGTGGGGACGATCGACGGGGTGGCCGGGCGCCTGAGCGAGCTCATGCCGGACCTCACCTTCGGCGTCGGGCACGGGCAGATGCACGCAAGCGACCTCGAGCGGGTGATGACCGAGTTCGTGGCCGGGAGGTTCAACGTGCTGGTGTGCACGACCATCATCGAGAGCGGCCTGGACATCCCGAACTGCAACACCCTGATCATTGACGGCGCGGACCGCTTCGGGCTGTCGCAGCTCTACCAGCTGCGAGGCCGGGTCGGCAGGTTCAAGCACCAAGCCTACGCCTACCTGCTGCTCCACCGCCATACGCGGCTCCTCGACGCGGCCCGCCAGCGCATGAACACGCTGCGCCAGCACACGCAGCTCGGCGCGGGCTTCCGCATCGCGATGCGCGACCTTGAGCTGCGGGGCGCCGGCAACCTGCTCGGCGCCGAGCAGAGCGGCCACATCGTCGGGGTCGGCTTCGAGCTGTACTGCCAGCTGCTGCGCCAGTCCGTGGCGCGCCTGCGGGGCGACAAGACGGCGGCGGCAATCCGGGCGAACGTGAAGCTGGACTTCGTGTTCGTCGGGGAGGCAGGGCCCTCGGAGGGGCCGCAGCCCGGCCGGCATGAGGACGGCTATACCGCGCTCAAGGACGCCGAGGACCAGGCGGGCGCCCCAGGGATCGGCCGCATCCAGGCCCGTATCCCCTCCTCCTACGTCGGCGAGACCCGCCTCAGGATCGACGTCTACCGAAGGCTAGCGATGGCCGATTCCCGGCTGGCGGTCCGGCAGATCGAGGAGGAACTACGGGACCGGTTCGGAAAGCCACCCGCGGAAGTGCGCACCCTCCTGCAGGTGACTGAGATCCGCGTCCTTGCGGAACAAAAAGGCATCCTGTCCGTCGAATCCGAATCGAGTCGCCTGAAGTGCCTGCGCGGCACCGGCCAACGGGACGACTGGGTGATGATCGGCACCCGGTTTCCAAGGTTGACCGCGCCCAGCCCGCACCTACGGTTGAAGGAGATTATCGCCTTTCTGAACCATCTGCCGAATCCATGACCCTGCCCCGCGGTGCCTACGCTGCATTAATTCCCTCCCTGCTAGCAGCCTCGGGCCTGGCTCAGACCGCTCCTCCGGAGGACAAACTGGACCTGCAGTTCGCTAACGGGATCGTTGCGATCGCCGAGGACAAGATCATCACGGTCGACGACGTGCGCCGGGAGATGACCCCCCTCATTCCCCAAGTTCACCGGGAGGCCCGCAATGAGCAGGAGTTCAACCAGAAGATCGAGGCCCTGGAGGACAACGCGATCCAAAACCTCATCGACCGTGTGCTGATCATAAAGGACTTCCAAAAGGATGATAAGAAGCACGTGCCCGTCAGCTTCGTCGACAACCAGATCGCCGACCAGCTCAACGAGCAGTTCGACAACGACCGCTCCAAGTTTCTGGCGTACCTGAGGGCCCGGGGAACCACCATGCGCGACTACCGCAAGGAGGTGGAGGAGGACATCATCTACAACTACATGCTGCACCAGCAGCACAAGTCGCAGAGCATCGTGAGCCCGGTCCGCATCGAGCAGTACTACAAGGAGAACAAGGACCGGTTCTACCAGGACGACAGCGTCCACCTGCGCCTGATCCAGCTGTCCCGCGTCTCGGGCGCGACGGATGGGGACCTCCGGGGCCAAGCCGATGCCATACTCCTGAGGGTCAAGTCGGGCGAGAAGTTCGAGGACCTGGCCAAGGAATACAGCTCGGACTCGCGTCGCGCCAAGGGAGGCGACTGGGGATGGATGAAGCGGTCCGACCTCAAGCCCGAGTTCAGCGAGCCGCTCTTCGCCGTCAAGAAGGGTGAATGCTCCGAGCCCGTGATCCTCCCGGAGGGCTGCTTCCTGCTCTACTGCGAGGACCGCAAGTACGCCGGGATCCAGCCGCTTGACGAGGTCCGCGACCAGATTGAGCGCATCCTCGTCCAGCAGATGGGCCGCGAATTCGAGGACCGCTGGCTGGAGCGCCTGCGGCGCAACGGCTACGTGAAGCACTTCTAGGGCCGCGGCCCGCGCCTTGCCAGGTCCGGGACCCGTGCTGCGGGGCCGCAGTCGCGCGCCCCAGGAGCGGGCGTCTTCAGCTCCGGCCGCGGGCCTCGCGAGTCGCCGATTGGGGCCCATCCGTGGGCCCCGACATTCAATATATTGGACATGTCTATTTTGTTTGTTTAATTAGGGCGATGATACACGCTCGGCCGCCACCGATGAACCAGGCGCCAAGCACCCCACGGCCCCTTCTGCCCTACCCCGGCAACCGGATCCGGATCATGCCGGCCGGCGAGCGGCCGCAGGAGCGCCTCGAAAGGCTCGGGGCGGCCGCGTTGAGCGACACCGAGCTCCTGGCCATGCTTCTTCGCAGCGGCACCCGGGGGCAGGACGTGCTCACCCTTTCATCCCGGCTGATCGCGGAAGCCGGCTCTCTCGCCGGGTTGCTCGCGTGGCACGAGGCCGACTTTCGCAGCCTGAGGGGCATTGGACGGGTGAAGGCCCTCCAGCTGGTGGCGGCAATGGAGGTTGCCCGCCGGGCGATACGCCTGCCTCCCCACGAGAGCCCGGTGCTCAACCGCGCCGACCTGATCGCCTCGCACGTTGAACCGGTTGCTTCCGGCCTGGACGTTGAGAAATTCTGGGTGCTCTGCCTCAACCGTCGTAACCGGCTAAGGAAGACCGTCGAGGTGGCTTCAGGAACCGCCACGGCAGCACTCGCCCATCCGCGGGAGGTCTTTAGATCGACGATCAGAGAGGCTGCAGCGGCGGTCGTTTGCGTCCACAATCATCCATCAGGGGTTATGCCGCGTGGGTTTTT
>PLTZ01000080.1 GCA_003164715.1 Opitutaceae bacterium | reverse complement strand
CCCGGGGTGTAGCTTAGCCTGGTAGAGCGCCTGGTTTGGGACCAGGAGGTCGTTGGTTCGAATCCAATCGCCCCGACCATTTTACGGCTCTCCACCATGAAGTGGGGACAGGGATCGTAGACGGACGAGGTTATGGGTTATCCGCATTGGGCGATGACACGCAAGCGGTAGTTGGAGACGGAGCGGAAGCCATAGGCTCTTCGCTGTATTAGTTTCATCTTTCGATGGAAGCCCTCGGTGATGGCGTTGTTCCTGGTAAAGCGCCACATACAGCCGATCTCCTCGGTCCATTCGGACAGGGTTTTGGCGAGCGTGGCAGCGGCCTCGAGGCCGCTNNCACGCAGGGTTTCGATGAAGCCGAAGAGCTGCATGGCGTTGTCGCGGCACTGGGCCGGGGACTGGTTTTTCAGGCACAAGAGCGAGAAGAGCCGTTCCTTTAGTTCGTAGACGCCCTGAAGAGCGGGATGCCTTGCGAAGAGCGTTTCCAGGTTCTGGCGTTGATCGAGGCTCAACCGATGGGCTCGGCTGCGCAGCAGGCCAAGCCAGGCTCTGTTCCAGCCGAGATCGGGACAGAGCTGCCGGGCTACGCGCATGAGGTGCAATCCGGCCACGCGCACCGCATGGAAGCGATCCGCCACGATCCTGGCCCTGGGGAACCAGCGCTTGACGAGCAGCCGATAGGTGTTCGACAGGTCGATGCAAACCATCCGGACTTTTTCGCGGCCACGAAGCGTGGAGAGATAGCCGGCCAGCTCCGGCTCACTGCGCCCCGGGCTAATGTCGAAGACGCGGCGCTTCTTTAGGTCGCAGAAGGTGGTCATGAACCGCTGGCCTCGGTGCAAGGTGTGCTCGTCTATGCCGAGGATCCGAGGGCAATCCAGACTCAGTCTCTCCTTGGCCTTCCTTTCGGTAAACTGCGCGTAGATGCGCCCCACGGTCGCCTGGCCCAGGTGCTCTCTACGCGAGAGCCGCGAGGCGCAGATGCCGTCGTCATGGCGCCGGTACATTTCCTCGCGCCAGCTCTCCGTGCTGTGGCGTCTGGGGGTTATCCCCGGCAGGGGTTGCACGAAGCTGCGCTCGCAGCCCACACACCGCCACCGCCGGCATTCAATCTGAAGCCAGCACTCTAAACCGCAGCAGTCCAAGTGCCTGACGCTGCGTTGGTACCGGCCCTTGCTGCGGAGGCGATCGCCTCCGCAGCAAGGGCACACTCGGGGCGTCTCTTCCGCCTCAAGGTAGAACCGCACCTCAACTTGTTTGCGCTCTACCTGGATGGTACGGTATCCAGAAAGCGTTAGTTCAGTTATCATCGGGGACATGGTAGCCCGTTACGGGCGCCATGTCCCCACTTCCCGATGAAGAGCCACCAATCTTAGAGTGGAAGGGGCTAGAGTTAGGGGTCCCATCCCATGGGTTAAGTCACAACCAACGAAGCCCTCAACTCGAGGAGGACGCACCCCAAAAGGTCAGTCAATCTCAACCTCGGGACCTTCCTTGGCCCTCTTCCGCATTTCTGCGATGGCCCGAAGTTCCTTTGCGGCCAGAATATCCTTCTCACGCCCCATGTACTCCTTGGCCAGTACCAGATCTGGAAGTGATATGACCCTACATGTTCTCCCTGAAATTTCAAAAGTCTCAGAATTCGCCTTGATTGATGCGAAGTCGCCTAAACCTGATATCGAAGAGAGAATGTCGACGATACCCCAGTCCGTCTGAAGGTAGAGGTTACTTACGGGTTCTCCAGGCTTTGGCACATTGAGGAATGAGAGACGCTGGGGCGTCATCCTATGAAGTGGATTGAGATCCCTGAGCGTATCCCTGAGGCGTTCGACGTTCTCCGGAGTGAGAACCGCGCAAATATCGAGATCCCTCGTGACGATTGCCGAGCCATGGAGAACTCCGGCAAAGCCTCCTACTACCACAAAATCCACGCGGGAATCAGCTAACCGCTGGAGGAGTTGGCTGAGGCTGTTCATTCCGTTCTTGGCGAATTCGGTCGAATTCCAACACAAGAGAAAGCGCTTGGTCGTGCTGTTTCGCCCGCTCTTCGTGGGAAACCATCAAGCTGGCTTCCACAAGGCTTAGATCAAAGCCTGCCCTTTCAGCCTCAATTAGTGCAATGTTGTTCTTGGACTCCACTATAGGAATTCAAGGGGATATGGTCTCCAGGTCAAACGTCCAAACCGAACGGGGTGAACCCTGTGCCAATTGAGCCTGGCCGGTTTAGGTCCTTGAATCGGATGCCAATCACTGACCTAACTCAATATCGACCCCGTTGCTTGGTGATGGCGTTTCCAGCGTGACTCAAAATCTGCCGCCGAAAGGCGTGGGGGCTCGGCCCCCCCATGGGCACCAATTTCTGACGGTCTATTCGGAAGAGAAGCTTGAGGGGCCATCAATGGATTCGTTGGCTTCTTGGTCGGGCATAGACGCCGAAAAGCTCGGATCATTATCCGTGGTTTAGAACGGGTCTTAAGGTATCCTCAGGTTGTAAGTCGCTGGGAGGAAGAGGGAGGGGCACGAATCTGAGCCCTGTCTTCAATTAGAAAGCTCAATCCTTAACGTCATTGCGTGGTTGGAATCGACGGCACTCCTCAATGATTCCGGAACTTCCACGGCGACTTTACCGCCCCTTCCATAGCTTCCCTCCGGGATGTTCCGCCAACGGAGGGTCTGATCGGTGCCAAGCATCGTGACTCTTGAGGAAGTATCCAGCCAGAGGTCGTTTATGTTCACTGTTCCCTGCGGCCAGCCCCGGTGAACGGCATAGAGGTACCTGCCGTCCTTGCTCTGGGTGAATCTGAGCCTCTCGCCCTGGCTCGCCACGAGCCACGGCCTTGAACCATAGATCGCTTCGCCGTTTACCTTCAACCACCGGCCAATATCAAGGAGCCTCGTACGAATGTAAGCGGGCATTCCTCCCTCCCCGTCGAGATTCACAACGAGCAACAGGTTTCCGTTGTCACTCACGATTCTCACCAGCATGTCGATGAGATCTTCGGCACTGATCACGTTCTTCTCCGTGTCCTGCCAGTTATATCCAAAAGACTGGCTTATCCCCCTGCACTCTTCCCATTTATGGAGGATCGACATCCGCTCGGTATTGCGGGATCCGTACTCGCTCGTGAAGAAGTCGCCAACGTTGAAGCGCATGAACCGGCCCAGCCGGTCGTTCGACGCCACGGCCTTGCGTCCGGCGGCTTTGTTGTAGAAATGGCACAGGATCTCTCGGGACCCTGAATCTTCGACGTCATCCTCCCACTCGCCATCAAGCCAAAGGATGTCGGGATCGTAGCGGTCAATGAACTCCGTGGCCTGGGGAATGATGTAGTCCGCAACGTAGTCGTGAACGGGGGCCTTTCCGGAGATCTTCCCAGCCAATTTGACCTCATCAAAGGGGTCGATGCGGTTTGGCTGCCCATCCACAGTTGTCCATGTACGAACCATCTTCTTGCCGCCCTGGATTAACGGGTACTCCCATTCCTCAAGGGAGAAGTAGAATCCGAACTTCAACCGGCGTTTCTTGCAGGCTTCATTCAAAGGGCCGATCAGGTCCCTATTGGGCCCCATTTCCATCACGTTCCTCTTGGTGAAACTGCTTGGCCACAGACAGAATCCGTCGTGGTGCTTACAGAAGGGCACGACGTACCGCATGCCGGCTTCCTCGGCCAATGCCGCGAGGCCCTCGGGGTCGAATTTTTCAGCCTTAAACAGCGGGATGAAGTCATCGCGCTGAAAGTCATCCCCCCATTTGGCTTTGTGGTACTGCACGACCTCTGGCTCATGGTACATGTTGTACAGGTACCAATCGGGATACATCGGTCCCGTTTCCTTCTTGGGGGCATAGCCGGCGACGGAGTAGAGACCGTAATCGATGAACATCCCGAACTTGGCGTCATGGAACCACTCGGGTGTCGAATGCCTCCTCAGTGACTTTAGGGTCGGCTTGAAGATGGCCGCGCCCTTTTCAGTCTGTCCGGACGAATCAGACTCGGTTTCAACCTCGACGCCTCTTGCCAAAGCTGCCAGCGCACCGAAAAATGTTAGCTTACCAAAGGTTCTCCGATTCATGTGACGCCTGCTGTTCGGCTTGGTGTCAGCCCAAGGCCCTCATTATTAACATGTAGTTTCATGAACAAGCCAAATGGGAGAAACGATTTCGGTCACCCTGGGCGCCATTCGTGAATTCAGATGATCCGCTAATGATCGACTGAGAAAACGAAGATTGCGGCGAGCCGGGGTGCGACAAGTTCGGGGATGCGGCGACCTGCCAAGGCGTGTGCTTCAGGCGATACAAATAGCCCGGATCGCATCAGTTCACGACGGGGTGAAAGCGGCCGCTTGTTTCGAGCAGAGCAAGAAAATACAGCAGGCCGTCATAATACCGCCACTTTCCGGAGGGGATCGGCCGGTCCCAGAAGTACTGCACAAAAGGACGGGCGATCGCCGGATCCGCAGCCAGGCCGGCGACCGAGGCCATCGCATCCAGCCCGGTCGAATCGACGTCGGAAAGCGGCTTCCCTGCCAACGAGAACTGATTCGGACAGGGATGCCCCTGGGTCTTGAGGAAACCGAGCACCCGGTTGCTTTGGACGACGCTCCAATCGTCACGGCCAAACCACGCCCAATCCAGGGCAACGTTCGCCAGCGTGCGGCACGCATCGAAGCGAAAGTCGCCGAGATCGCCGCGATGGGGTTTCCCGTCAAACCCGCAGCATTCCGGCATCAGGCCGGTCAGCGGATGGGCGACCTTCCTAAAAAACCTTCGGCTCGAGACAGCCGCGTCCCTCCAGAATGCCTGCCCCTCGGGATCACCCCAACGGGCCCAGATCTCGTAAAAGCCGGGCAGCTGGTAAGAGGGGTCGGTAAAAGTGGCCGACACCCCATCGACCGAATACACGACTTGTTTCTCAGTCCCTGAGAACAGGCTCTCGGGAACACCGGGCCTGTGCCGGCGCATATCCCGCAGGAGGCGGTCTGCCTCTGCTTGGTAGTTGAACACGCCGGGGCCATTTCCCCACTTTCGCGCCGCAAAAAGGAGCGCGGTGGCGAACCACTCCTCGCCGTCCGGGGCGGGCTGCGGATCCATCTGCGTTCCATCAAAGGAGCACTCCCAGGCAAAGTATCCCGCATACCGCCCGTTCTCATGATACATGTGCGTTTTGGCCCACCTCCAGATCCGGTCAAACTCCTGGTGCTTCCCCAGCACAACGCAGATGGTCATTGCGTAGGACATGCCTTCCGTCCGGACATCCTGGTGGCCGATATCGGCGACATAGGCCATGTCGCCTCCCACCGGAAAATACACCCGCTCATTCTGGTCGTCGCCCGCGAAGAGGCGGCTCCAGGCCATGCTGATCTTGGCGTCGATCTCCGATTGGGGTTTCCCGAGCAGTTCGGCGAAAAGGTCGCGAGGCCTCTTGGTGGTCTCGGCCCCCTGCAAGGAGACTCCGGCCAGCGAGAGAGTAAGGCAAACCAACGCGACCTTCGCGCCCACCCCTGCCAGCATGGAATGATGGGCGCGACGATGGATCATCAGTTGGGCGTTCAGAGTCCTTGAGGGGTCAAGTGGGCCTACCGTATCGAGCCTGAGCGGGTCCCTGTTATCAAGGCGTCCTTGGGGTCGGCCTTGGTCTGCCGGGATCGCCATTGAAGCCGGCTGCGCCCCGGGAAACACGATGCTGGCGGCCGGGTGGGGCATATTGGGGAAAGCGGCCCATTTCTGGTGTCGGCCAGACCCGGTCCGGATTGCCGGCCTCGGATCAGTCGGCGAAGTTGAGGTTAACAGGGGCGATGGGCCATTTCTTCTCCGGAGCGCCGGTGGTCGGCACGTCGCGGCCCACCTCCTCAAGCTTGACGCCACTGACCCAAGCATGACCGGTCCCGTCAATGAAGAATCCGAAGGCGAGGGCCCCCGCATTTGCCGGAACATCGAGGACAATCGAGTAATTCGTCCATTCGGTGGTGCCTTTCGCCGGCCGGCCGTCCATGTTATCAAATCCCAGCGTAGCGCCGCCCTCTTTGGCATCGATGCGGAACCAGAGGTGGGCGCCCCCGTCATTGGCGTTCTCCGTCTTCATCCATGCGCTCAGCCGCAATCTCTTCCCGAGGTGGCTTTGGGCGTCACACATCTGCATCATTCCCCCGAAACCCTCGATCGACGGTTCGATCGACCTGGCATACGCGCTCGGCAGGCTGTCGTGCTCTATTTCCCTATCTACTCCCACCACGTAAGCGGCGGGTTTGCTTCCGTTCTTCCACCAGCCTGTGGGGGCGTGGGTCGTTACCTTTGGATTGGCCGCCGTGTCCTGCGATTGGGCCCCGGTCCGCGGCGCAAGGCCGAAACCGGATACCAGGGTCAGCAGCACCGCAAGGGACGCGCGGATGAACGGGAAGGGCATAATTCTGGTGACCATTTGGCGTTTGGCTTTTTGGGTTTACTTGGGATCCGACGGCGTCTGCTCAAAGCGCGGACACGCGGTGTTGGATGGGGGGTCGGGGCTCAGGAAACCTTACCAGGGGCGGCGCCGGCAACGCGACCCAATTTCTGCCGGAGAAAAGCGCGGGGCTTGGCCGCCTTCGAAAGGCATATCGTCGCCACCGGGCCGGCCGGCCGGCCCCGACGCGGCGGGGGCTCAGTCGACGTCAATCGCCCGTCCTCCCTCCCTCTTGTCGTAGCTCCGAAAGGCAAACATCGTTTCGCTATTGGTGATCCCCTCGGTCTTCAACAGGTGGTCGGTGATCACGCACTCGATCATGTCGTTCGACTCGCATTTGATGATCACCAGCAGGTCGTATCTTCCCGATATTGAGTACACGTCGGTGACTGCAGGGATTTCCAAGAGCCTCTCCGCAGTGCCGGTGATCTTCTTGGGGTCTATCTTCAGGAGAATGATTGCGGTAGCCATAGGGGAGTCACTCCTTCGGGTTGAGTGGATGAGGGATGCATCTGAAGCGAGCGGCGGCCAAACCGCAAGCCACGGCCTTCCTGGCGGTCACGGAAGCGGGCCGAGACTCCCGAAGCCGCTGAAGCAACAAGTCGTTGCCTCGTCCAGATTGGAGCCCAAGGTGGCGGATCTGCGCCCTTCGGATTCCCATGAGCACCCTGAAACTTGAGCTTCCCCGGCGTTCCAGCGGGCGCCTGGAGGTCTTCGGCGGATCATGGTACCGATTGCCAGCCTGTCCAAGATGAGAACCCTGTCCCTCGCGCTCTTCGCATTTGCGGGAATCCTTTGCGGGCAGACTGCGGACCCAATGCCGGCGGTCGCCGTCGGCCGGATCGAGCGCATGCGCGCGTTTCACTCCCAGTTTGTCGCGGCCCGCAACATCGACGTTTGGCTTCCGCCCGGGTACGACGGGAAGGTGCGGTGCCCGGTCATCTACATGCACGACGGGCAGATGCTCTTCGACGATAACATTACCTGGAACAAGCGTTCGTGGCGGCTTGCGGAGACCGCGGCCGGGCTGATGGAGAAGGGGAAGATCCCGGAGACGATCGTCGTGGGCATCTGGTCAAATG
This sequence comes from Opitutaceae bacterium, assembly GCA_003164715.1. Classification (GTDB taxonomy): domain Bacteria; phylum Verrucomicrobiota; class Verrucomicrobiia; order Opitutales; family Opitutaceae; genus Palsa-1447. The sequence continues at coordinate 14,860 of PLTZ01000080.1, read as the reverse complement.
GCTCGCAGCGGCACAGCGAGTATTTCCCGGAGAAGGCGCTGGCGTCCCTGCCCCAGGACATCCGCGAGAAGTTCGTCCGCCTCGCGCTCGCCGGCAAGCCCCAGGGGGACAACTACCTGCGGTTCCTCGTCCGGGAGCTGAAGCCCGCGATAGACGCCAAGTATGCGACGCTGCCGGACGGGCCGCACACGATCGTGATGGGTTCGAGCATGGGCGGAATCATATCGCTGTATGCCATATGCGAATACCCCGAGGTCTTTGGCGCCGCCGGATGCCTTTCAACCCACTGGCCCGGCACCTTCGAGAAGAATGCGACATTCCCTCTGGCGGTACTCGACTACCTTGAGACCCACGTGCCCCCGGCGAAGGACCACAGGATCTATTTCGACCGGGGGACCGCCACGCTGGACGCGCTCTATCCCGAGGCGCAGGCGCTCGCGGATGTGCTGTTCCAGGATAAGGGCTACGGCGAGGGAAGCTTCATGAGCCGCGTCTTCCCGGGTGACGACCATTCGGAGACGTCATGGGCGAGGCGGGCCGGGATCCCCCTGGAATTCCTCGACCGCCGCTAAGGGGGCGCGGTCCGGGGCCGCCCCGACCCGAAATCAGAGCCTGAACGGGGTGAAGTCGGTCTCGCGGTCGTAGACGTCCACGCCCTCGACACGCTTGAGCCAGCGGACGATCGCATAGGTGAGCGGGGTCGCGGCGATCTCGTAGGCGACCTTGAACAGGTAGAGTGTCGCCGCGATCTGGAACAGGCTTGCCCAGGAGAGCCGCCCGGCGAAGGCGATCAGGATGAACACCGTCGAATCCACCGCCTGGCCGATGACGGTGGAACCCACCGTCCTCGTCCAGAGATGGCGGCCGTTGGTCAGCAGCTTCATCTTCGCCATGATGTAGGAATTGGTGAACTCGCCCGCCCAGTACGCCGCGATGCTGCCAAGGACCATCCGCGGCACCACGCCGAGGATGGCCTCGTAGGCGGCCTGGTTGGGCCAGTCGGGCGCGGGGGGAAGCGCCTGCACGATCCAGAGGACGAGCGCCATCACGACCGCCGAGGCAAAGCCCATCCAGATCACCCGGCGCGTCCGCGCGTAGCCATAGACCTCGGTCAGGATGTCGCCGAAGATGTACGAGAGAGGGAACACGACCGCGGCCCCGGGCAGCTGGAGGCCGCCGATCACAAACAGCTTCGAGCTGGAGACCTGCGAGATCAGATAGACCGCGACAAAGGCCATTGAGGCGACGTCGAAGTACCGTGTGCCCGACGCCGGAGCAGGGCAGTCGATCGCGGATTGGGTTGCGGGGAGCGTGGCGTCCATGTCGGTTCGTGTTGGATTGGATGAGGGGGAGGCCGGAAAGGAGGATGGGATCCCGATCCTAAGGTAAGCCCGGTCGCGCGAGTGTTGTCGAGCGGGCAGGCGAGGTGCGGGCGCAGCCGGCATCGTCGCGAATCCTAGGATTCTTGGGAGCCTTCGCGGTTCCGTGACCGCCGGGCGCGTGGCGGACGCCGCGGCCCGGGACCAGGATGCCAGGTGATGAGAACCCTCGCCTTCCTGTTCTGCGCCCTCGCGGGAGGCCTTTGCGCCCAACCCGTTGACCAGGTGCCGGTCGCGGCCGTCGGCCGCATCGAGCACCTGAGCGCGTTTCCCTCGAAGTTCGTTTCGGCGCGCAACGTCGACGTCTGGCTGCCTCCGGGATACAACGCCAAGGACCGGTGCTCGGTCGTCTACATGCATGACGGCCAGATGCTCTTTGACGGGCGCATTACGTGGAACAAGACGGCCTGGAACATGGCGGAGACCACCGCCGCCCTGATGAGGGAGGGGAGGATCCCGCGGACCCTCATCGTCGGAATCTGGTCGATCGGAGTGTCCCGCCAAAGCGAGTATTTCCCCGAGAAGGCGCTGGCCTTCGTGCCGCAGGAGCCTCGCGACAAGTTCGTCCGCACCGACCTTTCCGGGAAACCCCAGGCGGACAACTACCTGCGCTTCATCGTCGAGGAGCTTAAGCCCGCGATCGACGCCAGGTACGCGACCTACCCGGACCGGGCGCACACGACCGTGATGGGCTCAAGCATGGGGGGGATCATCTCCCTCTACGCGATCTGCGAGTATCCCGCGGTCTTCGGCGGGGCGGGGTGCCTGTCGACGGGCTGGATCGCGACGTTCCCCAAGAACGCGACCTTCCCGCTCGCCACCTTCAACTACCTCCAGGGGCATCTTCCGGACCCCGGGACACACAGGATCTACTTCGACCAGGGGACGGCCACCCTCGACGCGTTGTTCAGCGAGTCCCAGGCGTTCGCCGACCTGGTGGTCCGCGACAGGGGGTATTCGGACAAGAATTTCATGAGCCGCATCTATCCCGGCGCCGACCACTCGGAAATCTCCTGGGCGAAGCGGGTCGCGATCCCGCTGGAGTTCCTCGAACGCCCGTAACGGGGCGCGATCGGAGTGCGGCCCCCTGGGGTACGCTCGGTTTCCCGTTGACGCGGCGTCCCGCGCATCGAGGCTCGGTTGTGGATGATCCTCTCGCAAATCGCGGGACGATGGCCCCCCATGAAGACCCTCCTCTGGCGTCCGGGAAGCCATGCCCTGCGCCTCTATGCGGCGTTCGCGGCGGCGCTCGTGGTGCCCTCGCGTTCCGGCGCCGCCGAGCGCCTCGGCTACCACGACGTGAGGACGGACCCGCAGGGCAGGATCGTCCCCTGGTACGGAAACGGGCCGTCCGAGGCGTACGACCACGTGGTACGGCAGGTCTGGAGCTTCTGGATCCACATGAGGGCCTGCCCGAACGGTGTCCCTTACTACCTGCTCCACCAGGTCTGGAAGGCCGACAAGGACGACCCACGGGGCCTCGGGGGGGACCAGATTAACATGGCGCTCTCGTCGTGGAACCTCCTCTACGGGTACCTGGGCGACCCCGCGATCCGCGACAACATGCGGATGATGGCCGACTACTGGATGGCCCACGGGATCGCCCCGGAGGACCAGAAGTGGGGCGGCCTTCCCTATCCCTACAACCTCGACCCGCGCTCGGGTGCGTACGACGGCGACATGAGGGCGGGCCCCGGCTTCCTGCAGCCGGACAAGGCGGCGAGCTTTGGCGCGGAGCTCGTGGTCCTGTACAAGGCGACCGGCGACAGGCGCTACCTCGACCGGGCGATCCGGATCGCGGACAGGCTGGCGCGAAACGTGGTGCCCGGGGACGAGGCGGATTCGCCCTGGCCCTTCCGCGTGAACAGCGCCACGGGCAAGGTCCACGAGGAGCGCAACGACAGCGACCATCTCCTCTACAGGGCCTCCTACACGACCAACTGGACCGGGGCGCTCCGCCTCTTCGACGACCTGGCGGCCCTGAACGGGGGCCAGCCGGAGAGGTACCGCGAGACGTCCCGCCTCGTCTCGGACTGGCTCAAGAAGTACCCCCTGGCGAACAACCGGTGGGGGCCCTTCTTCGAGGACGTGAGCACGAAGGACTACTCGGACACGGAGATCAACGCGGACACGCTCGCGGCCTACATCCTGGAGCATCCCGGGTGGGATCCGCAGTGGAAGGCGAAGGCGAGGGGGATCCTCGACTGGTCCTACGGCAGGTTTGCGAACCATGAGGCGGACCGTTGGGGCGTCGTCGTCATCAACGAGCAGACGCAGTTCCCGGTGCCGGGCAACAGCCACACGTCCCGCCACGCGGCCGTCGAGCTGCTCTTCGCCGAGAAGACAGGGGACTGGTCGGCGAGGGACGCGGCGGTTCGGCGCCTGAACTGGGCGACCTACTGGGTGGATGACGACGGGAAGAACCAGTACCCGCGCGACGACAACTGGCTCACCGACGGCTACGGGGACTTCGTGCGGCACTTCCTGCGCGCGATGGCCTCGGATCCGGGCCTGGCGCCAGCCGACCAGGAGCACCTGCTGCGAACCTCCTCGGTCGTCCGGTCGATCGAGTACGGGAAGTCCCGGATCCGGTACGACAAGTTCGACGCGGATTCCGAAGAGCTCTTCAAGCTGGGCTCCTCTTCCCCGGCCGCGGTGGAGGGGGCCACGATGACGTGGGATCCCTCAATCGGCGTCCTGCGGCTCCATTCCCACGAACGCAGCGTGACCCTCCGGCTTGCGCGCTGAGGCCCGCGCGACCCGGCGCCGTCGGCCCGTTGCCGGTCTATCTTGGGTCGATCCGGACGAGCGTGCTGGCGCTCACGGCTGTGCCCTCGGGATCGTGGACGAGCGCGACGTAGCGCCCCGCGGATTGCGTCGTGACGTTCCTCAGGAGGAGCGCCGGCCGCGAGGCCCCCGGGATCTCGCTGCCGTCGTGGAGCCACCGGTATTCCATGGGCCCGGTGCCTTTGGCGGACACTGACAGCGTCAGGTCGGCGCCCGCCCTCGCGCTGACGGCGGGTGCGGGCTGCTGCGTCAGCACCGGGACCATGGCCCCCCGGATCCCGAAGGACAGCGGGCCGGGTGCGACCCGCACCCGGTCGGTCTCGACCGACGCCCTGTGCCCGCGCAAGTCGTCCACGGTCGCGATGAAGGTAAGCTCCTCGCCCGGGGCCAGGTCCGCCGGCGGGCGCCAGAATACGCGGTAGGACGGGGCGTCGGCCGTGCCCAGGAGCTCGTACTGCCCGGGCCGCGAGGCCCTCGCCATTGCGAAGGTCACCTCAGCGAAACCGTCGCCGCCGGAGACTTGGGCGCGAAGCTCCTGGCGCTCCGGGATCACATGGCCAGCCACGCTGCGTGCGGTGAAGGTCATGAGCGAACCGGCGGCGGGCGCGGCGAAGGTGACCCCGGGCGGGGAGGCCGGAGCGGGCAGCCGCGCCTTCGCCTGCCAGACGACGCACTCGAGCGGGGCCAGCGACACAGCGACCCGTCCGTCGGCTTCCGCCGTAAGCGCGGGGCCGCCCGCAAGGTCCGGGCTCCTGGAATCGAAGATCACGCGCAGACCGGCGCCCGCGGGCTGGCAGGTGGCCAGGCTCGCGGCCGCCGTGTCGGTGCGGGAGTTGTTCAGGGCGACCAGGTACTCCACCTGCTCCCCGCGCTCCACGCGCGAGAACGCGAAGAGGTGCGGGTTGCCGCTGTCGCGCGGCAGCATGGCGCCGTGCGCGAGGCCGGGGTGGGCGGTGCGCAGACCGGCCAACCGGCGGATGGCCCCGTAGAAGGGGTGGTCGACATCGAACTTGTCGTCGGCCCCCGTCCGCCGGGTGCCGAGGAGCGTGAGCTCCCGGAACCTCGGGGACTTCGAGGCGAACATGTCCTCGCGCGCGCCCTGGTCGTTGCCGATGCCGGCCATGCCCTGCTCGTCCCCGTAGTAGACGACGGGCTCGCCCCGCGCCGTCAGCAGCAACTCATGGCCCAATAGGACAAGATCGCACAGCTGCGCCGGGCTCGCCTGCGGATTGTCCCTTTTCAGAAAGAAGGCGAGCCGGCCGGCGTCGTGGTTGCTGACAAACGTCACAGCTTCCTGGGCGTTGCTGTCGTGGTCCGTGTACCAGTCGTCCTTTGCGAACAGCCCGGCGAGTTTCGCCGCTGTGCCGCCCTTCGAGACAAAGTCGCGCGCGGCCTCATAGAAGCCGAAGTCGATGATGGCGTCCAGGGTGCCGGTCGTCGCGAACTCGCTCATCAGGGCCGCGTCCTGGTCGTCGTTGGCCACCTCCCCGAACTGGATGAAATCAGGCCGCCCCTGCCGAAGGGCCAACGCGCGGATCGCCGGCGCAAACGCCTGCCAGAACTCCATGTTCACGTGCTTGACCGTGTCGATGCGGAAGCCGTCGATCCCGTAGTCCTTCATCCACCGGCCATAGATCTTTATGAATCCCTTCACGACGGCCGGATTCTCGGTGAACACGTCGTCGAGCCCCCCGAAGTCGCCGTGCAGCGAACTCTCCCCCCTGAAGGTGCTGTTGCCCCGGTTGTGGTACATCGTCACGTCGTTGAGCCACTCGGGCCCCTTGGCGTGCGCCTCCTCCGGCGGCACGAAAGGCGTGTGCGCAAAGCTCCTGTCCGCGGACAGCCTCGGGAAGGCGGGCGAGGACTCCAGGCCGTTGTAGGCGACGGCGTGCGGATCAAAGGGGATGCCGGAGGCGTCCCGGTAGGGAGCCTCGTCCATCGTGCGGTAGTCGTCCCCATCCCTGTACTTGATGACATCGGCGGTGTGGTTGACGACGATGTCCAGGTAGACGCGCAGGCCCCGGGCGTGGGCCTGCGCCACGAATTCCCGGAACTCCGCCTTTGTGCCCAGGTGGGGGTCGACCTTCGTGAAGTCGAGGATCCAGTACCCGTGGTAGCCGGCCGAGCCGGCCTGGAAGGGCTTGTTCTTGAACGGGGGGGTGATCCAGACGGCCGTGGCCCCGATTCCCTTGATGTAATCGAGCTTCGACGTGAGCCCGGCAAAGTCGCCGCCGTGGAAGTGCGAGATCCGCGTGGGATCAAAGCCGCTCACGTCGGGGCCGCCCGCGATCCCGCCCGTGTCGTTGGCCCGGGAGCCGTTGGAGAACCGGTCCGTCAGCACGAAGTAGGTCACCTGGCCGGATCCGGGGTGGGTGAAGCGCGGTACGCTCACGATGGGCGCGTCACCGGCGGCCCGCGACCGTCCCGCGGGCAGGGTGGTGAGCGTGAGGGCAAGAACGAGGCAGCCGAGGCGGTGCCAGCGCAGGCGGGATTTCGATGGGAGGGTCATGGATCGGGGACTTGTGCCCGCGAGCGTGGTTCGACGGGTGCCGGAGTCAAAAAGTGGCCCCCGGAGAATACATAGGGTAGGCGGACAAAACCTCGGCGGGGCCGGCCGGGTGCGCGGAGCGGCGGGTTGCGCAAGTGCCTCTAAATGCGCGCACCTACGCCCGGTGCCGGTGCCGCACGCGGCAGGAAAGAGACCCCGGGCGGGGCGCACCGGGGCCCTTATCAAGGTTTTTTCCGGGTCATCTCGGTTTTTTTAATGGATTGGGTGTAGCGAACGGCGCCTCCCATCGGATGATCTAGGCACCCGAGCCATGCATGAGCTGGCTCTTCACCCCGCCCTATAGCCGTAATCCTACCATAGAAGTCCCTTCGCATACCGAACCGGTTGCGTCGCCAAAATCCAATTACCCTACCATGCACACCGAAGATACGAACCTAAGTTCACGCGCGAGCCGTTGCCGGCTCGTCGCCGTCGGCCTGATCTCGCTGGCCGCGTCAATGTCGGCCTTCGCTCAGACGGCAAACCCGCCGGCGACCTCAACCGACCAGACGTCAGCCAACGGCGCACAGCCGGTCGTCACCACCACCACCACGACCACCACCGAGCCGAAGAAGGCCGACGAGGTCGTCGTCCTCAACGAATTCACCGTCAACGGGTCCTATGCGGGCAGCCTCGAGATGGCGGCGGGCCTGAAGCAGAATTCGAGTTCCGTCGTCGAGGTCATCGCTCCCGAGGACATCGGCAAGCTGCCTGACGTCAGCATCGCCGACGACCTCGTGCGCCTGGCGGGCCTGACCAGCCAACGCGTCAACGGACGCAATCAGGAGATCACCATCCGCGGCCTTGATCCGGACTTCAACGTCGGCACGCTTGACGGCGTCGAGCAGGCCACCACGGGCGACAACCGCGACTTCCAGTACGACCAATATCCGTCGTCGCTCGTCGGCGGCGTGACGGTCTACAAGACCGGCGAGGCCGACATGGTGGGCGGCATCGGCGGCACGATCGACCTGGAGACCGTGTCCCCCCTCAACTTCGACCGCCGGGTAATCGCCCTCGACGCGTACTACAAGTGGACGCATCTCGGTGAGCTCACTCCCGGGCAGAAGGTGAGCGGCGAGAGCTATTCGGCCTCCTACATCGACCAGTTTCTCAATGGGACGGAGGGAATCTACTTGGGTTTCGCCCATAGGGAGAACCCCTACGAGGGCCAGCAATTCCAGTCATGGGGCGACGCCACGGGGCCGAACAACAACCTCATCATCGGCGGCATGAAGATCTACGACCAGAACGACCTGCTGAAGAGCAACTCGGGCACCGTTGTGATCGAGAGCAAGCCGAATGACTTTATCCACAGCAAGATCGACCTGTTCCTCTCGTGCACGAACGAGAACCAGCTGCTGCGGGGCATGGAGGTCCCGATGTCTCAATGGGGTCCCGCGACTCTCCAACCGGGCTACACGGTCACCAACGGGCTTATCACTCAAAGCACGATCACCCACGTTAATCCGGTCCTCCGCGCCATGGACACGGGATGGCTGTCCCATCTGGCCTCAGGGGTGTGGAACCTGGATTTGGGTGAGAAATCCGCCTGGCCGGTGCATTTCACAATGGGCTACTCGCAGGCGACGCAGAGCAACGAGGTTCTCGAGACCTATGCGGGCATGTACTTCGCCAATTCGGAGCCTTCGAACGAGGGAGCCACGTTTGTCGTGAGCGATCCGGCCGGCCCGAACCCCCCGAAGGTCACCTCCGACACGACCTTCGCCAACGCCGGACAGATCTATCTGACCGACCCGGATGGCTACGGGACGGGCGTGTTCCCGACCTCCGGAATGGAAGGTTACCTCAAGTACTTCAAGGAGAAGGATATCTTGGATTCATACAAGCTGACCACCAAGCACGAGATTGACAGTGCGCTGGTCAAGGACGTCGAAATCGGTGCGAGCTGGACCGAACGCTTCAAGCAGTATGGCCAGAATCCCAGCGGCTACCTGGTCAACGCCGACGGCCAGTCGACGGCCCCACTGCCTCCCCTCGAAGGGACCACGAACCTGTCCTTCATCGGCAACCTGACGCCGGTGGCTTGGGATCCGAATCAGGCCTACAACAGTGGGCTCCTCGCGTTCGTGCCAAACCCCAACCCGGGCAGCTTCTACGGCGACAACTACAGGGTCTGGGAGGAAGTCACCCGTCCGTTCGTCATGTTCGACCTGAAGACCAACATGTTTGGCATACCGGTCGATGGCAACATTGGCATCATGTACAGCTGGGCTGACCAGAACTCCGAAGGATTCTCGGGCAACGGCGGCCCCATCGTTGTTCCCGTCAGCGGCGGAGGGAGTTACGGCAACGTCCTTCCGAGCCTCAACCTGATCTTCCACCTCACGTCCCAGGACCTGATCCGGCTCTCCGTGGGCCGTCAGGAAATGCGGCCGACCATGTACCAGATGAGGGCGGCACGCGACTATAGCTACAACGCTACCAATGCCCTCTCGACGGTGAACAGTCCGTGGGGCGCGACGTCGGGCAATCCGTCCATCCGTCCGTGGCTCTCCGACTCGGTCGACCTCTCGCTTGAGCACTACTTCGCGCACGGCGGCGGCTACTTTGCGGTGTCGGTCTTCGAAAAGGACCTCCTGACCTACATCTACCAGGCGCAGCAGGTGGTGAGCTTCGCGGGCTACCCGTACACCGGCGGCGTCCCGCCGATCCTTAACTACGGTGTTGCTTCGCAGTATGTGAACGGCTCGGGTGGCACCCTGAGCGGCGTCGAGGCCAACCTGCAGATCACCAGCGAGGTCCTAACCCGCGGGATGATCAAGGGATTCGGCATCCAGGTGAACGCCGCTGTCATCGACAGTCAGGTCCAGCCCTGGGGCCCGAACAATCCCAGCGCGCCGCTCCCCGACCTGTCGAAGAAGACCGCGAACTTCACCATCTACTATGAGCGCTACGGCTTCTCCGCCCGCGTCCAGGAGCACTACCAGGGGGCGACAAGGGAGTACATCGTGCAATTCGGCCCTCCGTCGTTTAACTCGCTGGGGACACCCGGAGACGGCTACTCGATCGAGATACCCTACCGCCAGATCGACGCCCATCTTGAGTACGGCTTCAAGACCGGTGCGTTAAAGGGCGTGGCCGTCTTCATCGAGGGCACGAACCTGAACAACGCCCCACTCGTCACATACACCAACGGAGACTCGCGCCAGCTGGCCAATTGGCAGAAGTACGGCGCGGCCTACAACACGGGTATATCCTACAGGTTCTAACTCTTACCGTTTCCAGACGGGGGCGTCTGGTCTGTAGAACTAATCCACGCGGCCACCGGATTGACTCTGGTGGCCGCTCTTTTCTAGGGGGCGGAGTCGCCGCGCAGGCCGCCTCCGGGTCGCAGCGTTCTGCGCGGCGTCCACCTCCCACGGCTAATCCAACTTCCTGCGAAAAGGCGCCCAGTCCGCCCGATCGGCAACCCCTTTAGATGGAATCAAAGCCTTCCACCTGGCTCGACACCCGCAGCGCGGGCGTCTTGGCGCACATTTCCTCGCTTCCGGGGCGCTACGGCATCGGCAACCTCGGCGCCGGGACCCGCAACCTGGTCGACTTCCTCGGTCGCGCGGGCGTGCGCTACTGGCAGATTTGCCCCGTGGGTCCCACGGGCTTCGGCGACTCGCCCTACCAGACCTTCTCGGGGCGGGCGGGCAACCCGTACTTCATCGACCTGGACGAGCTCGCGCTCGCCGGCCTGCTCAACGACAAGGACCTCGCGCCGCTGTGCCTCCTCCCGGATGACCACGTGGACTACGGCCAGCTCTACGAGAACTTCTGGCGCGTCCTGGCGCGGTCCTTTGACCGCTTCGCCGTGTCGGGCAAGGACGAGATCAACGGCCTCGGATCGCTCGCCTCCTTCCGCAGGGCGCAGGCCGGCTGGCTCGAGCCCTTTGCGACGTTCATGGCCCTCAAGGACCATTTCGGGGGCCGTCCCTGGACCACGTGGCCGGAGGCCTTCGGAAGCTGGAGCAGCGACCTAAGGGCCAGCCTCCCTGAGTCCGTGCGCGTCGACGCCGACAGGCACGTGTTCTACCAGTACCTCTTCTTCGGCCAGTGGGAGCGGCTCCGCTGCTACGCCGCCGCCCGGGGGGTCGGCATCATCGGCGATGTGCCGATCTTCGTCGCGCTCGACAGCGCGGACACGTGGCAGAACCGGGCGGTCTTCCGCCTCGACAAGAAGGGGGCTCCCCTTGCGGTTGCCGGCGTGCCGCCGGACTACTTCTCGAGCAAGGGCCAGCTCTGGGGCAACCCCCTCTACGACTGGGACCACCTCGCCAGGACCGGTTACGGCTGGTGGATCGACCGGATCCGGGCCGCCTTTGAGCTTTACGACATCATCCGGCTGGACCACTTCCGCGGGTTCTACAACTACTGGGAGATACCCGCCGGCGCCACCGATGCGTGCGGCGGCAAGTGGCGCAAGGGGCCGGGCCTGCGCTTCTTCAAGGCGGTGAGCCAGGCGATCCCCGGGGCCAGGATCATCGCCGAGGATCTGGGCTACATTGGCAAGGAGGTCGTGGCGCTGCGCCAGGCGGCGGGCCTGCCGGGGATGAAGATCCTGCAGTTCGCCTACGGGCACGACGCCGGCAACGTCAATCTGCCGCATTTCTACCCGCGGGACAGCGTCGTGTACACGGGCACCCACGACAACAACACCGCTCGGGGCTGGCTTGAGGGCATGTCGAACGGAACCTCCGCCCAGGTCCGGGAGTATTTCCAGATCGGAAAGACGCTCTCGGCATGGCCCGTGATCCGGGCGGCGCTTGCGACGGTATCGCGCCTCGCCGTCATCCCCATCCAGGACCTGCTGGACCTGCCGGCGGAGAGCGCCCTGAACCAGCCGGGAACGGCCGAGGGCAACTGGCGGTGGCGCTGCACGGACGCCCAGCTGGAACGCCTGAACGGGGAGAAGCTCGAGGTGCTTCGCCATTGGATCACGCTTTACGATCGCACCGGGGATCGAATGCTGCGCGACTACAGCGAACCCCCACCCAACCCCGGCGCCCACCCATGAATTCCGCACGCAGTCCGCTGGCGTTCGCCGCGATCTGGAACATGAGCTTCGGCTTCTTCGGCATCCAGTTCGGCTGGGGGCTGCAGATGGCCAACATGAGCGCCATCTACCAGTACCTGGGCGCGAGCGAGAGCGACCTGGCCATCCTCTGGCTCGCCGCGCCGGTAACGGGGCTGATCGTGCAGCCGATCATCGGGTACTACAGCGACCACACCTGGACGCGCCTGGGCCGGCGGCGCCCCTACTTCCTCGGGGGGGCGATCCTCGCCAGCACGGCCCTCGTGGTCATGCCCAACTCCTCCTCCCTCTGGATGGCGGCGGGCCTGCTCTGGGTGTTGGACGCGTCGGTGAACATCAGCATGGAGCCGTTCCGCGCCTTCGTGGGCGACCTGCTCCCCCCGTCGCAGCGCCAGCTCGGCTTCTCGATGCAGAGCCTCCTCATCGGGCTCGGCGCCGTGCTCTCGGGGTCGCTGCCTTGGGTCATCACGCACCTGGGTTACGGCGGAGGCCCGACCGCGAAGGGGGCGATCCCCCATTCGGTCCATCTCGCGTTCTACCTGGGCGCCGTAGTCTTCCTCGGCTCCGTGCTCTACACCATTGTGACGACGCCCGAGATCCCGCCGGACCCCTCCGACAAGACGGCCGCGGGTTCGGGGTGGTCGGCGTTCGCCGAGATCGTCAGGGGCATCTTCCAGATGCCGCGCATGATGCGGCAGCTTGCCGTGGTCCAGTTCTTCACCTGGCTCGGGCTCTTCTGCATGTGGCTCTATTTTGCGCCGGCCGTGGGCAGGGAGATCTTCCACGGGGAGCCCGGTTCCGCGGCCTACCAGAGCGGCGTCGAATGGGGCGGGGTGTGCGTGTCCGCGTACAGCTTCTTCGCGTTCATCGTGTCGTTCGGCCTCGTCGCGCTTTCGCGCGGCGGGATAGGGACGCGGACGATGTACCGGACCGGGCTCGTCTGCGCGGGCCTCGGCCTCATATCGACCTGCCTCTGGACGAACCCCCATTACCTCCTGATCTCGATGGTGGGTGTCGGCATCGGATGGGCCACGATCCTCTCCATGCCCTACGCGATGCTGACCGACGCGATCCCCGCCGAGAAGATGGGGTTCTACATGGGGGTCTTCAATTTCTTCATCGTGCTCCCCCAGATCGTGGCGTCCGCGGTCCTCGGTCCCGTGGTCAAGCACCTTTTCGACGGCCGCGCGCTTCCCGCCGTCATCAGCGGGGGCGTCTCCCTCCTCGTCGCCGCAGGGGCGCTATCGTTTGTTTCCCGGCCTGCCGCCAGTCCCTCCTAGGCGGGCGGGACGCTTGGCCGGCGCCGCCGGCTCCTCGGCGCCGATGGGCTTCGGCTGGCCGTGGGTGAAATCGAGGCGGTCGAAGAACACGGTTTTCGGCTGCGATTCAACCTCGCTGTGCCGGGCGTCAAGCCGCGCGCGGTATTCCTGGGGTGTCATGCCCCTGTGCTGCTTGAAGATCCGGGCGAAATAGGCGGGATCGGCGAAGCCGCCCGCATACGCAATCTCCGAGATGTTGAGCGAGGTCGATTCGAGCGCGAGAATCGCGCCCTGGATCCGGATGCGCTGGATGTAGTGCGTGAGGCGCTCTTTCGTCTCCGTGTGGAACAGGTGCGAGAGGTAGTCGGCGGAGCAGCCCAGCGTGGCCGCGATGTGCTGCACGCTCAGCTCGGGGTTTGCGAACTGCTCGCGCACGAGGCATTTCGCCCGGAATACCTTGCCAATGTCGCTGTTAAGCTGGCCGGTGCCCGTCTCGACAATGTTGCGGAAGAGCCCGAGGAGCGCGATGGTGAACCCCTTGAGCACCGCCGCCCGGGCGGGGCCCTGCGAGTGGAAGGTCTGCGTCAGGCTGTTAGCCAGCGTCAGGAAGACGTCGAGGTTGGGGGCGTCGAAGAACTCGATGACGTCGATGTCGGGGTGGTGAGGCCGGGCTTCGTAGGCAAAATGCAGGCTGAGGGTGTTGTTGTAGAAGCCGGCGACCAGATTGCGGAACGGCTTGCCCTCCTCGGGCTCGACGCGCTCACCGTGGGGCACGCCCGCGGGAATGACGCAGATCTCGTCCGGGCTGAGGGTGAAGGCGTCCTTCGGGAACTGGAAATGCGTCCGGCCCTGAAGCTGGACGAAGAACTCCGGCCGGTAGTGGTAGTGCATGCCCCTGAGGTTGAGCACCTGCTTCACCTCGTTGGGGACGCGCAGGCGCAACCGGTTCTCCTCCGCGAGCTTGATCGCGCGGTCAAAGATCTCCCGCATCTCGGCCCGGTTGTGGTTGCTCAACCGTTTGGCGGAAAAGAGGCCCGAGGAGTCCTCCTTTTCATTCGCCGAGGGTGTGGGATGAATTAAGGGCTGTGGGGCTGGGGTGGCTATGCCGGCAAACAATGTTTTGCTCGCTAAGAAACACAAATTAAAATCCGGTCGACGGCGCCTGCGGCGGCCCGCAACGCGTGGCGGGGGCACCAGCGGCAAAGAACGCCCAGCTTTCCGCAAGGGATGCGCATCAAAGGGTGTTGGCACACCCAGCGGCGGCCCCAGGCTGTTCCCATGCAGATTCGGTCCTCACCAAGCACGGCCTCAACGGCCGCCCGATCGTGAGCCGCACCCTGGATCCCCTTACTGACACAACGCCATGACGTGCAACGAGCCGCCGACCCCCGTGCTCCGCAGGATGCCGCTCACCGAGCTGCCCGCCGGGACTTCAGGCCGCGTGTGCGAGCTGGCCGGCGAGCCCTCGTTTTGCGTGCGACTGCGCGAGATGGGTTTCTGTGAATCCGCGGTCATCGACAAGATCGCCGGGACCAGGATGCTGATCTGCGTGTTGTGCAAGACGCGCATCGCCCTGAGCGACGCGGCCGCAAGCCACATCCTGGTCGAGCCCGTCTAGGGGGCGTGGCGGCGGCGTCCGTAGGGCTTTCTGGTTTGGGCCGCTATTAGGCAGTAAAGTCACGGGAGAAGAGGAGGCGGAGAGCGACGTTGGGGCGTGCTGCGTGGGCTTGGAGGGTGGCGCGCAGGTTGATGGATCCGTCGCGCAGGAGTGCGCCGAGCAAGGCGCCGCGCAGGAGGGCGAGGTTTGCCGTGGTATTTCCTTTTCGGGCCCGGCAGCCATCCT
>PLTZ01000015.1 GCA_003164715.1 Opitutaceae bacterium | reverse complement strand
CAAAGACGCGCACCGAGCTCGTCTTCCTCGTGACGGTGAACGCCGAGGAGCCACCGGCCTTTGTCCCCATCGACGCCGATAAGACCGCGGCGCCGGGCGTGGGCTCGGGCATCCCGCGAACCCCCGTAAGCGCCGAGGGCGAGCGCCGGGTGGAGCGCATCGACGCCCTGGGGGACGTGTCATGAGCGATGTGAACCAGGGCATCGACCGCAAGGGCGAGCAGCTTGAGGCCTTCCTCTTGGAGAGACTCCAAGGCGCGGGCGTCACTGAGCGCCAGATTGCATCAGCACAATCATACCACCGCGAGGTCGAGGGACGGCAGCCGGTTAGTCGGACCCTCGTTGAGCTCGGACTCGCGACCGATGAGGCCGTGGCACGCTGGATTGCGGACTTCTTCGGGCTTGCGTACCTCCCCAGGGAGGACCTCCGCGTGGACGGAGACGCCTACAAGGCGTTGCCCGAGGCCATCGCTAGGAACCGCAACGCGATCACGATTTCAAGGAAGGGTGCGCACGTCATCGTCGCGATAGCGGATCCCTCGTGGCCGCAGTTCGCCCAGGTCCGGTATGCGCTCGAGGAATGCTCGGTCGAATGGGTGGTCTCGCCGCAGGCCGAAATCGCGGCGCGCGTCGGCGAAACCTATTCTGCCAGCCTCGACGTCCGGGACAACGAGCTCGAGAGGTTCGTCGAGGACATGATTCGCGACGCTGCGCACACGCGCGGGCTTTCGGACATTCACTGCGTCCCCGAGGACCGGAGCTGCGAGATCAGGTGGCGCATTGACGGCGACCTGATCCCATGGGGGACGCTGCCTGGGTCGATGAAGGATACCGTGTCGGCGCAGCTCAAGCTCTCGTCCACCCGTGGAGCGGACGGCAGGTCCCGAGGTTCGGCCGTATCGGCAGGGTTGGATGTCGCGAATCGCCTCGAGGCCCAGGACGCCTCGGCGGTCCGTGAATACGGGAGCAAGCGCGTGTCGCTTCGCTATTCCGTCATTCCCGCGATCAACGGGGAGAGCATCGTGATCAGAATCTTGGACCAGAGTGCGCAGGTGCGCTCGCTGGAGGAGATTGGCATGCTCGATGACACGGCGATGCGCTTCAGGACCGAGCTGAAGCGGCCAAACGGCATAATCCTGGTTTCAGGCCCCACCGGCCACGGGAAAAGCACCACCCTTGCCGCCGCGGTTCCGTGGCTGGACTCCCGCAACAAGAGGGTACTGAGCGTGGAGGATCCGGTCGAATACCGCCTCAGGACGGTGACACAGGTTCCGGTGGGGCCGCGGATGCACTTTGCATCCGCCCTCAGGGCCTTCCTGAGGCACAACCCCGACATCATCATCGTCGGCGAGGTCCGCGACGGCGAGACCGCGTCGCTCGCCATGCGCCTCGCCCTCACCGGGCACCTGATCCTTACGACGGTCCACGCGAACACCGCAATCCAGGCGCTATGCCGTCTCCTTGACCTCGGAGTTGAGGCACCGATGCTTTCGGCGACGACTCGGCTCCTTGTTGGCCAGAGGCTCGTGAAGCGGCTTTGCCCGCGGTGCCGGCAGCCGCATCGCAAGGCGGGCTCGCTCCTCGAACGCTATGGCCATCTCGTTGAGATAGCCGGGCGCGCCTCCGTCGGTGGGCGCTTGGGGAGCGCGACGGGGGCCTTCTTCGAGGCAGGGGGCGGCTGCAGCGCCTGCAACCGCAGCGGCTATGCGGGAAGGACGGGGATCTTCGAGTTCCGAGACGTCCGCAGTGCAGTGGCCGATCTGCTCCTGCGCCAGGGGCCCCGATTCGATCCCGTTGCCGCCGAGACTGCTTTCTCAGCGGCGCTCACCGGGGGGGAGATCGGCGCGCGAAGCATGCGCGAAGACGGGATCGTCAAGGCGTCCTTTGGACTGATAACGCCCGAGGAGGTGCTTGGCGCGACCATGGACGGCCTTCAGTCGGCCTGAATCTTAAGCATACCCATGAATCCAATAACAACTACCCAGCCTGGCATCAAACGGGCCCACCGGGGCCGCGGTTTTTCACTCATAGAGATCCTTGTCGTCGTGGCCATCATCGGCGTTCTGGCGGCGATCCTCCTTCCGGCACTGACGAAAGCGCTCTCGTCGGCACATGTGAATCGAACCGTCGCGGACGTGAAGCAACTGAAGGGATTCGTTGCGGATGCAGCCAATCAGTTGGGCGGCACGCTGCCGCAGACTAAGGGCTATGCATCCGTGGCCGCTGCGGTAAACGCCACGACAAATCCCAACCTGTCCGGCTCAGCCGTGGCTGACTTTAACAATTCGCTCTGTCTCGACGAGGTCCTCATCTCTGTGCCGAATCCGAAGCTGGAGAGGTATTTCTCGCCGGCATGCGGTTCGCAAGCCTTCCTGCCGGCGGGCGGCTCGTCCGTGGTCGACCCGCGTTACAACGCCGCCACAGGGACGTTCTACAACCTTCCCGACACTCGGATCAGCTCCGGCTACGGGTATTCAGCAGTGTCCCGCCTGGAATGCGCAGCTGTCGACGCCGCGCAGGCCCCGGGGACCGTGGATGCAAGCGGCGGGACGAACTTCAAGACAGACGGGGTCAACAGCCTGCCTGCTGGCCGCGTCGCGTACGCGGTGATAAAGGCAGTCGCCGGGCCGGAGGCGTCGCAGATAGCCACGGCAATCAACTCGTCGGCGTTCATGGATGACGCGACAGGCTCGGCCGGAACGGCTCAAGTCCGTGGGTCGGTCGCGTATGCCGCGGCCGTCGGCGGGGTCACGGATGTGTACGTGTATCTCGGAAATTTTTGAGCCGTGGCTCCGAGAATCGTCATGCTCCTCGGCCGAAGCGTCTGGCTCTGCAACGCAGGGGCATGGAAGCGCGAGCCGTTCGATGGGCGCGGCGACCTGGCAAACCCCGCAGTCGCCCGGCTCGCCGAGTTGCTGTCCGGTGAATGCAGGGAGAGGACTGTAGTCGTCTTTGAACCCGAGGGACTCGCCCACCAGACCGTCGATTGCCCCAGGGTCTGCCGCTCGGTCTTCGCGACGCTGGCCCGGGTCCGCAGCGAGCATCCGGTGGTCGCCTCCGAAAATCTCGGATGGGGAATCGAGCATCCCGAGCCGGTGCACGGGGGAGGCTTCTCCACGCTGATGCACTCCGAACTGACGCCGGGCCTTGCGCACCTTCACGACGCCTGCATGCGCGCGGGTTCGCAGCTGCCCGCGGCGTGGTCGGTCTTCACGGCGGCCACGGCCTCGCCGCGGACGCGCTCCACGGCACCAAGGGCGAGATTCGTCCTCTTTTTACTGCCGGGATTTGTCGCGGTTGCGATTTGCGCCAAGGGGAAACGCTCCTTTAGGGCCTGGACGGGTGCGATGGAGGACAGGGATTGGAAGGCTCTCTGCGCTCTCATCGGCGACGCCGAGGCGCGCTCGGTGCCGTCGATTGCAGAGGCGGAACTGAGGCGCGGAAGCATCGCAGTTATTACGGAGGGGGAGCCCGAGCGCTGCTGCCCCGTATGGCCCGAGATACGCGCCACGGGCAGGGTGGAGGCTGTGGCAGGAATGGATATGCTCGCCTCAAACGCGGCCCGGATCGGCGCCCGCCACCCCGGGAACCTTGTCGAGGGGTTCCCAAGGCCGCGGCAGCTGGATCAATGCCTCGTGGGAGCCGCCATCGGCTGCCTAGCGGCGGCGACGGCTCTCGGCGCGGGAGTCCCCGGTCAGCTTCGGCAGTTGAAAGCCGTCGAGGCTACGGGATCGGCCCGAGTTGCGGCGCTCACCGCGCACCTTTCGGACCTGAGGAGGAACCAAGGGGAGATGGAGGCGCTCCGAAACGAGGCGTCGCAGGGCCCCGGTCCCATGCAGGTGGGCAGGCACGGGGCCCTGCTGGGTCTGGCGGAGGCGGTGCCCGACGCCCTCACGATCACCTCGTTCTCGATTGACAGGGACGACCACTTCGAGATCGAGGCCATCGTTGTGGGCTCCGACTTCGATCCCGACGGGACGAAGAAAGCCCTGGCTCACGCGGGGTTCAGGCCGGAGGGCGCGAGCGGCTGGCTGTTCAACTCGGGCTCCGGCAGGCTCTCGGTGAGCGGCCGATACGCGGCACCGCGGCCATGACCAGAGGCCTCGCGTATTCCAGGGTGCTTGCGGCCGTGTGCTCGGCGGCGGTCGCGCCGGCATGCGCCACCTTATGGCTTCACACCCACCTAGAGTCGGCGATCTCTGAACACCAGCACCGCGCCGCGGCTATGGAGGAGGGCGTCTCGGCCGAGATAGTGGCCATGTCGGAATTCGGGGCCGAGAGGCTTGAAACGCTTAGAGGCCGAGTCCGGCAGGCCCGGCTCCTGCTGGGGACGGAGGACACGTGGGACCGCTTGGTCAGGCGGTTTGGAGAGCGATGGGCGGTCGAACCCGGTCCCAGGGATGATAGGGACGGCAGCACCGTTCAATATGGGACATTCAGGCTGAAGTCGCCGATGCTGGCAGACTGGTCCGGAATCATCGAGACCCTTGGGGATTCGGAGGCGCTGCCGGGCGTGGGTATCACGCGTATCGAGATGAGGACCGACGGCGGCCTTGAGCGACGCGCGTTCACCTCGGTGATCGTCCGCATGGCTGTCCAGATGCGTCGTAGGGGCGGCAATCTCACCGAATCAAGATGAAAACAATACGTATCGGCCTGATCGCAGCCTCTTTGCTGGCGCACCCGTGTTGCGTCGCAGAGCCGGATCCGCACCCACCAAGTTCAGGCCAAGCCCAGAAGGCCGATTCTGGGGCGCCCAACGCGCAGCCCGCCGAGAGCGAAGCAAGCAGGCGCGCAAGCAAGAGATACGAGGAAATGCTCTCAAAGATGCAAGCGGCCGTGGAGGAGGTCGCCCAGCTGTATGGCAACCCGGTCTTCCTTCAGGTCTTCACCAACGACACGGAGCGGGCGGAGGAGCTGAAGGAGAGGCTTCGATTGGCGCGCAGCGAGAAGGATATGCAACGTGAATTGTCGGATTTGCAGCATCGACGCGACGACTTGCTGAATGACCTGGCTCTCAAGCAGCGGGAGGCGTCAAGGCTGGCCGCCCGGCTGGTTCGCCAAAGGGCTGCGCTGGAGGCCCTGGCTTCCGCCGTCGAGCAGGCCAGAAAGGCCGTGGAGGAAACGGCAAATTGAACCCGCTGCCTGCCACCACACCGGGAGACTCGGATGGATACGTGGATGTCCTCTCGCAGGAAGAGGAGAACGTGCTCGCGTCGGTAAGGAATGCGGTGGACGGGATGAGGGCCAAGGGATTGCTGCCGGAGCCCGATGCCGTGGCGGATGCCCTCGGCTTTTCGTGCGTCCCGAAGGCCCAGGGGACCGAAAGGCTGGAGGCCGAGTATCGCGCCAATGGCGCGCGCTTTGTGCTCCGGCGCGGCGCCGGCCTACCGGGAGAGATCGAGATAAGCTTCATCCCCGAAACGACGTGAAGCGCGCGAATATCGCACTCCTGCTGTGCGCTCTGGCGTCGGCCAGGGCCGACTCCGGCTGGGCCTACGTGCCCGCCTCCCGGGATGCGCACACATCGGGAGTCATCCCCGCCCCCTGGTCCCCGGAGGAGCAAGCCGTGCGCCTCGTGGGAGTGCGTGTGCCGAGCCCTCCAGCAATGGCCGAGCCACGCCGGGTCGTCGCCGTCGACCTCCCCGATCCTCGGGAAACTCGGGATGCCGGCCGGCTGGCTGCGGTGCCCGTTGCGGATGCGATTCCAGAGGGCGCCCTCTGGCCGGACTCTGACGGCGCGATCGGGACGGGGGCGCCGGATCCCAGCGACGCGCGGGACAAGCCCGCCGTCAGGAACCCCTGGGAGGTGCGCGAGCGCCAGAAGGCAGCCAGGAGCGACGCGGTGTTCCTTTACGGGGGGATCATCGCCGGTGCCGAGGGCGGTCCCATGGCCTTTGTGAACGGGCGCGCCATCAGGGAGGGCGACGTGCTAGGAAGGTTCAACGTGGCGCGGATTGCCGACTCCGCAGTGGTCATTGAGCGCGCGGGTGTGTACTTCGTTCTGCCCCGGGGCAGGCGGACCACCATCACCACGGCCGGCGGGTGAGCACGCATGCCGCGGTTCCGTGCGAGATTTGTCGGGCGCAGCGGCCGCCGAAGCGCGACCACGATCGATGCGGTCGACCTTGCAAGCCTTGCGGAGCACATCGAGTCGCACCGCAAGGCGTTCATCGTCGACATAAGGCGGATGGCGCCCAGGGCCAGGGCCCTCGAGCGAACGAGGATCCCCGGTTCGATGCTGCTCGCCGCGCTAGATTCGCTTGAGTTGATGCTCGTCAGCGGCGTGCGAATCAACACGGCGCTCAGAAGGCTGGCGGACTGCGCGCCGGCAGGCAACGCCCGCGGGCTTTGGACGGAGGTGGCAAGGCGCGTCGAGGAGGCCGGCCGCTTTGGGGAATCGCTCAGGCAATTCCCGAGGGTATTCAACGAATCCATGGTGGGCATCATCACGGCGCACGAGGCGTCGGGCCGACTGCCCGATGGGGTCAGGCATGTGCGCGACTATGTCGCACAGATGCGCGGGATCCGGCGGGAGTCGCTGCGTGGCCTCGCGTATCCGGTGTTGGTCCTAGCGGTGGGGCTTGGGGCTACCGCGGTCCTCTGCGTCTTCACGCTGCCTAGGTTTTCGAAGATGCTCCGCGACATAGGCATGACGAAGATCAATCCCGTCACGGGCTTCTTCTTCACTCTGAGCGACGTCGTGCTCCGCCACCCGTTCTGCGCCCTTGCCGCCCTTGCCGCTCCCGCCGTGGCGGTGTGGCTCGGGCTTCGTCCGCGATTCCGGCCGCGCCTTGACCGAATGATGCTAGGCATTCCGGTCGTGCGGGAGGCCGTCGAGGCTCTATGCATGGCGCGGATCTGCGTCACATACTGCGCGATGAGCGAGTCGGGAATCCGGATCGTCGAGGCGCTCGAGACCTGTGCTGCGGTCGCGGGAAACGACACCTATTCGCGAGGGATCGGGCGAGTCGTGGCCGCGGTCCGCGAGAATGCGACCGTAGGCGATGCGTTCGAGCAATCCGGTGTTTTCGCCCCCGAGGTCGTGCTCGCCATCAAGAGTAGTGAGGCGGCGCTTCCTCAGGTCTTTAGGAAGCTCGGCGCCTATTTTGAATCGGAGGCGAAGCATCGCATCGCGCTGGCCCTGGGACTGATCGAGCCAGTCATGCTCCTTTTTGTGTTGGCCTGGGTGCTCGGCGTGGCGCTGGCCGTGGTCCTGCCCGTCGTGGAGGTGGTG
The DNA here is from genome assembly GCA_003164715.1 of Opitutaceae bacterium. GTDB lineage: Bacteria > Verrucomicrobiota > Verrucomicrobiia > Opitutales > Opitutaceae > Palsa-1447. The sequence continues at coordinate 12,927 of PLTZ01000015.1, read as the reverse complement.
AATGAGATCCACTGATCCAAACGGGGCATCGGGCGTATTCCTGCTCATGCTGCTGATCGCGGTGGCAATCGTGGGAATCCTGGCGGGAATCCTCGCGCCGGTTCTTTCGAACAAGCTGGACGAGGCGCAGATCCGTTCTGAAGCGGAGACGCTCCGGTCGCTCCGCAAGGACTTCGAGGCGACCTACGATGCCCTCGACTACACCAACTTGAACGAGGCGTCCGTTCCCGGCAGCGGCTTGCCGGCGGGTACCGTGTTCACTACCTTCGACACGGCCACCGGCATCGCGTTGAGGATCTTTGGCCCGACAGTGACAGTAGACCCGGCGGGATGGGTGACTAAGCTGGCGCAGAAGCGCGGCGTGACGTCCTACGCCGTCGGCGCGAGCTATTCCAACCTGACCCAGAGTCAGTATTCGGCCATCGCGTTCAACGCTTATGGGGTCCAGCGGGCCCTTGTCATCGGGCCAACAGGCGAGACCGGACAGCAGCGCTACCTCCTCATGTCGCTCATGGTGCCACCCTACAGGACGCTCGCGTTTCCGACTGCGGACGCCACGCAGACCTTCGACTCGATCTGGGACCAGAGCTGGGAGTCGACGCAGGCCCAGGCGCCCGCTCTGTGGGCCCCGCTGCTCTCGCCCGGTAGCTACGCGCTGTGGAACACCGCCTCCGCGAACAACAGGACCAACGCCTCCAGGCTGCTCGTCGAGCGGATCGTGCAGCCAAAGTACACGCTGACGCTCGCCAACAACAGCCCGGCCGACACCGCTTGGGTGGACATCGGCCCGTCGACAAACGAGATCGTCGCGGCGCCGAACACGGGCGCCGTTGTCAGCAGTTCCCTCCCCGATTTTGCCACCGGGATACTGGCCGGCCGCATGATCGTCGTCCGGAGGGGGGCCACGGCCGCCTCGGCCTACGAGGTTCAGCGGTTCTTCCTTTACTCGGACGTGAACCTGACCGTGCAGTGAGGACTCCGGCCCGGCGGATTCGGCCGCGGGCCCATCGCTCGGGGCAACGCCTTTCCGCCTACTTCGGGCCCGGGGGGCCACCGCCGCCCTTGCTGCGCATGGCAAGGACCAGCATCAGTCCGCCGAAGACGAGCAGCACGATGCCCCAGGCGATGTTGATGTTGATGTCGAGCGAGCGGTGATACATCTCGGCGTCACCCGCGGTGACGAAGCCGTAGACCGTCATTAAGGCCCCGACGAACGAGAACATGAGGCCGATTGGCCAGCGGATATCGAGTCCCATAATGGATTCCTTTCTACCAGAATATCAGGTTAAGAACGACGCACGCGGCGAGCAGCACGGTGCCCAGGACAGCCGGCCTCTGGTACCAGGCCAGGCTTTCATCCTTGATCTTGGGCGTGAGCGAATAGACGAGCCCCTTGAGCTCGTCGTCGGACTTGGTCCGCGCGGTGGCCAGCGAGATGCCCGCCGTGAGGCCGAAGCAGACGATGAAGGCGAAGATGGCCAGCCAGAAGTTCTGGGCCATCTCGCTCGGGAAGGTGTGCACGACGCCCAGGTAGCCGCCCTTCATTCCGGGAAGGTTGCCCTGCGAGATGGTGAGCGCGTGGACAAGGCCCGACGTCGCCGTCCCGAGGAGCAGGCCGATGAACGCCCCGGTGCCGGTGGTGCGCGACCAGAACATGCCGAGCAGGAAGGTGGCGAAGAGCGGCGCGTTCACAAAGGCGAACACGAGCTGGATGATGTCCATGGCGTTGTTGTACATGGACGCGAAGTACGCGCAGGCGATGCTCAGCAGGATGCCCACGAAGGTGATGACCTGGCCCATCCGCATGTAGTGCTCGTCGCTCTTGTTCGGCGCCAAGTACGCCTGGTAGAGGTCGTAGGTCCAGACGGTGTTGAACGCCGTCACGTTGCCCGCCATGCCCGACATGAACGAGGCGAGGAGGCCGGTGAGGGCGAGGCCGAGCAGCCCGGGCGGGCAGTACCGCTTCACCAGGGACAGGATGACCCCGTCGTAGTCGTATTCCGCGACGGCGTTCCAGAGGCGGTCCCTGAAGACCTCGGGAGCCAGGGGTTTCGCGGCGTAATCCCTGACGAGCGCCGCGACCTTCTGCGCATCCATCTTCTTGCCGACGGCCGCGCTTATGTCCTTGAAGGCCTGCTCGGGAGGGAGCGCGGCGTCGGCCGCGACGGCCGTCATCGCCCGCTCATACGCCGAATTGTCGAGGATCGGCGCCGGGATCTTGTACCCCTTGGACGGGATGGTCATGAGCGCCACCGCGATCATGCCGGGGAGGATCACGAGGGCCGGGAAGAGCATCTTCGGCACCGCCGCGACCAGCGGCGTGTTGCGCGCCGCGGTCATGTTGCGGGCGGCCATCGCGCGCTGCACCACGAGGAAGTTGGTGCACCAGTAGCCGAACGAGAGGACGAAGCCGAGGCCGAAGACCATCGCGAACCAGTCGACCCCCATCGGGTTGTTGGCCGGACCCGAGAGGAGCGTGTGCCACGCGCTGGTCCACGCATTGGGGCCGTAGCTGATCCCCGGGTCGCGCAGGTGGACCGAACTGGGGTCGATGGCCACGCTCTTGAGCGCGTTCGTGAGCGCGCCGTAGCCGCCGACGTCCTTGAGCCCTAGATAGACGACCGGCGCGAAGCCGAGCACGATCATGAAGAACTGGAGGACCTCGGTGTAGATGGCCGAGGTGAGCCCGCCCTTAAGGACGTAGACCAGCACGACCGCCGAGCAGATCCAGAGGCTCGCGTGATAGTTCCAGCCGAGTAGGAGGTGCAGGAGCTTCGCCAGGGCGTTCATCGAGATGCCCGAGGCAAAGACCGTCATCACGGCGAAGGAGATCGAGTTCAGGGCCCGCACGCGCTCGTCGAACCTCATCTTGAGGTATTCGGGGACCGAGCGGGCCTTGGAGCCGTAGTAGAACGGCATCATGAACACGGCGAGAAACACCATGGCCGGGATCGCACCGACCCAATAGAAGTGGGCGGTGATGATGCCATACTTGGCGCCGCTGGCGGCCATGCCCACGAGCTCAAGCGCGCCCAGGTTCGCCGAGATGAACGCCAGCCCGGTCACCCACGTCGGAATAGAGCGGCCGGACGTCAGGAAGTCCGACGAACTCCTCATGTATTTCTTGAGGGCGAAGCCTATCCCGACGACGAAGCCGGTGTAGGTCAGCAGGATGAGGTAATCGAGCCAGGATAGCGTGACTTGCATGGCGTAGTGGGGAGGGGTTGAAGCCTAACAGCGGCGAGTCGGCATGGGTACTGCCGGACGGCCATCGCTCAAAGGGGAAAGGGTGCGGAGCGGCCGAAAAGAAATCAAGCCATCAATGGTCGACAGGCGACGATGTGCGCGGGTCATCTAATAATGACGAGAACTTTCCCTATTTGACGCTGAGGCACCCGCAAGCCGTACTCTGCGCATTCAACCACGCCAGGGCGCCGGAAAGGCCTTGTTGCATTGGCCGGAATGATCCGATTATTCAGGAGCCGCATCCACGAAGGCGCGCAATCCAGCCACAACGAGAAGAAATGAAGATCTACTTCATGGGCATCTGCGGAACCGCGATGGGAAACGCGGCGCTCCTCGCCCGTGCCGCGGGCCACGAGGTGATGGGCGCCGATTCAAACATCTATCCGCCGATGAGCACCGTGCTCTCGGAGGCGGGCATCGCGGCCCATGAGGGTTACGACCCGGACCGGCTCGCATCCCTGGGCGCGGACCTGGTCGTCATCGGCAACGCGATGATGCGGGGCAATCCGGAGGTCGAATGGCTTCTCGACAGTAGGGTGGTGCCGTTCACCTCCCTGCCGGCGATGCTCCACGACCAGGTGCTCTGCCGCAGGAAGAACATCGTCGTCTCGGGGACCCATGGGAAGACGACGACGACGGCGATCGCGGCCCATCTGCTTCGGGCCAACGGTCGCGATCCGGGCTACCTCATCGGCGGGGTGCCCCAGGACCCTCCGACCGGAAGCCACCTGGGGAACGCCGCGGATCCGTTTGTCATCGAGGGCGACGAGTACGACAGCGCGTTTTTTGACAAGCGCAGCAAGTTCATCCATTACGCGCCGCACGTCGCGGTCTTCAACAACCTCGAGTTTGACCACGCGGACATCTTCCGTGACCTGGCCGACGTCCAGCGCACGTTCGTCCACTTCTCGCGCATCATCCCGAGGAGCGGGTTCGCCGTCCTGAACGGCGACGACAGCAACCTGCGCGTCCTCGGCTCGATGCCGTGGACGACGGTCGTCCGGGTCGGTCTAGACGAGGGCAACGACGCCAGGATCGCGGATTTCTCGGAGTCGGCGTCCGGGTCCAGCTTCACGCTGCTTTGGCGCGGCGCGGTATGGGGTAGGGTGGCCTGGTCGCTTCCCGGCCTGTACAACGCGCGGAATGCGGCGATGGCGGCGACTGCCGCGGGACTGGCGGTCTCGCCGGGACGGCCGACGGCCCTTGCGCTGGACGCGTTGGGGACCTTTCGCGGCGTCAAGCGGCGCCAGGAGGTTCTGGTTGCGGGGCCCGAGCTCACGGTCGTCGAGGATTTCGGGCATCATCCGACGGCGATAAGCGAGACACTGCGGTCCTTCCGGGCCAAGTATCCCGGTGCGCTGCTGACGGCGGTGTTCGAACCGCGAAGCAACACGGCGCGCGTGAAAACGCTGCAGTCGGGCTTCGAGCGGGCGCTCTCACACGCCGACGAGGTCTACCTTGGACCCGTCAGCCGCGCGGGCGCCCTGCGCGTCGAGGAGCGGTTCGACCCCGAGGCGGTGGCCGAGAATCTCGAGGCGCAGGGGATCCACGCCCGCCATTTCGCCTCAAACGCCGACCTGCACGACGCCCTGGCGTCCGAAACACTGCCCAAGCGGGGCCAGCCGCGCGTCGTCATCTTTTTTTCCAACGGCTCCTTTGACGGAATCATCAGCAGGTACGCCGCGTCCGCCAAGGGCTGAGCAGCCGCCTACTGAGCCTGTTTCGCCACCTTGAATTCGGCGGGGCTTTGCCCGGCAGGGAGCGCCAGGAGGTCGTAGTCGTGGTGCCCGTTGATCCTTACGGTCGCGAAGTGGCCGACCTCGAGCCCCCGGGGCACGTGCACGCGCCCGTCGATGTCCGGGGCATCGGCCTCGCCGCGCGCGACCCCGGGCTCGTCCACGAGGACCTTGAGGGTCTTCCCCACGCTGGCGGCGCTCACCGAGCCGGCGATCTCCTTCTGGAGGGCCATGACCCGGTGCCAGCGGCGCTCCTTGTCCTTGGAGGAAACCTGACCGGGCATCTTGGCCGCCCGGGTTCCCTCCTCCTGGGAATAGCGGAAGACCCCGAGCCTCTCGAACCTTGTCTCGCGGACGAATTCGCAGAGCTCGTCGACGTCGGCCTCCGTCTCCCCGGGAAAGCCGACAATGAAGGTCGTCCGCAGCGCAATCCCCGGGATGCCCGCGCGTATCCGCAGGACAAGGTCCCTGATGTAGGCGCCGCCGGTTTCCCGCTGCATGGCCGACAGCATACGGTCGCTGATGTGCTGCAGCGGCATGTCCACGTACCGCGCCACCTTCGGGCACTCGGCGATGGTCCTGATGAGCTCGTCGCTCCAGTGTGCCGGATGCGTGTAGAGGATGCGTATCCAGAAGTCGCCCCCGATCGCATTGAGCTCCCGCAGAAGCGAGGTGAGCGCGGTGCCGCGCGAGGAATCCACCGGGGTTCTCGGGTTCGGCCGCTCGTCCCACGTGTCCATCCCGAAGAAGGTGGTGTCCTGCGAGATGAGGTTGATCTCCTTGACCCCCTCCGCGACGAGCTGCCGGGCCTCGGCGACGACGCTGTCGACCGTCCGGCTTCGGTGGCGTCCGCGGATCTGCGGAATGATGCAGAAGGTGCACGGGTGGTTGCAGCCCTCCGCGATCTTCACGTACGCGAAGTGGGGGGGCGTGAGCCTGAACCTGGGCGTGTTGTAGTCTGGGATGAACGTCGAGCGCGGTGTGACGAAGCTCGCCGGCGGGACGTTCCTTCCGCGCTCCCGGGAGTAGATCTCCTCAATGATCGGAACGATCCGGGTGATCTCGTCGAGCCCGATGAACGCGTCCACCTCGGGCATCGAGCCCGGCAGGTCCTTGGCGAAGCGCTGGGACATGCACCCGGCCACGATCAGCTTCTGCTCGCTGCGGCGCTTGCGCAGCCCTCGCTGCAGGTTGACCTCGAGGATGTGTGCGATCGACTCCTCCTTTGACGAGTCGATGAACGAGCAGGTGTTCACGATCACGACGTCGGCGTGCTCGGCGTCGGGAATGACCCGCATTCCGGCGCCCTGCAGGTGGCCCACCATTATCTCGCTGTCCACGAGATTCTTAGCGCACCCAAGCGAAATAAGGCTGACCTTGATCATGCCGGGTGTGCCGCGGGCACCAAAGTCTTTGCCCGCAGTGGCCTACTTCTTCTTGGCGGCGGCGGCGGCTACCTTCTTGCGCTTAAGGTAGGCGGCGCGGCGTTTGCGTTTGATGATCTTGTTCGTCTGCTGGCCCATAGTGGTGGTGTTGGGGAAAGGGGTGATCAGACCCGGTAGCGATTGGCGAGTCAAGATCTAGGGTGGGGCGGCGCGCCGGCCGTGATCTTTGCGCCGGTTCGCTCCCATTTGTAGACCAGAGGAAGCCTCGCCCTTTCCAGCTCCCTGCAGAGCCCCGGGTTGTCGCGCTTCATGACCATCATCTCGGCGAGGCCGTCCTTGTCGCAGTTGAGCAGCCGGACGTACGGCTTGAAATGCTCCGGCCTGCCGATGACGCGTGAGAGGCCGCCGGCATCGCCGGTCCATTCGCGGTCGAGCGCCATGAACGCATACGGCAGGCTCCGCAGGTCGATTCCCGCGCGGCGGCCGAACCGGACCCAGTTGGCGTCCGCAAAGATGCCGGGGGGCGGAGCCGCGAAATGGTGGCACCAGTGACGCTCGTTGCCGGGAGCGAGGATCGGGCACGGGCCCCCGTGGGTGCACGGCGCCACGACGCTGAACTGCGCGGCGAACTCGTCCCTCAGCGATCCGAGCGTCCGGCTCGTGTCGCGGGACCCCGGCTCCGTCCAGATCACCGCGCGCGACCGGGCGACCAGCGCCCGCAGCTCGTCAAAGGCCTGGGGGCGCAGCTCGTTAAGGACGTGGCTGATGAGGAGGAGGCCGATCGGCTCGGTGCCCCTGATGTAGCCGGCGGTCGCTGCGGCGACGGAGAGCCCGGGGAACTCCTTCGCAGCCATGTCATGGGCGAAGTCGGCCGCGACAGGCGAATGGTCCCAGACGCTGAGGGACTCGAAGCTCCCGAGGCCGAAGCGGCCGATGACGCGCCGGCCGGCGATTCCGCTGCCGCATCCCCAGTCCAGGACCGCTCCACCCCGCGGCGCCCACCCGCGGATCTGAAGCTCGTCGAGGACGGCGTCCCATTTCCATCCGATCCGCTCGCCGAACGTCATGTCGTAGCTGGCTAGGTCCGCTTCGGTGGTCCAATACGGTCCGTCGCAGGCCGCGCCGCCAAGGAACTGCTCCCGGTGCCGATCGAGGGAAGGCCAGTCCAGCTCCGCCCAGGTCATGCCAGGTTGAATCCGAGGCGGGCGGCCAGGGTCTGGCGCCTCACGCCGTAGAATGCGGCGAACGCCCTGATCCGCGCGGCGGTCGCCTCGTCCCCCCCGGGGCGGGCCCTGACCGCGGTGATCATGGTGTTCTTCGCCGTGTGCTCGGTTGAGATGAACTCGATCACGCGCGTCCTGTAGCCGGCCCACTCGAGCAGCTGGGCCCTGAGGGCGTCCGTGACAAACTCGGCCTGGCGCTCCTCGAAGATCCCGTGCTTGAGCGCCGCCGCCAGGACCGGCGGCGAGACGAGCTGCGGCCGGACCTCCTTCTGGCAGCAGGGTGCCACCACGAGTAGCGCGGCGCCGGCCGCCATCCCCTTCGCAAGCGCGTCATCCGTGGCCGTGTCGCAGGCGTGTAGCGCGATAAGGATATCGACGGCCCCGACGTCAGTCTCCGCGATCGATCCCAGACGGAAGCAGAGGCGGTGGGCGAGCCCCTCGTCGGCGGCCGCCCTGCCGCAGAAGTCGACCAGGTCCGGGCGGGCCTCCACGCCGCAGACCTCGGCACGGTCCCCGAGAAGCTCGCTCGCTGCGAAGGTGAGGTAGCCCTTGCCGCATCCCATGTCGAAGACACGCAGGGCGCGGCCCTGCGCGAGCGGGGCTTCCTTCAGAAGATGACCGAGGATCTCGGCGAATTTCTCAATCTGGCGGAACTTGTCCGTCATGGCCGCGAGCGGCCGGCCCCGGGCGTCGGTCACCCCGAGCGCCCGAAGCCAGGGCGTCTCCTGGGCGATTGGACGGGCCTTTGGCCGGTCGTTGCCACGGGGCGCGGATGGCGCTTGGGCGCGGGCTTTGAGGCGGATCCGCGAGATTCCGGGACCGGTCTCAAGCTGCACGCTCTGGGTGGCCGTGAAGAGGTGGGCGTCGAGGAACTCCGCTCCGATCAGGGTGTCGAGCAGGCGCAGGGCGTCCTCAGCGCCGTGGTTCTTCGTCACGTCCCTCGTCTTGTGGCGCCACACGAATGAGAGTCGCGGGCCGGACTTGAGCGTCACGGGCCGGACGAACAGGTTGGCGAGCGTCGGGTCCCGGCCGGACGGCTTGCCGAGGGTGAGCTTCTCAAGCGAGCCGCTCCGAACGGCGTCGCCCAGCAGGCCCATGAACTGTTCGCGGCCGGACGGCTTCATCGTGCCTCTGGGGTGAGTGTCACGGTGGGAATATAGAAATCGATCGGCGTCCTGCGCCACCAATTTCCAGTCCGCGCCCGGCCTTCCGCGTCGGTGAACTCGTAGCGGTAGCGCACGACCCGCATGTAGTGCGGCGGGTGGTCCGGAAAAGGATTGCGCGAGAAAAGCCCGAGCACGGCCGGGCTGCCCCGCAGGAGCCGTTCGCAGAGCGTGCCCACCCAGGGAGTGCTCTCGGGCGATTCGAACGCCGCGAACCACAGCTGCCAGTCGAGGCGCGGCTGGTAGGGGGCCACCCATCCGGGACGCCGCGAAAGGTCGCCGGGCTTGTGCGGAAGCGCGTACTCGCGCCAGTCCTTGCCGTCGTCGCTGCCCTCGATCACGAGCTCGGGGCGCTCGACCGTCATGACCCTGAAGAGCCCGTAGTTGTTGAGGCTCTGCAGGGGACCGATCACCTCCTCGACGGCGCGCACGAGGGGGGACCTCGCCGCGTAGACCGAGAACTCGGAGGTCGCCTGAAAGAACGTGACTCCCACATAGATTGCGGCGAACCAGCGCAGGGCGGCAGCCCTGACCGGTACGCCGCGGGACGCGGGCTTGGCGTCGCGGGTGGGCTCCGCTATCTTCCAGCCCCAGGCGCGCCACCAGCCGTCGTCCAGGCACGTCAGGCACAAGCCGAGGGACAGCAGGTTGAAGAACGCGTAGTTGCCCGTGACGGCGATCAACACCTGGAGAAGGCCGAGCGCGAGCGCGCCCGCGTGCCGGACCGCCCTCGGGGCCGGGATGCAGAGCGGCGCGGCCAGCTCGATGGCGAACATGAGCGCGCAGGACGCCGCTTGGAACCATCCGGGGAGGTGATGGGCGTACCAGGCGACCGGCGTCGGCAGCGGCTGCGTCTGATAGTGAAACGTGAGCGCAGTCAGGTGCCGCCAGGTGGGATCGCCGCTCGTGAGCTTGACCACGCCGGACAGGAACATGAGCCGGAAGAGGAGCCACCAGAGCAGGTAGCGGGCGAGAGGCGGGGGGTCGTAGGGGTCCCGTTCGCGCCGCAGCGTCCAGGGCACAAGGAATATCGCGAGGAGGGTGCACTCGAGCAGAAGCGCGTCCCACTGGAAGTCTAAGAATATCTGCCCTGCGGAAACCAGCGAAAGGTAGAAGGCCCAGAGAAGGGCGAGGCACAGGGGCTGAGCAAACCCAGCGAAGAGCACCGCCGACACGGCGACTCCGAGCGCGCAGAGCACACCGATGAAGCGGCCGGTTCCGAAGATCCAGCAGAGCGAGGGCGCATCGTACCATGCCATGCGCCCCAGCTGCTCGCGGACCGCCGCGAAATACTGCCCCGCGGGAAGTATCCCCGACGGTCCGATCAATCCGTCCGCCTGAACCCAGACCGACGCGAACGCCGCCGCGTGCGCCACCGCGAGGATCCGGACAAAGAGGCGCGAGCCTGCCGCAAACGTCTGTCGAGAGGGGGGCGCCGCGTGTTCCACGAAATCCTCCTACATCGTTCCCGGTCCGCGTCGAGGAAATCCACCGGCGGTGCAACATAGTGAATAATATGGCGGCGTAAAAACATGTATTTATAATGCTTGCTATAGCACTTTCCCATGCCGACTATTACCCGACTATGGTAACCAAACAAATTAAGGAGTTGGAGACGACAAAAACGAAGATTGCGGCGCTCGAAAAGTCGATCGCCAAGGGGCTCAGCAAGGAGCTTGCTACCCTTCACAAGAAGTACGGATTCGCCTCTTTGGCCGAGTTCATCAAGGCACTCAAGGTGTCGGCGGGCTTGGGCCCACGCAGGAAGGGCCGCCGGGGCAGGCCCTCCAAGGCGACCGACAAGGTGAAGCGCCGCAGGCGCGCGGTCATCACCGACGAGACGCGCGCGAGCGTGAAGAAGCTCGTCGAGGGCGGCAAGACGGGCTCCCAGATCGCCAAGGCGCTCGGCATCTCGCTTCCGAGCGTGCAGAACATCAAGAAGTCGCTGGGACTTGTGAAGGCGCGGGCCTGATCGCGGCGCAGTCTTGCCAGAAACGTCCGGCCCCTGCTTTGTGGCGGGGGCCGTTTGCTTGAGGAGGCGCAAAGCGACATGCCGACCCACTACATCCAGGCCAACACCAACGGGCGGCTGCATCCCGCCAGCGAGCCGTCGATCGCGCCCCTGAACCGGGGATTCCTCTACGGGGACGCCATCTATGAGGTGTGGCGCACCTACCACGGCGTCATCTTCGCCTGGGAGGAGCACTGGAAGCGGATGCGGGCGTCGGCGCTGGCCGTGCACATGAAGCTGGAGGTCGAGCCCGTAAGGATCCTGGCGGAGATACGGCGCACAGTGTCCGCCTTCCGAGAGCGCGTGACGACTCCGGGGGAGCTCTATATACGGCTGCAAGTCACCCGCGGCGCCGGGCCGATCGGCCTGGACACCGCGCTGGCGGACAAGCCGGATTTCCTCCTCCTCGTCCAGGCGTGCCCGGAGCTGCCCATCGCCAAGGAGCGCGAGGGGCTCAAGCTCTCGGTCGCGACGACGCTGCGGCGCAATCCGGCCCAGAGCCTCGACCCGGCCTGGAAGACGGGCAACTACCTGAACAACCTCCTCTGCCTGCGGGAGGCGCGCGCCCGTGGGGCCGACGACGTCGTTATCCTCAATCTGGCGGGCGAGGTGACGGAGGCCTCGGTGGCGAACATCGCGTTCGCGCGGGGCGGCGGGTTCGTGACCCCCCCGCTGTCCGCGGGCATCCTCGGAGGAATCACGCGCGGGCTCATTCTCGGGGCGGTGTCGGCGGCCGCCGGCATCCGCGGGTCCGAGGAGCCGATCCTGCCCGCCGACTTCGCGTCGATGGACGAATGCTTCCTGCTCTCGACGACCAAGGACCTTGTCCCGGTGGGCGAGATCGACGGCGTGAAGTTCAGGCTCGGCCCGGATTCGGTCGCGTCGCGGCTCAAGCGCGCCTTTGCGCGCGCGGCCCGCGAGTACGCGACCGCCCATCCGGAGCTGGCGGCCTAGAATCGCGGGCCATGCGCTTCCTCGGCATCGACCACGGGACGCGCCGGATCGGCCTGGCCTACGGCGACGACATCGGCGTCGCGACGCCGATGCCCGCAATCGCCTGCGAGGACCCGGCCAAGCAGTGGGCCCGCATCGCCGAGGTCCTGAAGGCCAGGCGCATCACCGAGGTCGTGGTCGGCCACCCGCTCAACATGGACGGGTCATCCGGCCCCAAGGCGCTGGAAGTCGAGGCGTTCGCGCGCAGGATCCGCGCGCAGTTCAACCTGCCGGTGCACCTGGTCGACGAGAGGCTGACGAGCTACGAAGCCGAGTCGACGATCCCGCCGTCCAAGCGCAGGGCCGTCCGCAGGACCGGCCTGGTCGACTCGCGGGCGGCGGCGATCATCCTCCAGGACTACCTGGACGGGCGCTTTCCGGGGGACGGCGCGACCGGAGGCGACACATGAGGCGCTGGAAGTGCGTCTGCGCCTACGACGGCGGCGGGTTCTCCGGCTGGCAGAGCCAGCCGGGGAAGGGCTCGGTCCAGGACGCCCTCGAGGAGCGGCTGCTCGCCGTGACCGGCGTTCCCACCCGGATTTACGGGAGCGGAAGGACGGACGCGGGCGTTCACGCGATCGGGCAGGTGTTTCATTTCGACGCCGCGTGGCCGCACGGAGCGCAGAAGCTTGCCGCCGCGCTCAGGCACGCGCTCCCGAGAGCGATCCAGATCGTGTCGGTGCGCGCGGCGCCGCGGGACTTCCACGCGAGGTTCTCGGCGACGGGCAAGGTCTACGAGTACCGCATCCATCTCGGGGACGCCGATCCGTTCACGAGGCCGTACTGCTGGCCGGTCTTCAAGCCGCTGGACCTTGCCGCGATGAGGGCCTCGGCGCGGGTTCTCGAGGGCGCGCATGACTTCAAGGCATTCTCGGCGTCGCACGGGGCGGATCCCGGAGGCCGGGCGGGGACGACGCGCCACCTGCGCAGGTTCGAGGTCCGCGCGCGGGGCCGCAACCTGACGGTGGTGGCCGATGCGGACGGCTTCCTCTACAAGATGGTCCGCAGCCTCGTCGGCTCGCTCGTTGCGGCCGGGGAGGGGAGGCTGACGCCCGCCGACCTGGCCAGGATCCTCAGCTCGCGGGTGAGGAGTGCGCAGGTGCAGACGGCGCCGCCGCAGGGCCTCTTCCTGCGCCGGGTGCGCTACTAGGGCTTTCTGGTTTGGGCCGC
>PLTZ01000008.1 GCA_003164715.1 Opitutaceae bacterium | reverse complement strand
CGGTCGCCATGGCGAGCCCGGTGAACGCGACGCGCAGGCGCCCGACGCGGCCCTCTGAAACCGCCCTCATGTCGGCCGGCACCCGCGCGAGCGCCGCCAGGACGGGCTCGACGCGCTCGACCAGGGCGGCGCCGGCCGCCGTCAGCTCGACGCGGCGGCTGGAGCGGTTGAGCAGGCGCACGCCGAGCGCGGCCTCCAATTGGGCGATCTGCCGGCTGAGCGCGGGCTGGGCGATGGCGAGCGCCTCCGCCGCCTTCCTGAAGTGAAGCCGGCGCGCGACCTCGCGGAAGTACACCAGGTGGCGCAGCTCGAACGGGAATTGATACTCTCTGGGCATCACCGGTAGCCAAACAAGTATTTCCGGTACAATGCAACCCCGTGGTATACGTAGGGCCATGCCCAAAACACTCTTCGAGAAGGTCTGGGAGGCCCACGCCGTGCGCACGCTGGCCAGCGGACAGACGCAGCTCCTCATCGGGACGCACCTCATCCACGAGGTGACGAGCCCGCAGGCCTTCGGCATGATGCGCGACCTCGGCCTGAAGGTCGCCATGGCGCACCGCACCTTCGCGACGGTCGACCACATCGTCCCGACGGACCAGGTGAGCGAGCCCTATGCCGACCCGCTGGCCGACGCCATGATCAAGGAGCTGCGCCGCAGCTGCCGCGAATTCGGGATCACGTTCTTTGACCGCTCGACCGGCAAGCAGGGGATCGTGCACATCGTGGGCCCCGAGCAGGGGATCACCCAGCCCGGCACGACGATCGCCTGCGGCGACTCCCACACGAGCACCCACGGGGCCTTCGGGGCGATCGCCTTCGGCATCGGCACCACCCAGATCCGGGACGTCCTCGCGACGCAGACCATGGCGCTCGGCAAGCTCAAGGTGCGCCGGATCGAGGTGAATGGCAGGCTGAGCCCGGGCGTGTACGCCAAGGACGTCATCCTGCACATCATCTGCACCCTCGGGGTGAACGGGGGCACCGGCTACGCCTACGAGTACGCGGGAGACGTCTTCGACCGGTTCTCGATGGAGGAGCGGATGACCGTCTGCAACATGTCGATCGAGGGCGGTGCCCGGGTCGGCTACGTGAACCCGGACGAGACGACCTTCGCCTACCTGAAGGGCAGGCCCTATTCGCCGAAGGGCGCCGAGTGGGACGCCGCGGTGGCGCGCTGGAGGGCCGTGGCGAGCGACACCGGCTGCGCGTATGACGACGTGGTGAGGATCGACGCGGCCGACATCGCGCCCACGGTCACGTGGGGAATCAACCCGGGACAGGGCCTGCCCATAACCGGGACCGTCCCGGACCCGGCCCGGGCGAAGACCCCCGACGAGAAGGCCTCGATCGAGGAGGCCTTGGCCTACATGAAGCTCAGGCCCGGCGCCCCCATCAAGGGGACCCGGATCGACGTGGCGTTTCTCGGCTCGTGCACCAACGGGCGCCTGAGCGACTTCCAGGAGGTGGCCCGCTTCATCAAGGGCCGGCGTGTCGCGCCGGGCGTCAAGGCGATCGCCGTGCCCGGCTCGCAGGCGGTGGGGCTGCTGTGCGCGGAGCTCGGCATCGACAAGGTGTTCCGGGACGCGGGCTTTGAGTGGCGGAGCGCCGGCTGCTCCATGTGCCTGGCGATGAACCCGGACAAGCTGGTCGGCGACCAGCTCTGCGCGAGCTCGTCCAACCGCAACTTCAAGGGCAGGCAGGGCAGCCCGACCGGGCGCACGATCCTGATGAGCCCGATCATGGTCGCGGCCGCCGCCGTCACGGGGTCCGTTGCGGACGCCCGCGAGGTCTTCGGCGTGAGCGCCAACTAGCCCCCCCTTTTTCCCATGGCACTCGAAAAAATCACCCGCATCGCCGGCCGCGCCGTCCACATCCCCGGAAACGACATCGACACGGACCGGATTATCCCGGCCCGCTTCATGAAGTGCGTCACCTTTGACGGCCTCGGCGAATACCTCTTCTACGACATGCGCAGGAACGCGGACGGCTCCGAGAAGCCGCACCCCCTGAACGATCCCGCCCACAAGGGGGCGGCGATCCTATTGTCCGGCGTGAACTTCGGCTGCGGGTCGTCGCGCGAGCACGCCCCGCAGGCCCTCCAGAAGCACGGCATCCGCGCCGTGATCGCCGAGGGCTTCGCCGAGATCTTCCTCGGGAACTCGACGACGCTCGGGATGCCCTGCGTGAGCGCGAGCCGCGGCGACATCGAGAGGATCGCGGCGGCCGTCAAGGCCGATCCCGCCACCGAGGTGGTGATCGACGTCGCCAACCAGACGGTGTCCTTCGCGGGCCAGACGATTGCCGTGTCCGTGCGCGACAGCGCGCGCGACGCCCTTGTCAACGGGCGCTGGGACCCGATCGGAGAGCTGATCGAGGGGGCCGGCAATGCCGCGAAAGTGGCAAGTCAGTTGCGCTACATGTCAGCCTAAGGAAGTCCGGCTGAAAGATTTGACCCGCACTCCGCCTAGCGGGCGCGTACGGCCGCCCGGCGCCCCGGCGCCGCGTTATCAGCTTGGCGCACAGCGCGCTTATCCATAGATTTCAGGACCTTTTTCTGAACGAAAGCGTCTTACAGGCACACTATCCACCTATGACACTTGGAATGATCGAAGTCTTCAAGGGGGCCGGCCTCCTCATCTACCCCCTCGGGGCGTGCTCGGCCATCGCCGTTTTCATCATCTTTGAGCGGATTTACGCCCTGCGGAGCGCGGCGATCCTGCCCCCCGACCTTGTGGACGCGGTGATGCACGGCAGGCCGCTCGTCGGGGGGCGCCACACGGTGCTCTCGCGGATCGTCGAGTTCGCCGAGCAGCACGAGAACGATGCGGACTCGCTCAAGGCCTTTGCACGGCTCGAGGTGAACCGGATGGAGCGGGGGGTGCCTTACCTCGACGTGATCTACGCCGCCGCGCCCCTCCTCGGACTCTCGGGAACGGTCACCGGCCTCCTGCAGGTGTTCTCGGGGATCTCCCCGGACAGCAACGGGCTGCCCGACCCCGTGGCCTTCACCAAGGGCGTCGCTCTCGCCCTTTCGGCGACCGTGATCGGGCTGTCCATCGCGATCCCGTCGCTGATCGGCAGCGGCTACCTGCAGCGGCGCATCGACAACTACGCGGCACAGCTCGACGTGCTGCTTGAGCGAATCATCAATCGCACCCGCAAATGAGCGGGTTTCGCCAGAAGCGCCGCAAGCGGCCCGAGTTGAACCTCGTGCCCCTAATCGACGTGCTCGTCATGCTGATCTTCTTCGCCTTCGTGACGATGCAGTTCCGGTCGGCGACCGTGCTCAAGATCACCCTGCCGAAGATCACGACCGCCGGCAAGGAGCAGCAGAAGAACTCGGTCGAGATCGGGATCGACGAGGCCGGCGTCCTCACGGTCAACGGCCACGCGGTCACTGAGGATGAGCTGACCCGGCTCCTGAAGCAGCTGAGCGACGCCAACAAGAACATCCCTGTCGTCATCCGGGCCGACGAGAAGACGCAGCTCAAGAAGCTGGCGTTCGTCATGGACGCCTGCCGCACCGCCGGCTTGGAGAAGTTCAGCCTCCAGGCGCGCTAGTCCCCATGAACATCGTCATCACGGGCGTCACGCGCGGGCTCGGCCGGGCGCTGGCCGAGTGGTTCATCGCCAACGGGCACACGGTTGCCGGCTGCGGCCGGAGCGGCCCCGCCATCTTCGACTTCAGGTTCACGCATTCCGAGCCGCACAGCTTCGACGCGGTCGACGTGACGCTTCCTGTCAAGGTCTCGCTCTGGTCCGAGCGCGTCCTCGGCTCCATGGGCCCGCCGGACTTTCTGATCAACAACGCGGGCCTCATGAACAGGCCCGCGCCGCTGTGGAAGGTCTCGGCCGACGAGATGGGCAAGGTCGTGTCCGTCAACATCCTCGGTGTCACGAACGTCATCCGCGCGTTCGTTCCGGCGATGGTCGAGCGCGGGAGCGGGGTCATCGTGAACCTGAGCTCGGGCTGGGGCCGGAGCGCCTCCGCCGAGGTCGCCCCGTACTGCGCGACGAAGTGGGCGATCGAGGGCCTGACGAAGGCCCTGGCCGAGGAGCTTCCGAAGGGCATGGCCGCCGTCCCGCTTAGCCCGGGGGTCATCGACACGGACATGCTGCGCACGTGCTTCCCGGACACCGCCTCGTCCTATCCCAAGGCGGACGAGTGGGCCAAGAAGGCGGGGCCGTTCATCTTGGGCCTCGGGCCCGAGGACAACGGCAGGTCGGCGACCGTTGCCGGATTCGAGGCCTAAAGGCCGACGGGGATCAGGCCATCGGGATGTGGGGCTCGATATCGGCCCCGTAGTCGATTCCCTCGAGCCCGAACCCGAACAGCTTCAGGAACTCGCTGCGGTACCCGGCGATGTCGGTGAGCGCGGAAAGGTTCTCGGTCGTGACCTCGGGCCAGATCCTCGCCACCGCGGCCTGGACATCGGGCTTCATCTCAAGGTCGTCGACCCGGACCCTTCCGACCTCGTCGAACGCGGGGCCGCCCGGTGCGTACATCTGGGTGGCGAAGAGCCGCTGCATCTGCTCGATGCAGCCCTCGTGGGTTCCCTGGGCCTTCATGATCTTGTAGAGGATGGAGATGTACAGGGGGACGACGGGGATGGCCGAGCTCGCCTGGGTGACGAGCGCCTTGTTCACCGAGATGAAGGCCTTTCCGCCGCCGTTTAGCCTGAGGAGCGAGTCGATGTTGCGCGCGGCGCGCTCAAGGTCGTTCTTCGCGAGCCCGATCGTGCCGTTCTTGTAGATGGCCCAGGTGACCTCGGGCCCTATGTACGAATAGGCCACCGACTGGGCGCCCGGGGCGAGGAGCCTGGCCTCGGCCAGCGCGTTCATCCAGAGCTCCCAGTCCTCGCCGCCCATGACGGCCACCGTGTCGGAGATCTCCTGCTCGCTCGCGGGATCGATGGTCACCAGGCTCACGACTCCCTTGTCGGTGTCGACGGTTTTGTTGGTGTAGGGGCTGCCGACGGGCTTCAGGACGGACTTGTGCACCACCCCGGTCTTCGGGTTGGCCCTCCTCGGCGACGCGAGCGAGTACACGACCAGGTCGACCTGCCCCAGGTCTTTGCTGATCGCGTCCAGCGCCTGGGCCTTGATGTCGTTCGAGAAGGCGTCGCCGTTCAGGTTCTTCGCATAGAGCCCCGCAGCGCGGGCGGCGTGGGTGAACCCGATGGAATTGTACCAGCCGGGGGTCGCGGGGCGTCCCTCGTCGGACGGGCGTTCGTAGAATATGCCGAAGGTTGCCGCCCCGGAGCCGAACGCCGCGGTCACCCGCGACGCGAGTCCGTAGCCCGTCGAGGCGCCGATCACCAGGACTTTGCGGGGGCCCCCGGCTATGGGACCCTTTGATTTGACGTGACTTATCCATTCGCCGACATGGGCGGCGCAGCCCGCCGGATGGGCCGTCACGCATACGAATCCGCGAACTTTCGGTTTGATGATCATCACCTTGTGATTTTTGGGGCCGGGGGACGGGTGGCAAGTTCGATCACGCCCCGCGACAGGGCCTGCGCGAAATCGCGTTCGCCTCCCCGGGTCCCATAGACCAGGACGAAGGAGCAGCCCGGAGCGACGGGAGCTGTCAATTGGATCGGGACGGCGGAGTCTCCTTCGGGAAACGCATGAAACGTTCCGCAGGCCGCCGGATACCGCGGCCCCTCTCCGAGGAGCCAGAGCTGAAAATCCCGGTCGGGGTGCCCGCCGGGCATGTTGGACGTCCACAGCAGGCCGGTGGTGCCTCCGGGACCGAGCGCGATGGCCCCCACCGGCGTCTTCATCTGCGACGGCGGGGAAAGCGACGTCAGGAAGAGCACCCTTGATTCAGGGTCCGTGCCCCGGTCGGCAGCGTATCCCTCGCGCTCGCGTCGGCCGAGGATCCTCTCGGCCTCGAGCTGGTTCTCCGAGCTCTTGAGGGCGGCCTGCGAGAGCAGGTTCTCGTCCTGCAGCAGGCGCGTCCTCGCCTTCTCGATGAACAACAGCTCGCCGACGCAGGCGACGAGGGCCGCCAGGCAGGCCGCCGCCGCCCAGGGCAGCAGGGCCGGAAGCGCGGATTTCGGTTCTTCCATGGGTGCGCTGGGGGAAGGAAAGACAGTGGCCCTTGCCGGGCCTCAGTAAAGCCCGAGCTGCCGGGCATGGCCGAAGAATTCCGCAATGAAGGGCTCGTTCGCGATCTCCTCCCACGGCCGGTTGCTCGACACCCGGACGAAGGCCTGCTCGCTGCCCCTGCGGAACCCGAAGCGCAGGGCGATCCGGATGAGCGCCGGCACCGACCGGGTGCTGCCGACGTTGATCACGCGGCCGCCGTAAAGCTGCCAGAACCAGACGTGCTGGGAATAGTCGCTGCTCGTGAAGAAGCGGTTCTGCGCGGGCGGAAGCCGCTCGGGGCCGAGGTCGAGCGAGACCATGCGCTCGGTCACCGCCTTTGCGACCCATCCCGCGCCCGGCCAGCAGGCGTCCGGCGTGTGGGAGCCCACGGCGCCGACGGACGCCTGCCCCGCGGACCAGTACGCCAGGTAGAGCGTGACCTGCTCGAAGCCGTGCGCGCCGTTCCGCAAATACGTGCGCTGCGCCAGGTGATCGGTCCGGAGCGTGCCCGCGAACCGGTACAGGTCGGGGGCCGGCATCACGCTCCAGCCCGGGGCGGAGGAGGGCAGCATCGCCAGCAGGTCGGGCGCGGGCCCGACCCTTTCGGGCGGGCGGTACGTGCTGGCCGCGAAGAACACGAGCACCGCGGCCGCGAGCGCCAGAATGCCGCCGAGGACGGCCTGGGCGCTGACGGCGGGCGCCGCCCCGCTGTCCCCGGCCGGCTCCGGCGCCGGGGCCGCCTTCTGGCCGGGCGCGCCTCCGTCCACTGCGACCGCCACGCCGAAGAGGAGGGCGGCCGTGACGACGAGGACCGCATAGCCCGTGGCGTCGTGCCAGGCCCCCTCCACGCGAACGCCCCCGTTCACCAGGAGCGTCAGCAGGAGCGAGCGGATGAAGTTCATCGCTAGGGCAAGGGGGGCGGACAGCGCGATGACGGCGAGCCGCGCCCACGGCCTCCGGATCAGCGCGGCGGAGAGCAGGAGCCCCGTGAAGACGCAGGAGACGAGGCTGCGCACGCCGCTGCACGCCTCCTCGATCCCGACCGTCCCGCGCGCCAGCTCGATGATGTTGCCCTGCTGGTGGGCCGCAATGCCGAGGATCTCGAGCGCGCGCACGACGCCGTCCGACACCCAGAGCTGCAGGCCCACCGTCAGGCGCGAGTAGGTCCCCGGGGGCAGGGGCGAGCAGAGCGTCCAGAGCGCGGCGGCGGCAAGGCTCGTCCAGTTGAACCGGATCCAGCCCACGCGCCGGTCGGCGAAGGCCGCGACGGCCCCGCAGCCGAGGAGCGCGAACGAGCCGGCCAGCGTGAAGTCCACGACCTGGCTTGCCCAGTCTACGGTCGCCGCGAGGAGGCCCGCCACGAGGAGTCCCGCCAAGGCGGCGCAGCCGAGGGTCCCGGCAAGGAGCGCCGCCGTCCGCGGGGCGAGGGCGTCGGCGCCGCCGGGGCGCCGTCCCATGTAGAGCAGCACGACGCAGATCGCCGGCATCAGGAAGGCGTGGGAAAGGTCGGGATCCTGGGTCCACTCGGGCCACAGATGGACGACAAGCGCGCAGGCGAGGATCGCCAGTGCCGCAAGATTGATCCACGCCGAGATCGGCGGCCGTTGTGAGCCCTCGGTGCCAGTCACGCCCGGGATGCTGATCGAGGGCCCGTCCCCGCGCAACGGCCAAAAGCGGTCCGGGCTAATCGTCGCGCAGGGCGTCGATCGGGCAGACCCGGGAGGCACGGTATGACGGAAGGAAGACGGCGGCCAGCACGACGGCGGCCATGAGCCCCGTCGTGGCCAGGAGGACCCAGGGGTTCGCGGCCCCGACCCCGTAGAGGACGCTCTTCATGGCGCGGCCGGCGGCCCACGCCCCGAGGGCTCCGGCGGCGACCCCGGCCACCAGCAGGCGGGCGCCCATGCCGAGGAACTGCGCCAGCACCTGCTGCGGCAGCGCCCCGAGGGCCATGCGCACGCCGATCTCGCGCCGGCGCTGGTTGACCGCGTAGGCGAGCACGCCGTAGGTGCCGACGGCCGTGAGCACGAGGGCGACCCCGGAGAAGATCCCGGCGAGGAGCGCCGGCGAGCGGCGCGAGGCGAGGCTGTCCTCGACGCGCGCCCGCATCGGCTTCAGGTCGTCGACCGGCAGCTCCGGGTCGATCTTAAGGACCGTCTTCTTAAGCATCGGCGCGACGGCCTCGGGCGCCATGGGGGTGCGCATGACGACGGAAAAGCCCGAGGTGGAGTAGGTGACGTAGGGATAGTAGATGGCCCCTATGCCGTCGCTCTCGGTCAGGTCGTTCTGCTTCACGCTCCCCACGACCCCCACGATCGTGTGCGCGTCCTCCTCCTTGAAGAACCCCCCGTTCACGAGGCGGTGGCCGAGCGCGCTCCCGTTAGGCCAGTAGCGCCTGGCGAAGGCCTCGTCGACGACGCAGACGTGGGGACTGCGGTGGTTGTCGGCGTCCTCGAGGAAGCGGCCGGCGACGAGCGGTATGCCGAGCGCCGTCCAGTAGTCGCCGACCGCGGCGCAGGTGTTGTGCGCGCGGATCGAGTCGCCGGGCTTGGGCTCGACGCCCTCGATGACCGTCGCGTTGCTGGAATTGCTCCCGCTGAAGGGCAGGCCCGAGCAGATGCCGACCGAGGTGACGCCGGGCAGGATCCGCAGCTCGCCGAGCAGGCGCTCGATGAAGGCGAGGCGCTTCTTGTCGTCGGGATAGTTCTTCCAGGGCAGGTCGACCTGGCCGGTGAGCACGTGCTCGGCCTGGAAGCCCGGGGGCGTCGCCAGCACGCGGCGCAGGCTAAGGCCCAGGAGCCCGGTGCCGGCCAGGAGGATGAAGCCGATCGCGATCTGCGCCACGATGAAGCCGTGCCTCACGCGCTGGGCGGCCCTGCTGACGGTGCCGCCGCGCGTCTCGGAGTGCAGGACGTGCGCGAGCTGCCCGTGGATGTTGAACCAGACGACCGGCAGGGCGAGGGCTATCCCGACGGCGACGGACGCCGCAAGGGCGGCCGCCGCCACCCGTCCGTCAAAGGCGATGGTGGCGCCGAGCGGAAGCTCTTCGGTGCCGAAGACCGACAGTAGTTGGACGCCGATCGCTCCGCCGGCGATCCCGAGCAGGCCCCCGCACACGGCAAGCAGCGTCGTCTCCAGCAGGACGTCCCGGGCGATGTGCCGGCGGCTGGCCCCGAGGGCCTGGCGGACGGCGAGCTCCTTGGCGCGGCCGCTCGCGCGAATCAGCAGCAGGTTGGCAAGGTTGACCCCGCCCATGACGAGCAGGAAGAGCACCGAGCCCTGGAGGAGCAGGAGGACCGGGCGGACCTCGCGCACATGGTCCTCGTGGAGGGAGCGCACCTTCGTGTTGAAGCCGGCTGCGGTGACCAGCTTTGCGAAGGGGTCGTCCTTCATCAGCTGCTCGTTGAGGGCGTCGATCTGCGCCTGCGCGACGGAGAGGGTGGCCCCCAGAGCGAGGCGCGCGATGAGGTCGCAGTTGTTGGAGTGGCGCCGGTCGACCCCGCGCTCGTCCTTGTCATAGGCGTACGGGATGTAGAACTGGGCCTTGCTTGACAGGTACCGGAAGCCGGCGGGCAGGACGCCGACCACCTCCACGGGAAGCGTGTCGACCTGGAACTTGCGGCCAAGGACATGGGGGTCGGCGTTGAAGTTCGCATGCCAGAACGAGTCCGTGATCACCGCGACGCCGCTGCGCGCGTAGGCGAGTTCGTCCTCCGTGAAGGACCGGCCCATGGCGAGCGGCACCCCGAGCGTGGCGAAGAACTCGGGCGAGACGCGGTCGCGCGGCACGCGGTTGGGGGCGCCGGTCTCGCCAACGATGGCGCTTCCCCCCTGGATGATGGAGGTGGAGGCGAAGGCCTTGATCAGGTGGCGCCGGTCGAAGTAGTTGGTCAGCGACGAGCCCGCGCGGTCGACCCCGGCCTTGGGGTAGCTGTTGAAGGTGATGACCAGCTCTTCGGACTTCGGTAACGGCAGCGACCGCACGAGGATGGCGTCGACCACCGCGAAGATGGCGACGTTGGCCCCGATGCAGAGCGCCAGGGTTAATAGGACGGTCGCGGTGAAGCCGCGCTCCCTCGCAAGGCGTCGCAGGGCGTGCCGCAGGTCACTGACCGAGAACAGGGGGTGCACCCTTCCTAAACACGCGCGGCGGGCCGGCGGTTACAAAAAAACGCGGATCAGACGCTCACCCCGAAGAGCTCGGGGTTGAGTTCGCCGTCGGCCACCCGGTTGACGCTCCCCGTCATCGTGATTGAGAAGCCGTCCCCGATCTCGATCCCTATGGAGCCGCCCGGCATCCGGACGGTGACCGAGCGGTCGACGAGGCCCAGGCGGTGCGCCACGGCGGCGCAGGCGCTCGAGCTGCTCCCCGAGGCCAGCGTATAGCCCGCGCCGCGCTCCCAGACCTCGATCTGTATATTATTGCGGTCAAGTACCTTGAGGAACTGGACATTGGTCCTATTGGGGAAGAGGGGATGCACCTCGATGGCCGGTCCGTAGCGCCGGGCGAGGTCCGCCGACAATTCGTCCACGGGGATGACGCAGTGGGGGTTCCCAATGGTCGCCGCCGTGAACCGGAACGTGCGTCCCTCGACCCCTATCGTCTCCCCGACGACCTCGCGGTCGGGCCCGGCCACGGGGATCCTGCGGCTCTCAAAGCTCACGCTGCCCATGGCGATCGTGATCAGCCTGCCCGAATCCTTGATCTCGGCCTTCACGACGCCGCCCGGCGTCTCGATCGTGAACGACGGGCCCTTGGCCTTTCCCTGGTCCCACAGGTAGCGCGAGAAGATCCGCAGGCCGTTTCCCGACTTTTCCGCCTCGGAGCCGTCGGGGTTGAAGATCCTCAGCCCGAAGTCGGCCTTCCTGGACGGCAGCGGCCCCCAGAGGATCCCGTCGGAGCCGATCCCAAAATTGCGGTGGCAGATCACCCGGACCTGCTCCGCGCTCGGCGCCGGCATCGCCGCGAACTCCGCCGGGTCCAGCACGATGTAGTCGTTCCCGAGCGCGTGATACTTGTGGAACCGCATGCTACTTGTTGCCCTCGAGGACCGGGTTGCCCGAGTAGCCGAAGAGGCCGCGGCGCTTGATCGCCTCGGCGACGGGCGTCGGCACCATCGCCTCCCAAGTGGCGTCCTTCTCCCTGATGCGGCGCAGGACGTCGCGGGAGAAGATGCTCAGGATGCTGGCGTCGTAGCCGACGATGCTGTCAATGTAGTGGTTCTCCAGAAGGTGGGCGTAGAGGTTCGCCAGGTGGTCGACGATCCTGACGTTCTTGGAGTTGATGAGGACGTTGGAGGTGAACGCGTTCGTCTCGGAGGCGGTCCCGGCCTCGCCCCCCTGGGCGATGTACATCTCGTAGGCGTCCTTGCGCATCGGGTAGATGTAGAGCTTGACCGAGTTGCGGAACAGGCGGCCGAACGACTCGAGGATGCCGCCCTCGAGGTTCTCGTAGTACTTCTCGTTGAAGATCTCGAGGAGGTTGTTCACGCCCATGGCGACGCCGATCATCTCCTTCGTGTAGCGGCGGAAGTACGAGGTGAGCCGGTAGTACTCGGAGTAGTTCGAGATGAGGACCGTGAACCCGATGTCCGCCAGAAGGTCGACCCTCGAGAGGAAGTCCTGGGCGTCGAGCGAGCCCGCCGCCAGGAGGTTGTTCATGGTGATCTCCATGAGGACCACGAGGCCCTTGCCCTTGACGCTCGGCTCCTGGATGAACTGCGCCGTCGCGCAGTTGAGCATGTCGACATTCACGTGGGTGACCGGCCGGAAGCTGCCGCGCTCGACGAGAATCGCCTTCTTGTAGAGCACCTCGGAGGGCTGCAGGACCTCGCCCTTCTGGCCGAACATGACCGCGTTCGTGAGGCCGAACTTGACGAGGAAGAGCGACATGAGCCGGTTGTCCACGTTCTCGAACGCCGGGCCCGAGAAGCGCAGCATGTCGATCTCGATCCGGTCCATCCCCAGGTTGTCCCGGAGGGACTCGATCAGCTTGGCCAGGTCGCTGCGGTAGTAGAGGGCACCGTAGATGAAGTTGACGCCGACGATGCCGAGGGCCTGCTGCTGGAGCACGGCCTCCTTGTCCCACATCCGGACGTGCAGGACGATCTCGCTCGGCTCGCCCTTCGGCTCGGTCTGGAAGCGGAAGCCGAGCCAGCCGTGGGCCTCGTTCGTGCCCTTGTAGCTGCTGGTCGCCACCGTGTCCGCGAACACGAAGAAGTTGGTCCGCTCGCCCCGGGTCGAGGAGAGGCGGTCGATCAGGAGCTGGTACTCGTGGTCGAGCATCAGCTTGAGCCGCTCGCGAGAGACGTAGCGGGGCGCCTTCCCGTAGATGGCGTCGCTGAACACCATGTCGTAGGCGGAGATGGACTTAGCGATCGTGCCGGAGGCGCCCCCGGCCTGGAAGAACTCGCGGGCGACCTCCTGGCCGGCGCCGATCTCCGCGAACGTCCCGTACTTCGGGGGATCGAGGTTGATCGTGAGCGCCTTCTGGCTTGTCGTCAGGAGATCCTTTTGCCCATTCATTCGCGGCACATTGGCCCCGGCCACGTGGGGATGCAACTCGTTCCGGTGTCACTTCTTCGAAACGGCGGTTTCGACTGGTGGATGGGCCGAAAGCGGGTAACGTCCTGTTTTTCATGAAGAATTTCATCACCTCGATGCTGGGCTCTCTTGTCGCCCTTATCGTATTCGCGGCGGGCGCCGCCCTCCTGTTCATCGGGTTCATCGGGGCGTTGATCGCCATGGGCCGCGAGAACAAGGTGCCGGCCGTCGCCGACGGTTCGTATCTCGTCTTCGACCTGTCCGCCAACATCACGGACGCGCCGCCGCCCTTTGACCTGAGCGAGTTCTCGGAAGGGAGGATGGAGACCCTCCAGCTGCGCACCGTGACCCGGGCCCTGCGGTTCGCGGCCCACGACAGCAAGGTGCGCGGGGTCCTGCTGCTCGGCAACCTGTCCCCGGGCGGCCTGGGCTCGGGCTACGCGGCCCTGAGGGAGGTGCGCGCCGCCCTGGCCGACTTCCATGCCGCGGGCAAGCCCGTCGTGGCCTACCTTGACTACGCGACTACGAGGGACTTCTACCTGGCGTCGGTCGCCAACGACGTGGAGCTCGACCCCTACGGGGTCATCATGATGCCGGGCCTCGCGAGCCAGCCCTGGTTCTTCGCGGGGGCGTTCGAGAAGTACGGCATCGGGGTCCAGGTGACGCGCGTCGGCAAGTACAAGTCGTACGTCGAGACGTTCACGAGGACCGACATGAGCCCGGAGAACCGCGAGCAGCTCCAGAAGCTCCTGGACGACGTCTGGGGGACCTTGGTGTCGGACATCGGCAAGTCGCGAGGCATCTCCGCCGTGGCGCTGCAGGCGACCGTCGACGCCGAGGGCGTCATCCGGCCGGCTACCGCGCTCAAGGCCAAGCTGGTCGACCGCGTGGCCTACCGCGACGAGCTCATCGACCGACTCAAGAAGGAGACGGGCGTCACGTCCCCGACCGACTCGTTCAAGCAGGTCCAGCTGGGCGCGTACGCCAAGTCCGCGCTCGCGCGCCCGAGCGCGTCCTTTGCCCCGGGCGAGGTGGCGATCGTCTACGCCGAGGGCGACATCGTCGACGGGGAGGGCGACCAGTCGGAGATCGGCGGGGCGAGGTTCGCCCGCGAGATCCGCAAGCTGCGCGAGGACGCGTCGGTCAAGGCGATCGTGCTGCGGGTGAATAGCCCCGGGGGAAGCGCCTCGGCGGCCGAGACGATCCAGCGCGAGCTGCGGCTGGCCCGCAAGGTGAAGCCCGTCATCGTCTCCATGGGGTCGTACGCCGCGTCGGGGGGCTACTGGATCTCCGCCTTCGGCGACCGGATCTTCGCCGAGCCGAGCACGATCACCGGGTCGATCGGCGTGTTCGGCATCCAGTTCGACATTCAGAAGCTGGCCAACGACCATGGCGTCACCATCGACGCCGTGAAGACCGGCAAGTTCGCGGACGCGCTGACCATCGCCCGGCCGAAGACCCCGGAGGAGATGGCCGTGTTCCAGAGGCTGGTGGACTGGATCTACGGCCAGTTCGTCGCCAAGGTGTCCGAGGGGCGGAAGCTTCCGCTGGCCCGCGTTGAGGAGATCGCCCAGGGGCGGGTGTGGTCGGGCACCGACGCGTTGCGGCTCGGGCTCGTGGACGAGATCGGGGGGCTCGACGCCGCGATCAAGTTCGCAGGCAAGCAGGCGAAGCTCGGCGAGCATTTCCGCGTCTCCGAGTATCCGAGGCCGCGCAACCTCGCCGAGGCCATCGCGCAGATGCTCGGTAAGTACGCCCCGGAGAGCCTCCACCTGCGCTCGACGGGCCTCGTGGGCGAGATCGCGGGCCGCCTGGAGAGCGAGCTCTCCTGGCTGCGCGCGCTCAACGATCCGAAGGGGGTCTACGCCCGGATGCCCGTGGACCTCGTGATCCACTGACGCAAGGCCGATCCGACGATGCCCCGCCTCATCCTCAAGGACACGCCGGCGACCGCCATTCCGGCGGGCGATCCGGTCCTTCTCACCGCGGGCCAGGCGGTCGAGGTGGTGCAGACGCTCGGCGGCAACGTCACCGTCCGCACCGAGCGCGGCCTCTTCCAGGTGGGCCGGGACCACGCGTCCTCGATCGAGGGGGTCGCGCCCGCGCACCCGGGACCGTCCCCGTCCGGCGAATTCAGCGAGAAGGCGGTCTGGGACGCATTGAGGACCTGCTTCGACCCGGAGATCCCGGTGAACATCGTCGACCTTGGCCTCATCTACGACCTCTCCATCGAGAAGACGCCGTCGGGCGCGAACGCCGTGGACGTCAAGATGACGCTGACGGCGCCGGGCTGCGGCATGGGCCCGGTGATCGCCGAGGACGCCCGCCAGAAGATCGCGGCGCTCTCCAGCGTCGAACGGGCCAAGGTCCACATCGTCTGGGACCCGGCCTGGAACCCGCGCATGATCTCCGAGGCGGGACGGAAGACCCTTGGGCTCGAGTAGGCGCGCCTGCCGGGCGCCGGCGGCCCCTTGGAGATCGAAGCGCTAAGTACCGAGCCCTTGCGGCGATGCCAGTCTCGATTCTGCCCCCATCACCCTCCAGAGCGGTCTCACCGCGCCGGTCCCTCAGCTTCGGCGCAGCGAGGCCCTTTCGAGGGCTTCCGCGTCTATCGTTGATCCTGCGTGCCGTGGTTTTTGCGACGGCGGTGCCCGCCCGGGTGCCGGCGGCGAGCCAACCGGAGGTGAGCCCAGTGATCCTCGTGCAACCCGTGAGCCAATCGGCAACCGTGGGCGCGAACGCGGTGTTTTGCGCGGGCGTTTCCGGATCCGAGCCCCTTGCGTACCGATGGACGAAGGACGGCGCTCCTATCGCGTCCTGCACGGGACCCGTCTTGGTCGCATCCGGCGTGAGTACAGTCAACGCGGGCTCGTATGTCGTAACGGTTTCAAATGCTACCGGATCCGCGAGAAGCCAGCCTGCGGTACTCACCGTCATTTCCGCGGGCCAGGCCACTCCGCCGGTGGTGGGCCAGGGCCCCTTTTCGCAGACGATCGAGGACGGCGCCACTGCAGTCCTTTCCGTCGATGCGGAAGGGGATTCGGCGCGGTCCGGCACCGGCGCGGCCGGGAGCCCGGGGGGCGCCGATGTGACCTACCAGTGGCTGAGGGACGGGGTGCCCGTGGTGGGCGAGACGGAGGCGGTCCTTGTGCTACGGGGCGCCTCGCGCTCGCCCGCAGGGGCCTATCGCTGCATCCTCGCCAATTCCGCGGGATCGGTGATCACCGAGGAGGCGGTCGTCCGCGTGGTCGACGATCCATGTCCCGGCCATCTGACAATGATGTCGTGCCGAACGTATTCGGGGACCAACGAGAAGCGCCTGTTTGCCGGATTCGTGGTCGGACAGCCCGCCATGCGCGGATTCCTGCCCGTCGCGTTGCGGGCCTCGGGACCCAGCCTTGGCGCCAAAGGCGCCGAGCGCGCGCTTCGCGACCCCGTGCTGGTGCTCAAGGACTCGGCAGGTTTCGTGGCCGCGAACCGGGGATGGGCGGGGGACAAACCGGTGGCCTTGGCGGCGGCCGCCATGGGCGCGGATGCATGGGACGATGACCAGAGCCGCGATTCGGCGCTGCTCAGGACGCTGCCATGCGGCGCGTACACCGCAGAGATTTACGGCGACAGCGGCGACACGGGCTTTGCCGTGGCTGACGTGCTCGATGCGAGACCCCTCTCGCAATACACGCGCGACTCAGCCCGGCTGGTGAACCTCTCCGTCCGGTCGGCGGTTGGACTCGGACCGAACGTTCCGGTCATGAGGTTTACCATCGGGGGATCCACCTCGGTCACGCTCATGATCCGGGGCATGGGCCCGGCGCTCGCGGCGCTCGGGATCACCGAGGTTCTGCCCACTCCATCGCTCCTGCTCTACCGCATGAATGCCAACGGATCTCAGACCTGGCTCCAGTCGAACACGCGATGGGGTGGCAAGCGTTACATCTCCGAGATTGCGGGGAAGGTCGGCGCATTCCCCTGGAAGAGCGGCCTCGCTGCCGACTCCGCCATCCTGCTGACGCTTCCGCCCGCGCAATACCTGCTGATTCTCTCGGGGGCGAACGGAGAAACCGGCGTGGCCATCATGGAGATCTATGAAGTTGCGTGACGCTTGAGCCCCGGGCGCGGAGCCAGCCGCTCTCCGGACAGGACGGCCCTCCCGTCGGAGGCACGGGACAACTGAATGGGCGGCAGGGGCCGTGAGCGCCCGCCACGCCCGGTCCGGATTCCGTTCGGAGAATCGCCGGGTATGGCCAATTCGGCCCTGTCCCGGCACGCCGCGCCCCGGGCTTGCCTCGCAGCGGAGGGCCCCGAATCAGGCCGTCACCGTCTCGAGCGAGCAGCCGTCCGCCTCCTCGGGCGTCTCGCAGTTCGGGCGCGCGATGACGCCGGGGTGGGGCTCGGGCGAGAAGGCTCCGCCGCGGTCCACGAGGTGCCGGTCGCACACGCGGAAGAGCTCGGCCTCGGACTGCGCCCGGCGCATGTCGTGGAGGAACTCGCCCCGCGGGTCGACGCCCTGGCCGACGAAGTTGAGGTACTTCTTCATCTTATTGACGTGGGCCTGCTCGGGGACCTCCGGGGCGCGGGTCGCCCGGTAGAGATGCTCCACGTACCCGCGGACCTCGAGGAGCGAGATCCCGGACTCGGGCTGCCCCGCGAACCGCTCCCGGCACTGCCTGAAGATCCAGGGGTTGCGGATGGCGTGGCGCCCGATCATGACGCCCGCCGCGCCCGTATCCCGCACGACTTCGGCCGCCCTCCGGGCCGACGTGACGTTGCCATTGGCGAGCACGGGGCAGCGCGCGCGGGCCGCCGCGCGCGCGATCCGGTCGTAGTGCACCTCGCTGCGGTACATCTCGCGCACCGTCCGGCCGTGCACGGCGAGCAGGTCGATCCGGCTCTCGTTCATGATGTCGAGGATCGCGTCGAGGCCCGCGCTGTCCTCGAACCCGATCCGCATCTTGACCGTGAGGAGCCCGGGCACGGCCTCGCGCAGCGCGCCGAGGATCGCCCGTATCCGCTCGGGCTCGCGCAGCAGCCCGCCCCCGACGTTCTTCTTGT
>PLTZ01000041.1 GCA_003164715.1 Opitutaceae bacterium | reverse complement strand
AAAGCTGAGTCGAAAGACGGTTCGGCGGTACGCAAAGTATACCACCCCGTCCCCCGGCTCTGAGGCCGTCGAAGGCGTGGAATCGCATAGCGATTGCCCCGAGAATACGCCGCCTGAGCCGTCAAAGTATACCACCCTGTCCCCCGGGTCGGCTGGTGCGCTGGCATCGGAGCCGGAAACGATCGTGAACGCGGCGGTGGCTGCGGCGAAGGCGAGTATCAGCCTGTGCGAGCCATGGAAAGACGTGATCGTGGCGGCGTTGGAGCAGCAGCTCTCGGCGAAGCGGATCCACCAGGACCTTGTGCGCGATCACGGCTTCGTCGGGGCGTACCAGTCGGTGAAGCGCTATGTGCGCAAGTTGGAGCGAGCGGCGCCGGTGCCATACCGGCGGATGGAATTTGCTCCGGGAGAGCAGATGCAGGTGGATTTTGGGCTCGGGGCCTGGATCAAGCAGGAGGGCGAACGCCGGCGCCGGCCGCACGTGTTCCGTGCAGTGATGTGCTTCTCGGGGAAGGGATACAGCGAGGTCGTCTGGAACCAGAAGACGGAAACGTTCCTTCGGTGCCTGGAGAATGCGTTCCGTTACATGGGCGGGGTCCCGGCCACGGTATGCCCGGACAACCTTAAGGCAGCGGTGCTTCACCCGGACTGGTTTGATCCGGAACTCAACCCGAAGCTGGCCGCGTTTGCGGAGCACTACGGGACGGTGATCCTGCCGACAAAGCCGGCGACTCCCCGCCACAAGGGACGGGTGGAGCGCGGCGTCGACTTCGTGCAGGAAAATGCGCTCAAGGGCCGCTCCTTCGAAAGCCTGGCGGCCGAGAACATGTTCCTCTTGGACTGGGAGAGGAACGTGGCGGACACCCGAATCCACGGGACGACCCGCCAGCAGGTGGGAAAGCACTTCCTGGAGGTTGAGAGGGCCGCTCTGCGGCCTCTGCCGGCGAGCCTCTTTCCGAGCTTCACCGAGGGCAAACGCAAGGTGCATCTGGACGGCCACGTCGAATTTGACCGGTCGTATTACTCGGTGCCACCGGAGTACCTGGGCCGCGAGCTGTGGGTGCGTGGCGAATCGCGTCTGGTGCGCATCTACACGCTCAAGATGGAGCCGGTGACGGTGCATGCCCGGGCCGAGTCCGGGCGCAGCGCGACCGACGCCGCGCACATCCATCCCCTGAAGCGCCGGATCGCCGACCGCGGCGTCAGCTACATGCTCAGTCGCTGCGAGGAGATCGGCCCGTGCGCGGGAGCCTGGGCGCTCGCGATGCACAAGCACCGCGGCATCGAGGGCGTGCGCGTCCTTCAGGGACTCCTGTCGCTCGCCAGGGCCAATCCCCATGACCGGCTGGAGGTGGCCGCGGGCAAGGCGCTCGAGCGGGCGGGCTGGAGGCTCTCGGACGTCAGGGCCGCGCTGGCCGAGCCCGAGAACGTCGTCCAGATCGACTTCCTGGAAACCCATCCGCTGATCCGCGAAATGGCCTCCTATCGGATCCCTTTACCACCATGAACAACACCCAACTCGAATCCACCCTCAATGAACTGCGGCTCCTCGGCATGGCGCGGACACTCGATGTCCGGCTAAGCGAGGCCTTAGCCAGCAGGCTCTCCCACGAGGAGTTCCTCACGCTAGCCCTTCAGGACGAACTCAACATCCGAAGGCAGAACAAACTGGCGACCCGCAGCCGGGCCGCGGGCTTCCACGAGTCGAAGACCCTGGAAAACTTCGATTGGAGCTTCAATCCGAAGATCCCCCGAAAGGAGATCTACGAACTGGCCACCTGCCAGTTTATCCGCGAGGCCCGCTGCGCCCTCTTCCTAGGGCAACCCGGGCTCGGAAAGTCCCACCTAAGCCAGGCCATCGGCCACGAGGCCATTAAGCAGGGCTTCCGGGTCCTGCGCCGATCGATCTTCGACCTGGTGCGGGACTTGATCGCCGAGGAGGCGATGCAGGAAAAGGAGCTCGCGCTGCGCCAGTACTTGAAACCCGACCTCCTGATCATCGAGGACTTTGCGGGCAAGCATCTGCCGCAGCGCTCCGGAGAATACCTCCTGGAGATCGTGATGCGCCGCTATGAGAAGCGCTCGATCCTGATCACGTCCAACCGGCCTCTCGAAGACTGGGGAAAGCTCTTCCAGGATGTCCCCGTCGCCACGGCGATCCTCGATCGCCTGCTGCATCACTGTCACGTCGTCACCTTCGTCGGGCGCAGCAAACGCTGGTCAGGTGGCGTCTCCGAGGCCGATGACGCGCCGGCCAAGGCAAAGTCCCAATGACTGAATGCTGAAAAGAGAAACGCCGATCCCCGAACCACGGCCTGCGGCCTATCTGGGGGCTACGCCCCCAGCCCCCCATAAAAATGCCGGGGGACAGGGTGGTATACTTTGAAATTACCTTGCTCAGGCCGAACTGACCCTCCTTCCATCAACTCGCTGCTACGGGTGGTATCCTTTGACCCCGTCCCCAGCTGGTATCCTTTGGGGTGTCCCTTGAGATGTTGCCGCTAGTGCCTCAAACAACAGTCGTTCGCATGGTGGCTATGACGCATATTTCGGCACCTACACGATCGACGAGACGGAGAAAACGGTGACCCAGCGGTTTGTGGGCGCTCTTTCAAAGGAGAACGTAGGTTTGGTGGTCACTCGAAGGATGCTGGTTGAGGGCGACACGCTGACCGTCAAGTTAGAGACAACTTCCGCGGCGGGTGAAGCGGTAATCCGCACGCTGATGTGGTCACGAGTCAGTTAGTTTTCATCGTGCCGAACCTATCACTAGATAAGACGCCCTAGTCTTACACGCATCCTGAGGGGCTCGAGCCTCGCCTTCCTTCGTACGGCTCATTTCAACGATCCCAGAGTTGGTCCAGGCGACTGGAGGTCATTCATTGCCCCGCTTGGGTTTAGACGAACCCGATTGCTGCCGGCTTAAGAGGTTTTAGTTCGTATGTGGCTTCCGAGACCGAAACCCGGGTGTTCCTAGTTCGCGCCTTGCGTCTCCGTAGCTTGGATAGCGTGGCACCGACCAACTGCGCGTAGTAGTCCCTGCCGCGTGGAGTCTTGTACCCCAGCTTGGTCAGGTACGCAGCAATCTCCTTGGCTGTATGCCTATGCCATGCAAGGGATAGCATAATCTTGTGTCGTTCCTGATGGCTCTCAGGAACGAAGCTCAATCCCAAGGTTTCGGTCTCAATCGTGACCGTGAACCGGCAGACCACATCCCGAGCGGAATGTGTTATAGGAAACTTACTCCACCGTCACGGATTTCGCCAGGTTGCGCGGCTTGTCCACATCGCAGCCCCGCTCGACGGCGATGTAGTAGCTGAGCAGCTGCACGGGGATCGTGGCGACGATCGGGAGCACCGCCTCGTGGCAGTCCGGGATCAGGATTACCTCGTCGGCGAGGCCCGGCGGGAGCTCGCTGCTCTCGGTCGTGATCGCGATCACCGGGCCCTTGCGCGCCTTGATCTCCTGCATGCTGGAGACGATCTTGTTGAAGATCTCGCCCCTCGGGGCGAGGAACACGCTCGGGCACTTCTCGCTGATGAGCGCGATCGGCCCGTGCTTCATCTCCGCGGCGGGGTAGCCCTCGGAGTGGATGTACGAGATCTCCTTGAGCTTGAGGGCCCCCTCGAGCGCAATTGGGAAGAGCGACAGCCGCCCGAGGAAGAGGAAGTCCGTATAGTGCGCGTAGCGCTTGGCGACCTCCTTGATGTGGGGGGCCTGGGCCAGCGCCCTGCGGACGAGCTCGGGCGCGCCCCGCAGGGCCTTCACATAGTCCACGCCGTCGTTGAAGCTCATGTCGCGCATCCGCGACACGTAGAGGGCGACCATCGCCCCCAGGAGCAGCTGCGAGGTGAAGGTCTTCGTCGAGGCGACGCCGATCTCGGGGCCGACGTGCTGGAAGATGCCGCCGTCGGCCTCGCGGGCGATCGAGGAGCCGACCACGTTGTTGATCGCGAGCACCCGGTATCCCTTGCGCTTGGCCTCGCGCAGCGCGGCCAGCGTGTCGATCGTCTCGCCGGACTGGCTGATGACGAAGAAGAGGGTCTGCGGGTCGAGCGGGGCGTTGCGGTAGCGGAACTCGCTTGAGTAGTCGACCTCGACCGGCACCCGGGCGAAGCGCTCGATCAGGTGCTCGGCGACGAGGCAGGCGTGCCACGCCGTGCCGCACGCGCAGAACATGAATCGGTCGACCTGGCGCATCTCGGCTGGGGTGAGGTTCAGCCCACCGAAGAGGGCCGTGCTCCCGTCCTCGGAGAAACGCCCGCGCATGGTATTCTCGAGGGCCACGGGCTGCTCGAAGATCTCCTTCTCCATGAAGTGGGCGTGGCCATCCATGCCCGCCTCCTCGACGGTCCAGTCGATGCGGTCCACGACCGGGGAGACGTCCGCCTGGTCGAGCGTGCTGATCGCGAAATCCCGGTTCGTGATGTGGACGAGCTCGCCGTCCTTCAGGTAGACGACATTCTGGGTCCGGCTGACCAGGGCCGACGCGTCGCTCGCCAGCAGGTACTCGTTCTCCCCCACGCCGAGGATGAGCGGGGAGGCCTTGCGCGCCGCCACGATCTCGGTCGGGAAGTCGACGCAGAGGGCCGCGATCCCGTAGGTGCCCTCGACGTGGCGCAGCGCCTTGCGCACGCTCGAAAGGAACGGGCTCCCGCCGTTCGCGCCGCGCGGCTGCTTCGCGTAGTGGTAGGCGATCAGGTTGCAGAGGACCTCCGTGTCCGTCTCGGACTTGAAGGAGTAGCCTTTGCCGAGGAGGAAGGTCTTGATCTGGCTGTAGTTCTCGATGACGCCGTTATGGATGAGGGCGAATTTGCCGTCGCTGCTCACATGGGGGTGGGCATTGGCCTCGGTCACGCCGCCGTGAGTCGCCCAGCGGGTGTGCCCGAGGCCCACGGTGCCGTGGAGCGGCAGCTTGGAGGCTGCCTTGGAGAGTTCCTCGACGCGCCCGACCCTGCGGGTCACCTCGAGACCCCCGTCCTGGAGGATGGCGAGCCCCGCGGAGTCGTAGCCGCGGTACTCCAGGCGCTTCAGGCCCTCAAGGATAATGGCCGTTGCCTTGCGGGTTCCGACGTAGCCGACGATGCCGCACATGGGATGGTTGGGTTAGGATTTAGTGACCTCGACGATTTTGGCTCGCGAAGTAACGGTTCACGATAGAAAACGATATTGCCATGACCACCCAAAAACGCGTGCTCGCGGTCATTATGGGCGGCGGCCGCGGGACGCGGCTTGCGCCCTTGACGAACGAGCGTTGCAAGCCCGCGGTACCCCTCGCCGGGAAATACCGGCTTGTGGACATCCCCATCAGCAACTGCATCAACTCCGAAATCAACCGGATCTTCCTCCTGACGCAGTTCAACACGGCGTCGCTGCACCGCCACGTCCAGGGCGCGTACCAGTTCGACCCGTTTGGCGGGGGCTTTGTCGACATCCTCTCGGCGGAGCAGACCGAGAAGAGCCTGGACTGGTACCAGGGGACGGCCGACGCCGTCCGCAGGAACATCGTCCATTTCCGCAAGTACCCCCACGATCTGATCCTCATCCTCTCCGGGGACGCGCTCTACCGGATGGACTTCAGGACGATCATCGACCAGCACCTCGCCACCAAGGCCGACGTTACCATCTGCGCGAAGGCGTACCCGGTGTCGCAAGTGGAGGGCCTCGGCCTCATGAAGGTGGCCGACGACCTCTCCATCAAGCAGTTCGTCGAGAAGCCGAAGGACCCGGCGGTGATCAACAGCCTGGCCCTGAGCGCCGCCCTCGAGGCGACCCTCCACGAGCGCTCCTCCGAGAAGCACTGCCTCGCCTCGATGGGCATCTACGTCTTCAACCGGAGCGTCCTGGCGGAGGCGCTCGAGAACTCGATGACGGACTTCGGCCGCGAGGTGATCCCGAGCCTGCT
Source organism: Opitutaceae bacterium (assembly GCA_003164715.1). Taxonomy (GTDB): domain Bacteria; phylum Verrucomicrobiota; class Verrucomicrobiia; order Opitutales; family Opitutaceae; genus Palsa-1447. The sequence continues at coordinate 27,531 of PLTZ01000041.1, read as the reverse complement.
CGGGCGCAAGAGGATGTTCGCCCACATCTTCGAGGGGTACTGGGAGGACATCGGCACCGTGAAGGCCTTCTTCGAGGCCAACCTCGCCCTGGCCCAGCCGCTGCCGCCGTTCAACTTCTTCGACGCGACGACGCCCGTCTACTCGATGTACGACTTCCTCCCCGCCTCGAAGCTGAACAAATGCGCGATCGACAACGTGATCGTGGCGGACGGCTGCATCCTGACCGACTCGAGGCTAAAACACAGCGTGTTCGGCATACGCTCCTTCGTGGGCGAGGGCTCGGACTTCGAGGACGTGATCATGATGGGCGCCGACTACTACGAGACGCCCGAGCAGATCAGCGCGAACGCCGCCCGCAGGAAGCCGAACCTCGGGGTGGGCAAGGGCTGCTACATCCGGGGCGCGATCATCGACAAGAACACGCGGATCGGCGACGGTGTGCGGCTGATTGCGGCCGGCAAGGCGGACGGGCCCTACGTGGGCGGCGCGGTCGTGGTGCGCGACGGCGTCCTGGTCGTGCCGAAGGGCGCCCTCATCCCGCCGGGGACGGTGGTCTAGCGGCCTCCTTCACGAGGCGGGCGCGAAGGGCGCCATCTCCTCGTCGGCGAGCGGGTCTGCCAGCTCCTCCTTGGCATAGGCGAGGACGTCCACCCCCGGCGAGAAATGGCATCGGGGCTCGGGCTCGCTGGGGGCGATGCCGGCCGCATCCATGACAGTCGACTCGAGGATCTCGACCTTGGCCTGGTGCAGCGGCCACGGGGCGTGGTGCACCTCGATCCGGACGATCCCGCGCCGGCCCGGGTTCGAATAGAGGCAGTAGCGCTCCGCCGCCCAATGCTCGAAGGAGCCGGGCCTGGGGTAGAACGGTTCGGAGATCGGGCGGTACCGGCCGCGGAACGTGGCCGCCCCGTTGCTGCGGGCGCACGCGAACTCGTACCAGCCGCCCGACAGCCCCAGGTTGATCCGCGCGTGGAAGTAGGGCACGCCGTAGAGGAGGCGGCCCCCCAAGACCGCCGGCCACGAGTCGGCGTCTAGGCTGAGGAACCACACGCCGGGCTTGCCGTCCGCCTCCACGTAGGTGCGCAGGTTCAATTCCGGGAAGCCGGAGAGGAAGGGAAGGTCGGGAAGCGGCCGGCGCATCACGCCCGACATGCGAAAGGGGACCAGGGCCACCCAGGCCGATCCGTCGAACTCCTGCAGGCGCAGTCCGTCGGGCAGCAGACTGCGCAGCCGCGCCGAGTCGGCCCTGTAGTGGATGAACGCCAGGTCGAGCCAGGACTGCCGCCACCGCCAGGGTCGGGCTGGCAGCGGCCAGGGCCGGTGCGCCGTTTCCTTCAGCAGTCGGTGCATGGCAGGGTCCCGGTGCCTAGGCCTCGGGGAACGCCAGCGGACGGCCCCGGCGCAGCCTCAGGAAAACACCGAAGGCTATCATGAACAATGAGTAGAATGTGCCCCGGCTGAGGCCAAGGACCAGGGAGGCGTCGGGCTCGCGGAAGGCCTCGCCCGCGATCCTCAGGCAGGCGTAGCCGATCAGGAACTCCCCGGCGAGCGCCCCCGGGCGCGCCCGCAGCACGTCGCTCCTCCACAGGCGCCACTGCATGAAGCCGAGCAGGAGAAGCCCCTCCATCGCGGCCTCGTAGAGCTGGGACGGGTGGCGGGGCAGGATCAGGTGCAGCGGCGTCCCCTCGGGCATGCTGCGCGGAAAGATGACCGCCCAGGGGACGTCGGTCGGCTTCCCCCAGAGCTCCCCATTGATGAAGTTGGCCACGCGGCCGAAGAGGAGCCCGCAGGGGGTGGCCGAGGCCACCAGGTCCCAGAGGTGCAGGAGCGGGATCCCCTCCCGGCGGGCGAACCACGAGACGGCCAGGATGACCCCGGCCAGGCCGCCGTGGAAGGACATGCCGCCGTCCCACACCCGCACGATCGCGAGGGGATCCAACCCGAAGCCGCGCCAACCGTCGTAGAGGAGGTAGGAGCCGATCCTCCCGCCGAGAACGACGCCCACCATGGCGGCCACCATGAAGTCGGCGATCTTTCCCCTGGGCAGGAGCGAGCGGCCCGCACGGGCGTAGGCGCCGAGCAGCCAGGCCGCCGCCACGAACCCGGCCGCGTAGGCGAGGCCGTAGTACCGGACCCCGAACCGGCCGGTGAAATGGACGAGGAAGGGGTCGAGCCGGTCGACCCAGTAGGCGAGGGGGGCCGTCATAGGCGCCGACCGCGGGCCTGCTTCTGGATCTTCGCGCGCGCCAGTTCGCGCATGTCCACGGCGACATCGTCCTTGTCGAAGATCTCGCGACCGAGCAGGTGCTCGATCACGTCCTCCATCGTGACGACGCCCGCGTTCGCCCCGAACTCGTCGACCACCACGAGCAGCTTGCTGTGCGTCTTGAGCGAGAGCTGCAGGGCGTTGCCGACGGTCGCCGTCTCCGGGATGAAGTTGGCCTCCTGCATGAACTGCTCGACCAAGCCGGCGTCCTGGTCGTGGGCCTTGGCCTTGAGCAGGTCGAGCCGGCGCACGACGCCCACGATGTCGTCCATGTTCTTGCCGTAGACCGGCAGGCGCCCGAAGGCCAGGGTGGGGTTCTCCGCGAAAACCTCGGCGACCGAGGCCGAGCGGGAAAGCGCCGCGACGACGGTCCTCGGGGTCATGATCTCGCTCACCCGCACGTTGCCGAGCGTGAGCGCGTTGGCGATGATGCTCGACTCGGAGGTCGAGAGGGTGCCCTCCTGCGCCCCCCGCTCGGCCAGCAGGATGATCTCCTCGCCGGAGCCGTGCAGCCGCGCCGGGGGCCCGACGAACGGCCGCACCACCAGCGCGCACAGCCAGGTGACGGGGAAGAGGGCCCGCCGCAGCCAGAAGATGGGGTAGACGACGTAGGGCTGCAGCTCGCGCCGGTGGGCGATGCCGATGTTCTTCGGGAGCACCTCGGAGAAGACGAGCAGGACGGCGCCGAAGGCGATCGAGATAGCGACCACGGTCTCACCGCTGTAGAAGTGGACCGCCAGGGCGCCCACGACCACCGAGCCGAGGCTGTTGGCGACCGTGTTGAGGGTAAGGATGGCCGAGATCGTGGCGTCGATCTCGCGCTTCAGGAACTCGAGGAGGGCGCCCCTCCTCGGGCGCGTCTTCTTCAGGGATTCGATCTCGGCGATGCTTGTCGAGAGCACGATCGACTCGAAGAGCGAGCACAGGAAGGACGTGCCGATGGTCAGGATGACCGCGATCGGAAGGACGTACCTGAGCATCCAGGCAGGCTAGGGGGGCCGGGCGCCGTTTCCGAACACAAAAACGAGTGCCCAAAGAGTTGATCGCAAGCGGCGCTTGCAATCAACCGGAGGGCGCAGGAACGGGTCTTGTCGGCTCCGGGATCGGCACCTTGAACACGACGGGAACCGTGACGAAAGCCATGGCGGGTCCATCTTCGGTCTCGGCGGGCCGGAACCTCCACCTGAGGACAGCCCCGGCCGCAGACGTGTCGAACCTTGCGTCGTCCGACTGCAGAATCCGCGCGGCCTCCACGTTGCCCCTGTTGTCGACGGCGAATGACACCAGAACCTTGATTGTCGTATTCGGGGGAAGCGGGGGAGGGGGGATGACCGGGAATTCCGGGGGCACAGCGAATACCAGCTGGGGAAGCGTCTTGTAATGCATGTCCCGCTTGAGGATCGCGACGTAGTCGGGAACGTCGGACCAGAGCTGGACGATCTTCTCCATGCCTTGCGGCGCGATTGGCGTGAGCCTGGCATCGGATCGGCCCTTTTCATAATCGAGCGTCTCTCTTGTGTTGAGTGCCGCCGGCGCTAGCTGGACTGTCATCGTTCCCAGGTCGCAGCGGCCGTCGCTCATTCCCGGTACGGGGAGCCTGTCAAAGTGGAAGGGAATCCTGAGGAGTGACTTTGAGGTGATGAGCCAGCAGACCAGTCGCGCATCACTGGGAAGATCTGTCGCCAGGTGATAGGTGTCGAAACGCCTCCCAGGGCTACCCGCTAGGCTGCTCGAGTGATACTGGCCGTTATGGTTGTAGCGCAGCGGGCTCCCGTCCACCGCTTGGACTTCGAGGCCAACAAGGTGCTCATCCGGGTCGTCGATGGCTACGGCTATGTCGCCCCCTTCCATCCCTGGCCTTGGAAACCCCGGGGGCAGCGGAAAGAAAGTCCCGAACATCGTCCCCGAATCGTAGTCTTGCGGTCCACCTCGTGTCTTTGCCCCGGCTGCCGCGTAGGCCGACTTCTTGTCGAAGACGGTCAGGGTAACGCCGGCCTTGGCCAGCGCCTCGGACCCAATCGAGGAGCCGTACTTCGCGGGGATATTCTCGATGACGACGGTCGAGCCGGGATCGAGGTCGGGGATGACGAGTTCCAGGACACCCGAGACCGACTCGATGGCCTTTGATCCCTTCGCCAGGCCCCAAAGCGAGAAGGGCGTGGGTTCCCTGGAGGTGAGGTCCTTGGAGTCATCGATGCGCCCAACCGAGACGGAATAAAACTTGTTTGTGGTGGCCTGGGTCAACAAGGCGCCCGTGTCATCTAGCGCGTGAGAAATGGTCACCCGGCCGGCCCTGACCCGCGATTCTAGCAGACCCACGGGAGTGAGATAGGCCTGCAGGCCCCGGGTGCCGTCCCGCATGTTCGTCGTGCTCTCTGCCGAGATCAGCAGTTGAATCTCACCGGTTACCTGGGACCGCGCCAAGAGGCAGCTGCTGAGAATCAACACGCCGGCTATTCGATGCATTTTCATGAGCTCCTGTTCGTTGGCGGTTGGACAACTTCACAACGCGGAGGAACGGCACGCAACCTTCCAGATCGGCACGCTTCGGGCCATTCGCTCCATCCGCTCAGGCTCAGTGTGGCGCGCAAGAGCCGTGCCGGTCATTCCGCGCCATTTAGGGGCATCCAGCCATGACCGCAAAAGAGCCTTGCAGCAAGGGCCGTTTGCGCGGCTACGTATAGGGCCATGAGCGACTTGAAGCGGACCCCCCTCAGGGACTTTCACGCGGCGCACGGGGCGCGCCTGGTCGACTTCGCCGGCTGGGAGATGCCGGTGCAATACCGCAGCATCCTCGAGGAGCACAAGGCGGTGCGGCGCGCCGCGGGCCTCTTCGACGTCAGCCACATGGGCGAGGTCGACGTGGCGGGCCCCGGGGCCGGTGCGTTCCTCGACAGCCTCGTCACCAACGCCGTCGGCAGGATGTACCCGGGCCGGGTCCTGTATTCGCCGATGTGCGCCGCCGACGCGGGGGTGATCGACGACCTCCTGGTCTACATGCGGGGCCCGGGCGACTACTTCCTGTGCATCAATGCGGGCAACATCCCGCCAGACCTCGAGTGGATCCGCGCCCGGGCCGCGGGCCAGGACGTCCGGGTCACCGACCGCTCCGAGGCGACCGCGCTCCTGGCCATCCAGGGCCCGCGGGCGCTCGCGATCGTCCAGCCGCTCGCCGGGACCCGACTCGAGGCCCTGAAGTACTACCATTTCACGCAGGGCGAGGTCGCCGGCGTCCCCTGCACCATCAGCCGCACCGGGTACACCGGGGAGGACGGCTTCGAGCTCTACCACGGCGCGGGGGACGCGGTGCGGCTCGCGGAGGCGCTCCTCGCGGCGGGCGCGCCCCACGGCCTTGAGCTCTGCGGGCTCGGGGCGCGCGACAGCCTGAGGCTCGAGGCCGGGTACCCCCTCTACGGGCACGAGATCACGCGCGAGATCTCCCCGCTCACCGCCGGCCTCGGCTGGACGGTGAGGCTGGACAAGCCGGGGGACTTCTCGGGGCGGGCGGCGCTCGCGGCCGAGAAGGCGGGCGGCTCGCCCCGGAGGGTCGTGTTCTTCAAGACCGGGGACCGCCGGATCATCCGCCCGGAGACGCCGGTCTTTGGGGCGGGCGGCGGGCCCGTCGGCCGCGTGCTATCCGGGACGCTCTCCCCGATGCTCTCGGTCGCGATCGGCTCCGCCCTGGTCGACGCGCCGGCCGCCTCGGGCGAGCTCCGCGCCGACGTGCGCGGAAGCCCCGTTCACTTGCACCTCGTCAAACCCCCGTTCGTCGAGTTAAAGAAACTCCCATGAGCACCGTCCCCGACGCGCTTCGCTACGCGAAATCCCATGAATGGCTCAGGCCCGAGGCCGACGCCACCGCGACCGTGGGCATTACGGACTACGCGCAGGCCTCGCTCGGCGACATCACCTACGTCCAGCTCCCCAAGGTCGGGGCGGTCCTGCGCCAGGGGGCGCCCTTCGGCGTCGTCGAGTCCGTGAAGGCAGCGTCCGACGTGTACGCCCCGGTGGGCGGCACGGTGGTGGCCGTCAACACGGCCCTCGACGGCGCGCCGGAGGCGCTCAACCGGGACCCGTACGGCGAGGGCTGGATCCTGCGGCTCAAGCCCTCGGACCCCGCCGAGGCCGGGGCGCTCATGGACGCCGCCGCCTACACGGCGCTGACGGCGTAGCGGCGCCCGGAAGGGGGCCTAGCCCGCGCTCCTGCGGTCCTGCTTGCGCCGCTCGACGGCGCTCAGGATCCGCTTCCTTAAGCGCAGGTTCTTCGGCGTCACCTCGACGAACTCGTCCGCGGCGATGTACTCGATCGCGCGCTCGAGCGAGAGCTTGGTGGCGGGCGTCAGCTGGATGCCCTTGCCCTCGCCCTGCGAGCGGAAGTTCGTGAGCTGCTTGGCGCGCACGGCGTTGACCGGCACGTCCTCGTTGCGGGGGTTCTCGCCGACGATCATCCCCTCGTAGACCTCCTCGCCCGGGCTGACGAAGAGCATGCCGCGCTCCTGCGCGCTCTCGAGGGCGTAGGCGGTGGTGACGCCGGCCTCCGTGGCCAGGATTGTGCCCGTGAGCCGCGTCAGCACCTCGCCCGCGTAGGGCGCGTACTCCTTGAAGAGGTGGCTTAGGACCCCGCGGCCGCTGGTCGCGTTCACGACGTCGATCTCGAAGCCGATGAGGCCCCGGGTCGTGATCGTCGCCTCGATCATCGTCGAGTGGGAGAGCTTCTCCATGTTGGTCATCAGGCCCTTGCGGTTGGCCAGGTTCTGGACGATCGCCCCGACGCATTCGTCGGGCACCTCGATCCAGACGGTCTCGTAGGGCTCCAGGCGCTGGCCGTTCTCGACCCTCTCGATCACAGTCGGCCGGGAGACGAGGAGCTCGAAGCCCTCGCGCCTCATCGTCTCAACGAGGACGGCGATCTGCATGGCCCCGCGGGCCTTCACGTTGTAGACGCCGGCCGAGTCGGTGTCCTCGACCTTGATGGAGACGTTGGTCTTCAATTCCCGGTAAAGGCGGTCCCTCAGCTGGCGCGAGGTGACGAGCTTGCCCTCGCGGCCCACGAGCGGCCCGTCGTTGACGCAGAACTGCATCTCGAGGGTCGGCGGGTCGATCTGGGTGAAGGGCAGGGCGTGCTGGTCCTCGCTCGCGGCGATCGTGTCGCCGATGTCGATGTCCTCGAAGCCCGAGAGGCCGACGATGTTGCCGGCGGTGCCTGACTGCGCCTCGGCCGTGCCGAGGCCCGTGAACTCGATCACCTTGGTGATCTTGGCCCGGGTCTTCGAGCCGTCGGAGTGGCGGATGACATAGACCGTGTCGCCGAGGCGGGCCGTCCCGCCGAGGATCTTGCCGACGGCGATCCTTCCGACGTAGTCGCTCCAGTCGATGTTGGAGACGAGCATGTGGAACGGCTCCTTCGGCTTCGCGAAGGGGGGAGGGACGTGGTCGAGGATCGTCTGGAAGAGGGGGGACATGTCCTTCCGCTCGTCGCCCAGGTGGTACATCATGTAGCCGTCGCGGCCTGACCCGAAGACGACCGGGGCGTCGAACTGCTCCTCGGTGGCGTTGAGCTCGAGGAGGAGCTCCTGGACCTTGTCGTACATCTTCTTCGGCTCGGAGTTCTCGCGGTCGATCTTGTTGATCACGATCACCACCTTCAGGCCGTGCGCCAGCGCCTTGCGCAGGACGAAGCGCGTCTGGGCCTGGGGTCCGTCGTAGGCGTCCACGAGGAGCAGCACCCCGTCGACCATCCGGAGCGCGCGCTCGACCTCGCCTCCGAAGTCCGCGTGGCCGGGCGTGTCCACGATGTTGATGGTCTTGTTCTTCCAGTGGACGGAGGTGTTCTTCGCCTTGATCGTGATGCCCTTCTCCTTCTCCAGGTCCATGGAGTCCATGGCCCGCTCCTCGACCAGCTGGTTCGCACGGTAGACCCCGCCCTCCTTCAGCAGCTTGTCGACGAGGGTGGTTTTGCCGTGGTCGACGTGCGCGATGATGGCGATGTTACGTATGTGCTGGTTCATTTCTCTGCGTGCGTGCAATTTTGAAAAAGAGCGTAAACCTGCCATCTGGCCGTGCCGATGGCAAGGGCTATCGGGGACGGCCGGAGCGCCGAGTCTGGGCCTCAGGGAAATCCGAAGGAAAACAACGGGGCATGCACCTGCCTCCAGTATCGCAGACAATCGCTTCCTATGGCCGTGTCAGCGGCCGACGGCCACGGGTTTGAGCCCTAGGACGCCCGCAGCGTCAGACTGGCGGATGTCATAGGTGTAGATTTCAGCAAAACTGTGGCGCAGCGCCGTCACCAAGTGCAGGCAGTCAGCGGAGCGCAGGAACACCGACTCCGGCAGCGTCGTATAAACCTGCGCAGCGGCCTCGATCACCGCGCTGCCCAAGGGGAGCCACGTCCAAAACCCGGCGATGTCGTCGTGGGTGAATTGCCGGATCGCGGTCATGAACTTGTCCCGCCCCCAGATCCCCTCACGCAACTGCCGGTGGAAGACCCCCATGAGTTCGGTGCGGACCAGTTCTGACGCGAACACCTGATCTTCCGCTTCCAGGCGCGCCCGCATCGCGGGTGATTCCTTCTCGACGACGTAGAGCTTGGCGATCGCCGATGTGTCGCAAAAGATCATAGGTCAGCGATCCCCGCGGATTTCGTCGAGAGCGGCCTGTATGTCATTTCCCGCCGGGCCGGCCATCATCGCCTCATATTCCGGCAGGAGCGTGCGCTTGCGCTCGCGGGGGGTAAGCAGCGATGGATTGGCCAAGACAGCCACCGGTTGGCCCCTGTCGGTGATCACGACTGGCGCCCTTGACGAGCCCGCGCGCCGGACATGATCGCCGGTCGTGGCGTGAAGTTCCTTAATAGTTATACTTGAAGGCATGGTGTCACGGTGTCACCTGCCATTGTGAATGTCAAGTGTAACAGTGTCACAAAATCTGCGATCTCGAGACGAGTGCGTACGCCGCAAAAAAATAAGGCCCCGGAACCTTTCGGTTCCGGGGCCAAATTTGGGGGTGGGCGCTCGCCACGCGCTCTTTCCCATCACATACGTTAGGCGCACTCGCTTTCGCGGGCCGTATGCTCCCCGACGCCACTCTTCGCGGCATGCGAAGTTTTCGATCTCATGGCGGGATCGCTCCTACCGTTGCCGATTGGAGTCTATCGAGTGAGGCCTCTTCGCCCAGTTCGGCCACCCCCTGCCAGGGGCGGCACGCCGGACGTGGTGCAGACACGCCTACAAGTAGCGGATCTTTCGCGTCGGCACCGTTGCCACGGGGACGGCATCGGCTTTTGGCCGATCGTTTGCCCCGCGTTACGGGTCTGACCTCTTAACTCTCAGGCTGCGTTCGCTTTGCAGTTGGGTGACGTGGATTTAACACACCGCCCAATCGAGGAGTTTTCGCGGGATTTGCCTGGCCCGCTCGCTCCCCGCGGCCCCGTCTCCCTTGCGCGCCTCACCCGTTTTTACCGGATCAGGCCTTTTGGCGGGGTCGTCCCGCCGGGAAACGCGACTGCGTTCTGGTCTGCGCAGTAGCAGCCATACCCTCTGGGTAACTGCGTCAGCGCGCGGTTCGAAACCTCCCGCGCGCCTGACTCGGCTCGGACGCGGTTTCTAATCGCGCCTTGCCGCTCAGCTCCTGAGTTCATGTCACTGACCGGTCATGACACCGGTCAGAGGAGCTGGTGATAGTGCCTACAAGCACATTGCTGCGCTGAGGGGAGGGCGGCACCAGCTGCCACCTTCCTTTCCCCGGTCGCCCGGGATTATCCCAGCCGTGCTTTCGAAGGGTTTTTCAGGCCTCCGCGCTGCGACTGTTCTATCAAGGAACGCGGTGAGGTTGCGGCCGGGTTACGAATGGGTGAAGCTTTTCTTATGCACATTCCCCTCACAGCGCGCTTCGGTGAATAACGTGGGAGCAACGTAACTCACCGGTTATTCACAATCCCCGGCATGCCCAACCGCGACCTCCCCGTCTACGAACTCGAGTCTGCCATTGTCGCGTCGCTGCGCGCCAGCGGTCGGGTGATCGTCCAGGCGCCGACCGGCTCCGGCAAGTCCACGCAGCTCCCGCAGATGCTCCTGAGCCACGGGTTCCTTGACCGGGGCCAGGTGGTCGTGATGCAGCCGCGCCGGCTCGCCGCCAGGATGCTTGCCCGCCGGGTGGCCGAGGAGGTGGGCACCGAGCTCGGCGACCAGGTCGGCTACCAGATCCGGCTCGAGTCGCGCGTCAGCGAGCGCACCAAGATCCGCTTCGTGACCGAGGGGATCCTGCTTAGGCAGATGACGTTCGACCCCGGGCTCGCCTCGGTCAGCGCGATCCTTTTCGACGAGTTCCACGAGCGCCACCTCTACGGGGACATCTCGCTGGCGCGGGCGCTCGAGATCCAGCGCCACCGGCGCCCGGACCTGAAGCTCGCCGTCATGTCGGCCACGCTGGACTCGGGCGCCTTGAGCCGGTACCTCGCGCCCTGCGAGGTCCTCGTGTCGCAGGGGCGGACCCACCCGGTGCGGGTCGAGTACCTCGCCAAGCCCGTGAATTTCGAGACGGATCCCGTGTGGGACGTCGCGGCCCGCGAATGCGAGCGGGTGGCCGGAGAGACCGCTGGGGACATGCTGGTCTTCATGCCGGGGGCCTACGAGATCGGGCGCACGATCCAGGCGATCCAGGGCTCGCGCGCCCTGCGGGGCTTCGCGGCGCTGCCGCTCCACGGCGAGCTCCCGGCGGAGGCCCAGGACCGCGCGGTGGCGCGCTCCGCGGGCCGCAAGATCATCGTGTCGACGAACGTCGCCGAGACCTCGCTCACGATCGACGGGGTGACGGCGGTGGTGGACAGCGGGCTCGCGAGGGCCGCGCGCTTCGACCCGCAGCGGGGGATTAACACGCTCTTGGTGGAGAAGATCTCCGCGGCGAGCGCCGAACAGCGGGCCGGCCGGGCGGGGCGCACGGCGCCCGGGGTCTGCGTGAGACTCTGGACCGAGCGCGAGCACGGGCAGCGGCCGGCCCACGAGACGCCCGAGGTGAAGCGCCTCGACCTCTCCGAGGTCGTCCTGACGCTCAAGGTCGCGGGGATCGTCGACACGCTGGGCTTCGACTGGTTCGAGAAGCCGGAGCCCCGCGGGATCGAGCGGGCGGAGGCGCTCCTGGCGGACCTGGGGGCCCTGGCGGGGCCCGGGGGCGCGATCACCGACGTGGGCCGGCGCATGCTGCGCTTTCCCGTCCACCCGCGCTACGCCCGCATGTTCCTGGAGGCCCAGGGCCGCGGCTGCGTGCGCCCGGTCGCGATGATGGCCGCCCTCACGCAGGGCCGAAACTTCCTGCTTCGGGGCGTGTCCCGCGAGGTCGCGGACGCGCGCGAGGAGGTGCTCGGGGAGGAGCACGAAAGCGACTTTCTCTTGCTCATGCGCGCGTGGAGGTACGCCGACCGCAGCGGCTACTCCCTCGACGCCTGCCGCAGGCTCGGGATCCACGCCCAGGCGGCCCGCCAGGTCGGCCCGCTCTTCGGGCAGTTTGTCGAGATCGCCGCGTCCGAGGGGCTCGACACCGCGGAGCGCCGCGCGGACGGGGCCGAGCTGCGCAAGTGCGTCCTCGCCGGCTTCCCCGACCACCTCGCCCGCCGCCTCGACTCGAGCACGCTGCGGTGCGACCTCATCCACGGGAGGCGGGGGCTCCTGGCCCGGGAGAGCGCCATCAGCAAGGCGCCGCTCCTGGTCGCCGCCGAGATCACCGAGGTCGGCGGACGCGCGGGCGAGGTGAGCGTGATCCTTAACCTCGCGACCGCGGTCGAGGAGTCCTGGCTCAGGGAGCTCTTCCCCAGGGAGCTCACGGACACGCGCGAGGTCACCTACGACCCGCAGGCCAAGCGCGTCGTGGCGCGGCGCGAGAGGCGCTTCAGAGACCTTGTCCTTGAGTCAAAGTCGGGCTCGGACGACGTGCCGCCCGATCAGGCGGCGGCGCTCCTTGCGCGCGAGGTGGTCGCCGGGCGCCTGACGATCGACGCCTGGGACGAGTCGGTCGAGCAGTGGATCACGAGGGTCAACCGCCTCTGCGAGTGGTTCCCCGAGTACGAGGTGAACCCCGTGACCCCGGCGGACCGGATGACGCTCGTGGAGCAGGTGTGCTACGGCGAAACCTCGGCGCGAGGCGTCAAGGGCCGGGAGGTGATGCCCGTCCTTAGGGACTGGCTCACCGCCGAGCAGCTGGCGGCCTTGGAGGACGTGCTTCCGGAGCGCCTGACCATGGCGAACGGCCGGCGCTCGCGCCTCACCTACCCGAAGGAGGGGCCCCCGGTCCTAAGCGCCCGGATCCAGGAGCTCTATGGGGTCGAGGGCCGGTTCTCGCTCGGGCGCGGCCGGGTGCCGGTCAAGATCGAGGTGCTGGCGCCCAACCATCGGCCGATCCAGGTCACCGACGACCTGTCGAGCTTCTGGCGGGAGATCTACCCGAAGCTCAAGCCCGAGCTCTCGCGCCGCTACCCGCGGCACGAGTGGCGCTGACCCCGGGGGGCGGGCTTTAGTCGACGTCCACGGCCCCGGTGAGAAGGATGTTGCGCGACGACGACCCCACCTCGACCGTGTACGAGCCGGGCTCGACCGCCCAGTCGCCCTTCGCCTCGTCGTAGTAGGAGAATGCGTGGCGGTCCAGGACGACCGTCACCGTCATCGTCTGGTCGGTCGCCAAGTGCTCACGACTGAAGCCGCGCAGCTCGCGCACCGGGCGCCCCGCCTTCGAGGTCACCGGCGGGCTCACGTACACCTCCGACACCTCGTCGCCGTTCTGCGAGCCGTTGTTGCTCACGTCGAAGGTCACGGTCCAGCGGCCGTCCTGCATCGGCTCAATATGGAGCTTGTCGTAGTGGAAGGTCGTGTAGCTCAGCCCATAGCCGAACGGGTAGAGGGGCGCGACGCCCTTGGTGTCGAACCAGCGGTAGCCGACCAGGATGCCCTCGGCGTAGTCCACCGTCCCCCCGAACCCCGGGTAGTGGCCGTAGGACGGGGAGTCCTCCCGGCGCTTCTCGTAGCTTATCGGGAGTTTCCCGCTCGGGTTGACGGCCCCCACGAGGACGTCGGCGACCGCGCGTCCGCCCTCTTGGCCCGGATACCAGGCTTGCAGGAGCGCCGGGACCTTCCCGATCCAGTCGGCCGTGGCGACAACGCCGCCGGAGTTCACGACGACGATCGTGCGCGGGTTGAGCGCGGCGGCCCTCCGGATGAGCTCGGGCTGGTCGTTCGGGAGCTCGTACGACCGGTCGGCGCCCTCGCCCTCGAGCATGACGTTGTACCCGACGCAGACGACCACCGCGTCCGCCGTCCGGACGCGCGCGGCCTCCTCGTCGGTGAGGACCGCGGGCGCGGCGCCCCAGGCGAAATGGACGCCCGCCGGCCCCTGGTTGTCGTGGTGGGCCATGACCTCGATCGCGTAGGTCCTGCCGGCCTCGAGCGGGGTCTCCGCAAACAGGGCGTCGTTCGGGTTGGACCAGCTCGAGAGCAAGTCCTTGCCGTCCAGCTTCACGGTCACGAATCCGTGGTTCTGCACCATGAAGATGAACTTCCCGGAGGCGGGCGCCCGGATGGCCCCGGTCCACTTGGCCGTGTAGTCTGCGGCGTTCACCCCGGGGGCCGGGGCCTCGGCGCCCCAGTCGTGGTCGATCCTGGTGTCTGACAGGGTGGCGATCTCCTTCCGGTTGACCCAGTTGAAGGTCATGAACTCCAGCTTGAGGGGGCCCTCGAAGGTGGTTAAGGGCAATAGGCTCCTCAGGAGCTCGGGCCCGGGGCCCGGGATGACGTCGATTTTCACCTTGCGGCCGACGACCTGCTGCAGGCCCTCGACAACGCTCACGTAGTGGAAGGGCTCGACGTGGGCGCTGCCGCCGCCCGCGGGGAAGCCGGCCGCATTGGGGCCGAGGACCACGATCCGCTTCAGTTTTTTGCCGGTTATCGGGAGCGCCCCGTGGTCGTTCTTGAGGAGCACGATCGCCTCCCGTGCCACCTTGAGCGCGACGGCGGCGGTCCTGGGGTCGTCCTTCGGCGTGGAGGCGAGGAGCTGCGGGCGGTCAAGGAAGCCGTTGGCGACCTCGAGCGTGAGGATGCGGCGGACCTTGTCGTCGATCGTCGCCTGGCTGACACGTCCCGACGCGATCAGCGGCCGGAGCGCCTCGGGGTTCATGTAGCGGCCCGAGGGCATCTCGAGGTCGAGGCCGCCGTTGGCGACGCCGAGCGTGTCGTGGGCCGCGCCCCAGTCCGACATGAGGACCCCCTTGAAGGCCCAGTCGCCCTTCAGCACCCGGTCGTTGAGCCAGTCGTTCGCGCTGCAGTAGGTCCCGTTCAGGCGGTTGTACGCGCACATGACCGCCCAGGCGTGGCCCTGCTCCACGGCCGAGCGGAACGCCGGCAGGTAGATCTCCCGGAGCGCCCGCTCGCTGACCCGGGCGTCGATCGTGCCGCGCTCGGTCTCCTGGTTGTTGGCCGCAAAATGCTTCACCGTCGCCACGACGCCCTGGCTCTGGATGCCGGTCACGATCTGCGCGGCGACCGAGCCCGCCAGGTAGGGGTCCTCCGAGAGGTACTCGAAGTTGCGCCCGTTCTGGGGCACGCGGTTGATGTTGACCGCGGGCCCGAGCATGATGTGGACGCCGCGGGCGCGGGCGTCGCTGCCGACGGCCGCCCCGAACTCCCGCGCCAGGCCGGGGTCCCAGGAGGCGGCGAGCCCGATCGTCGCCGGGTAGGCGGTCGAGGGCCCGTAGTTGCGCACGCCGAGGGGCCCGTCCGCCATCTTGATCTCGGGGATCCCGAGCCGCGGGACGGGCCTGATGTAGAAGTCCCTGTCGCCCCCGAGGAGCGAGAGCTTCTCGTCCTGGGTCAGCCGCCCCATGAGGTCGCCCACGCGGGCCTCGACCGGCGCCGCCTTGTCCCGGTAGACGGCGGGCGGGTCGGCGTGGGCCGCGAGGGGCGCGGCGGCCATGCCGAGCACCGAAAGGAGGGCTCGCAGCGGGGTGGGGCTCATGAGGTGTTCTTCTGGGGGTGCTTGGAGCGCTCGATGTTCAGGTAGGTCTTCGTCAGCATCTGGCTTTCGTACGCCTCCAAGAGGCGCACGCCCTCGCGGGGCTTCACCATGTCCTTGCGGGTCGCGGCGTCGACCTGGGCCTTCATCCTGCGGCAGAGGTCCTCCTGCTGGTACTGGACCCCCTCGATGACATCGGCGATCCGGCTGCCGCTTAGGGCCTCCTCGATGTAGAACCCGTTCGGCTCGTCGTTCTCGAGGAAGACGTGGACCTCGTTCACCCGCCCGAAGAGGTTGTGGAGGTCGCCCATGATGTCCTGGTAGGCCCCGGTCAGGAAGATCCCGAGGTAGTAGGGCTTCTTGTTGAGGGGATGGAGCGCCACGTAGTCCTTCACGTCCTGCAGGTCGATGAAGCTGCCGATCTTCCCGTCCGAGTCGCACGTGATGTCGACCAGGATGGCGTTCACGGTCGGCCGCTCGTTCAAGCGGTGGAGCGGCGCGATGGGGAAGAGCTGCTTCAGCGCCCAGTGGTCGAGGAGCGACTGGAACACCGAGAAATTGCACACGTACTGGTCGGCCAGGAGCGTCGAGAGGTCGTGGAGCTCCTCGGGCTGGTAGCCGGCCTTCTCCCCCTCCTTGGCGATCTGCTCGCAGATCTGCCAGAAGATCTGCTCGGCGGCCGCCCGGTTCTCGAGGTCCAAGTAGCCCAGGTTGAAGAGCGAGAACGCCTCGTCCTTCTTCTGCAGGGCGTCGTGGAAGCGCTCCAGGCGGCCGAGCTTCGCCTTGTTCTTCAGGAGCACCTCCAGGTCGCCCACGATCTTCTGCTTCTCCTTGGGCTGGTGCTGCTTGCCGAGGGATTCGCGCTTGTTGATGCGCTCGAAGACCTCGACCACGAGCATGGAGTGGGGCGCCACGACGGCGCGGCCCGACTCGCTCACGATGTCGGGCTCCCGCACCCCGGCGTCCCGGCAGATCTCCCGGACATTGAAGACGACGTCGCGCGCGTACTCCTCCATCGAGTAGTTCATCGAGCTCTCGAAGTTCGACCGCGAGCCGTCGTAGTCGATCGCCAGGCCGCCCCCGACGTCGATGTAGCCCATGGGGAAGCCCATCTTGGCCAGCTGGCAGTAGAACCGGGTGGCCTCGATCACCGCGTTCTTGATCGTGATGATGTTGGGCACCTGCGAGCCGATGTGGAAGTGGAAGAGCCGCAGCGAGGCCTTGAGCTTCGCGGCCTTCAGTTTCTCGCATGCGAAGAGGATCTCCGCCGTGTTGAGGCCGAACTTCGCGTTGTCGCCGGTCGAGAGCGCCCACCGGCCCTCGCCGCGGGTCTGGAGCTTCGCCCGGAAGCCGATCATCGGCTTGACCCCCATCTCGGCCGAGATCCGGATGATGTCGTCGATCTCCGAGAGCTGCTCGATGACGATGATGACCCGCTTGCCGAGCTTGCGGCCGAGGAGGGCGAGCCGGATGTAGTCGTGGTCCTTGTAGCCGTTGCAGACGATCAGCCGGTTCGGGCCCTCGTTCATCGCCAGCGCGATCATGAGCTCGGGCTTGGACCCCGCCTCGAGGCCGTAGTGGTAGTCGCGGCCGGCCGCCACGATCTCATCGACCACCTCGCGCAGCTGGTTCACCTTGATGGGGAAGACCCCGCGGTACTCGCCCTTGTAGCCCTCGTCCTTGATGGCCTTGATGAACACCTCGTTCAGCTGGATCACCCGGTGGCGCAGGAGGTCCTGGAAGCGGATCACCATGGGCGCCTTAAGCCCCATCCCCAGGGCCTCGTTCACGACGTCGAGCACCCGGATGCTGCGCCCGTCGGTCAGCGGCTGGACGTTAACGAACCCCTCGGGGTCGACCGAGAGGTGGCCGGAGCCCCAGCGTTTGAACCCGTAGAGCTCCTCGGATTTGGCTGCCGACCATGCGGATGCGGATTTGCTTTTCAAGTATTTGGGGAGGGCCGGCCACTGAGGGCTTGCCTTCAGAAGAGGGGATTTAGTTAGATGCGTGTTTTCTCTTCACAAGAACGCAATACGAAATGACTACAATGATTGCCCAAACAGCGGCGCCGGCCTCCGGCGGTGGATTCCCGACGCAACTCCTGGTGATGGGACTGATGTTCGGTGGATTGTACTTTCTGCTGATCGCTCCGCAACGGAAGAAGCAAAAGGAGCATGAGAAGCTGCTCAGCACTTTGCAATCAGGCGACGAGGTGATCACCTCGGCCGGGATCTACGGCGTGATCACGAACGTAAAGGACGACCGCTTCGTCGTGCGCATCGCCGACAACACGAAGATCGAGATCGGCAAGGGCTTCATCCAGGCGGTCACCAAGAAGACGGGCGCCGAGGAGAAGAAGTCCTAGCACCTGGGGCCCCCTTGGAACGGCCCGACGGAAGGCGACCGCGGCGGGGCGCGGCCGCAAACCCCTTTAACCCACATCCGACATGTTTAAACGCAACCTCTGGAAAATAGGCCTAAGCCTAGTGATCCTCGCCTGGGCCGTTTTCGCGCTCCTGCCGCTCAAGGACATCCCGTTTCCCGAATACGCCAAGAGCCACGCCACGGCCAAGACCGAGGAGCTTGGCAAGCTTCTCGACCGCGCCGAGAAGGCGTGGAAGGCGGGCGCGGCCCCGAGCGAGTTCGTGGCCCTGAAAAGGATCGGGCGCGACGAGAAGATCGACCTGAGCCAGTTCTTCCCGGACGTGCGCCTCGAGGAGTCGCTGAAAAACATCACCAAGCGAAACGACATCCTGCTCAAGTATCTCCTCGACAGCTCGAAGGCCCGGCTCCAGATGGGCTTGGACCTGCGGGGCGGCGTCGGCTTCACGCTCGAGGCCGACCTGGGGACGAAGACCGCCGGCTATGACGAGGACACGGCCCGCCGCGAGAAGCTGACGAAGGCGATCGAGATCATCAGCGCCCGCATCAACTCGATGGGCGTCACCGAGCCCTTGATCCGCGCGATCGGCAACAACCGGATCGAGGTCCAGCTGCCGGGGATCAACACGAAGGACAACCCCGACGTCCTGGACGAGGTGAAGAAGCCGGCGCGCCTCGACATCCGGATGGTCTACCCGTACGGGACTCCCGAGACGGCGCGCCAGGGCGAGATCCCCCCGGGCTACGAGATCAAGACCTACGACCACGAGCATCCCGACGGCAGCGAGACGGCCGAGGAGTACTTCATCAAGCGCATCCCCGAGATGACCGGCGAGATGATCTCGTACTCGACCGTGCAGCACGACTCCTACGGTAAGCCCTTGATCGCCATGCGCTTCACCGGCCCCGGCAGGAAGCGCTTCGCCGATGTGACCCGGGACATCGCGGCCGGCGGCGAGAAGTCCGGCCACCTGGGCGAACTCGCTGTCGTCCTCGACGGGACCGTCTACTCGGTCGCGACCGTCAAGGAGGAGATCGACAGCGACAGCGCCGAAATCACCGGCTACTTCACCGAGCGCGAGGCCTTCAACCTGGCGAACGTGCTCAACAACCCGCTCGACCTTCCGCTCATCGTGAAGACCCAGTTCGAGGTCGGCCCGTCGCTCGCCGAGGACGCCATCTCCTCGGGCATCCAGGCCTCGGTGATCGCGCTCATCTGCGTCGCGGCGTTCATGATCACCTTCTACACGACGGGCGGCGTGGTCGCCGTCGTGACGCTGGCCGTCAACCTGGTCATCATCCTCGGGGTCATGGCCAACATCGGGGCCACGATGACGCTGCCGGGCCTGGCCGGCATCGTGCTCACGGTGGGCATGGCGGTCGACGCGAACATCCTGATCTTCGAGCGCATGCGCGAGGAGATCGCCGTCGGCAAGTCCCTCTCCAACTCGAACCAGGCCGGCTACATGAAGGCGCTGATGACGATCATCGACGCGCACATCGTGCAGCTGATCATCTGCGCGATCATGATCTGGCTGGGGACCGGCCCCATCCGCGGCTTCGGCGTGACGCTGGCGATCGGCGTCCTCTCGACCATGTTCTCGGTGCTCATCACGGCGCACCTGATCATGGAGCTTTTGATCGACTCGGGCTGGGTGAAGAAGATCACGATGCGCCACCTGATCAAGGCGATCCACGTGGACTTCGTTAAGTTCGGCGTCCCGGCCTTCGCCGGCTCGTGGACGATCGTCCTCCTTGGCTTGGGCGTCGTCTTCTACCAGGGGAACCGCATCTTCGGCATCGACTTCTCGGGCGGCGATGTGGTCACGATGCAGTACAAGGAGCGCCTCGACGTGGCCAAGATCCGCCAGGTCGCCGACACGACCCGGATCGGCGAGGTGAACATTGCCTACGAGAGCGGGCTCGGCGGCGGCGGCGAGCAGCTCAAGGTCGAGACGCCCGAGGGCAAATCCCAAGTCCTCCTCGAGGCCCTGCAGAAGACCTATCCCGGCGCCGGCTACGTGAAGGTCGGCGAGGAGCACGTCGGCGCCTCGATCGGCCGCGAGATCATGCTCAACGCCGCGCTCGCGATCGGGGTGTCGATGCTCACCATCCTGCTCTACATCGCCTTCCGCTTCGAGTTCGGGTTCGGCGTCGGCGCGATGGTGTCCATCTTCCACGACATCCTGATGACGATCGGCATCTTCGTCCTGACGGGCCACAAGTTCTCGGCGCCCATGGTGGCGGCGATCCTGTGCATCGCCGGCTACTCGATCAACGAGACCGTGGTCGTGTTCGACCGCATCCGGGAGGAGTTGAAGATCAACCCGACGGGGTCGCTGCGCGACATCGTCAACACCGCGATCAACAAGGTCTTCGCCCGCACGATCATGACCTCGTCGACGACCTTCCTCGCCGCGCTGTCCCTCTTCCTGTTCGGAAGCGGCGTGCTCCACGACATTTCGTTCACGTTCTTGGTCGGCATCGTCACGAGCACGTTCTCGGCCATCTTCGTCGCCTCCCAGGTCTTCTACTGGTGGCACAAGGGCGACCGCAAGCACGTGGAGGCGCACTCCGATGTGGCGCCGAAGTACGAGTGGACGGGATCGAGCAAGGCGTCGCGGTAATGTGCATCCGGGCAGATGCTCTGGATCCACACGCCGATCCCGGCCGCTGAGGTCGAGGACTTAAGCAAGCGCGCGGGCGTCGGCCCCGTGCTGGCGGAGCTGCTCCTGCGCGTGGGCCACCGGGACCCGGCGCTCGCCGCGGAGTTCCTGCGGGCGGACCTCTCGGGGCTCGAGGACCCGTTTCTGGTCGGCAACGTCGTCCAGGCGGTCGCAAGGCTCAAGGCCGCGATCGCAGCCCGGGAGAAGGTCACGGTCCTTGGCGACTACGACGTCGACGGGGTGAGCAGCACGGCGCTCCTTGTCCTCGTCCTTCGGCGCTTCGGCCTCGACCCGGCGTTCGTCGTCCCCCGCCGCTCCGAGGACGGCTACGGGCTGTCCCGCAGCGCGATCGACCGCGCGCTTGAGGCCGGCAAGCCCGGGCTCTTCATCGCGCTCGACTGCGGGACCAACTCGCACGACGAGGTGGACTACCTGATGGGGCAGGGGATCGACGTCCTCGTGGTCGACCACCACCGGTCCAAGGACCGGACGCTCGAGCGGGGCCTCCTCATCAACCCGCACGTTCAGGGCATCGCGGGCGAGCCCGCGCAGC
This sequence comes from Opitutaceae bacterium, assembly GCA_003164715.1. Taxonomy (GTDB): domain Bacteria; phylum Verrucomicrobiota; class Verrucomicrobiia; order Opitutales; family Opitutaceae; genus Palsa-1447. The sequence goes on along the minus strand of PLTZ01000041.1, from coordinate 6,673 downwards.
CGGCGTGGCAGCACCTCTGCACGGTGGGGCTCGTCTTCAAGCTGATGCACGGGCTCCTGAAGCAGCTGCGCAGCGAGAACCACCCGGTCGCCGCGCGCATCAGGCTGCGGGACCACCTGGACCTGGTGGCCATGGGCACGATCGCCGACCTGGTGCCGCTCGTAGGCGAAAACCGGATCCTGGCGAAGAACGGCCTGAGGATCCTCCAGGAGACGGCGCGGCCGGGGCTTCGGGCGCTCATGGACGTCTCGGGGATCTCGGGCGCGCAGATGCTCCAGCCGGTCGACATCTCCTTCCGGCTCGGTCCGCGCATCAACGCGTCCGGCCGCCTCGCCGACGCCGCGCTCTCGGTGGAGCTCCTCCTCTCCGAGGACGTCAAGTTTTCGCGGGAGACCGCCCAGCAGCTGGACGCCTTCAACCGGGAGCGCCAGGACATCGAGCGAAAGATCACCTCGGAGGCGGAGCGGATGATCGAGGAGCGCTACAGGGCCGACGCGGGGATCGTCCTCTTCAGCGAGGCGTGGCACCCGGGGGTCGTGGGGATCGTGGCCGGGCGCGTCAGCCGGCACTACAACCGCCCATGCATCGTCCTCGGGAACGAGGGGGACATGGCGAAGGGCTCCGGGAGAAGCGTCGACGGGGTGAACCTGGTCGAGATCCTCGCCACGTGCCCGGAGGGGCTCACGAGCTGGGGCGGCCACCCCATGGCGGTCGGCATCTCGCTCCCCAAGAGCGGGCTCGAGGGGTTCCGGGGCCGGTTTGCGGCCGCGGTCAGGGACCACGTCGGGGCCGAGATCGCGGAGTCGAGGCTCACGATCTCGGCATGGCTTACGCCGGACCAGATCACGGAGCACCTGATGGACGAGCTGGACACGCTCCACCCCTACGGCCAGGGCAACCCCGAGCCGGTCTTCGGGCTGCGGAGCGTGGCCTTCCGCAGGCGCCCGGAGGTCTTCAAGCAGCGGCATTTCCGGTTCTGGCTCGAGGATTCGCGCTGCCGGGTCCTAAGCGGCGTCGCGTGGAAGATGGCGGACCGGGTTCCGCCGCAGGGCGTGCCGCTCGACCTCGCCGTCGAGCTCAACTGGAACTACTTCAACGATCGGAAGCTCCTGCAGATCGAGCTCGTCGACTGGCGCAAGGCGTCGTAGGCGGTGCCTCGGGCCTTGCGCCGGGCCCGGCTTTGGGGCGCTCCTGGACGACCCGAAGAATAACGAGCCGATCTTTTAGCCGGAGGCGGGCGACGGCCGCCCTAGTGTGACTCGGAGAAGCTCGTAATCGAGTGCCACTCGAGCACCTCCTGGAGGAGCGCCCGCTCGGTCCTTAGCACCAGGCGCTCGAGGCTGTTCCATGTCTGGCAGAAGCTGATCTGGCGGCGGCTGTCCTCCAGCATGGCGCACATCTCGCGGTAGCGGGCGACGCGCCGCTGCAGGTCGTTGATCGAAATCATCGAGATGAAGGACGCCGCCACGACCGGCAGCGCGATCGGGATGAAATAGAAGAAGGTTTGGCGGGTCCATTCAGGCACCTCGGCGTGGAGCGTGTGCGCCACGGCGTAGGCCGCGGTGCAGGTGAGCGCGGCGATGGTCGCGATCCAGAAGCCGACCTTCAGGCGGCGGAACTGGGGGAGCGCGCGGCCCTCCTGCCTGCGGTAGTAGGAAAGCTGGTCGTCGATCCGCTTCTCGAGGTAGACCCGCTTGAATTCGTCCATCGGCACCTGGCGGGTCGCCGACGAGCGGCTGTGGAGGATGTGCAGCGAGCGCGTGAGCGAGCGGACCCCGGGCAGGTCCAGCTCCTCAAAAAGGGGCGCGGCGCGCGGCAGGCCCCACGTGGCGAGCGCCGAGCGGCAGAATTCCGCGGCGAGGCGGCAGCGCACCCAGCTGTCGTGGGAATGGGCGTGGCGGCGCAGGACAATCGCGACCCCGAGCGCCCCGGCGAGGCAGGCGAGCTTGGCCCAGGGTATGGCCATGAAGTGCAGCCCGTAGGCCAGCGCCGCGGCCGCGATGATCGTCGCCGCCACGTGCAGCAGCACGGTGGACGCGATCAGCCTCCTAAACTGCGGGGCGCCCCGGCTCGCGGCGTGGTCGCACTTCTTCTGGAAGTTGAAGATCGTGTCCGGCGCCATGAAGGGGTTGCCGGTGCCCGAGGCCGCCGCGTCGGGCAGGTGGTTCAGGTTGGCGAGGCCTTCGTCGCCGCGCTCGAGGCGGGACCAGTTTTCCCTGCGCATCTTGCCGGTCGCCGCGTCGACGATCAGGATCGGCTTGCCGATCGACTTCGCGTAATCGATCACGTCCGCGGTGCCCCCTTTGCCGCGGGCCGGGTCGCCGTCCCATACGGCGAGGAGCACGTCGGAACCGTTGACCGTCTCCATCCCGCAGTCGAGGTAGGCGTCCTCGCGCGAGCCGTTCTCGGTGATGACGCGCACGTTCTCGGCCTGCTCCAGGGTCGCCTCGACGACCTGCCATTCCGATGGGGAGAAATCGCGGGCGAATTCCGCGCGCGGCAGGGGCAGGATGGCGTACCAGGAGAGCCCGAGCGCGCGGGCCTGCCCGATGAACAGCTGGTCGCCTCCCGTCGCGACCGAGGATAGCGCAACCCATTCACCCTTAGTCTCCTGTCGAAGCGACTCCAGCGCCTTGGTCACTGCCGGGGCAATGACACCGGCATTGTCCAGCTGCCGGTGTCCGGAGAATCCGACGACGTGGAAAAGGGGGAGTTCGAAACTAGCGGACATCTCCGTAAAGCGTTGTCGGCCGCTCCGGATTTGCCAAGCCTCTTGGCGCGCGGGCCTCGATCGAATCTTGCCGCGAGAACTCCCGCAACTGTCGCCTCAGCGGCCGGCGTTTGCTTTTAGCCTGCCGGCTTCCGGAGATCGGCATGGCCTTCGACTGGGCATTGGAGCTAGCCAAAGCTTGTTCGGTGACTGGCAATCCTTGAGATCGAGCTTGTCGGCTGGAGGAGTGTTTCTCAGAAACGCACTTCGCGCTTGCGCTGCGGCCTTCTAGAGGGCTTTTTCTTCAGTTCCGTCACGCACCCGTAGCTCAATTGGATAGAGCATCTGACTACGGATCAGAAGGTTAGGGGTTCGACTCCCTTCGGGTGCGCCACTTTTCTAAAAGACTAATAAGTAATACATAGCGAAATCGCGAAACGCGAACCGAACACGAACCAAGAGCTGGATCGTATCGGACGGCGCACGAGAAAGCGGGCCTCAAGGTGCGACAGCCAGTCCGACGGCGCTGGCCAGTTTACGCTGGTTGGCATCAAAACTGAGAAAGGCGCTCGATTTGACGATTCGTGCGGTGGCCACGCGAAGTACATCAAACGAACGATGCCCGCCGACGGACGTGTATCGCGTCGAGAGGCGATTCGCATCCTCAATTACGGCTGAGTAATCGCAGGGTGTGAGTTGAAGATAACCGGATTGAATATCCGCTTCGAATGCGATCTGAGCAGACTCGGCATCAGTTTGGAGAATGAACCTGCGGAACACGGCAAATCGCATCGCGTTTCCAAATTCATATCGATTCAGAGTGGTGATCGTGATCGGCTGAGTTCTCTGGCGCATCCACGCCTTGGCCGATGCCGTGTGGGCATCATTTCCGTAAAGGGAAAACAAGAAACTCGTATCGGCGAAACTAACGGCCATGTCAGACTCCTTGGCTGTCCGCGAGCACGGCGGCACTTTCGGCGGCAGTTAGGGTACGCGACCAATCGGAACTTCTGAATGCTGCGCTTTCCGCCCAATCCAGTCGGCCCGATGGTGCCGGTTGCGGTGGGACGACCTTTGCGACGACCTTGCCCCGCTTGGTAACCTGGACTTCCTCACCGGCCGAAACCCAGCGGAGCACTCGTGAGTAGTTGTTCCTGAATTCACGGATGGTCGTTGTTTTCATTGTGCTACAAAAATGTCGCACATATTAGGGAATCGCAAGATTCTTCCTGGCGAGTTTTGCGCCCGGCAGACACGAACCAAACGCGAACCGGCGGCCATCGTCATAGGGAAACGGCGCGCTCCCTACGGGTGCGCCACTTTCAGGGTCTGCTGGTTTTCCAGGTCGCCAGTGCGAGTGGTCTCGTTCAGAGTTAGCCGCCAGACAGGCAACAACCGACATGGAACTGCGTCGCTGGAATGAACCCGAACCCTGCTGCGATCCCGAATGGGAGGCCGCGTACGAACGTTTTGAGACGCCCCCGCAGGAGCACGAGAAGTTCCTCGCGCGCCTCAGGAGACTCGGTGCGGACCGATGGCCGCGGGACCTCGAGGTCGTCGACATCTTCTGCGGCCGCGGCGGCGGACTCATGGCGTGGGAATCGCTTGGCTTCACTCGCCTGGAAGGCGTGGACCTGTCGGAGAGCCTCCTAAGCCGGTACCGGGGGCCCGCCCAGCTCTATGTCGGCGACTGCCGGAGGATGGCGTTCGCCGACGAGTCGCGGGACGTGATCTGCGTGCAGGGGGGCCTGCACCACCTTTCCTTGCTGCCGGACGACCTGGATGCCGTGGTCGGCGAGGTCCGGCGCGTCCTGAGGCCGAACGGACGATTCGTGGTCGTCGAGCCCTGGCTGACGCCGTTCCTCCGGACGGTCCACGAGCTTTGCAAGCAGTCGCTCGCGCGCCGGGCTTCGTCGAGGATCGAGGCCCTTGACTGCATGATCAGGCGCGAAGAGCGGACCTATTTCCAGTGGCTAGCCCGTCCCGGCGAGATACGGGCCGCGCTCTCGCGGGGCTTTGACACGTCGCGGGAGGCGGTTGCCTGGGGGAAATTCTACTGGGTCGGCACGAAGCGACCGCAAGCTTAGGCCGCCGCGATCAACCCCCAGGCTGCTTCCCTGGGCGTCCGTCCGCCCGGCTCATTTTGATTCGAGGCTCAGGATGCTGACCATGAAGCTGCTGAAGGAAACCTGGGCGGCGAGCGCCACAAGGGTGACCCCGGGAATGACCACCCGGAGCGTATGCTCGTAGGCCAGCGGGCCGTATCCGTGCGCCCGCCAGTCGAGAAAAACGGAGGCGATGAGGCAGAGGCCGGTAAGCGCGACGATTGCCGAGCCGATCAGCGCCTTCTCAAGGTTGAAGATGCGGTAGAAGCCGGCGATGAACGCCCCGAAGGGCTTAAGCCCCTTCACCAGCGCGAACGTGTGGGCGAAGATCCCGAGGAAGCAGCACTGCGTGCCGACAAGCATGAGCAGCGATGAGACGAGCATCGTGTGTATGCCGAGCGTCGCGGCCCCGACATGAACGGCAAAGAAGCTCGCGAAGCCCCCCGCGGCGCCGGCCGCTGCGAGGCCGATGCCGGGAACGAGGAAGAGCCAGTCCGGGCTGCAGAGCAGGAACAGGCGCAGCGTGAACCAGCCGTCGCGGAAGGTCCGCAGGTGGGAGGGTCGTCCCTTGCGGCCGTCGCGGCGAAGCGTGATGGGCAGCTCGGCCGTCCGGGCGCCCATCTGGGCCGCCTTGATGATCATCTCGGTTGCGAACTCCATCCCCGTGCACCGCAGGTTGGCCCGATCATAGAACGCCCGGGTGAACCCCCGCATGCCGCAGTAGACGTCGTGGATTCGGGTGCCGAACATGAGCCGGGCAAGAAGGGTCAGCGCGGGATTGCCGAGCCAGCGATGCGTGAACGGCATCGCCCCGGCCTCGATGCGCCCTCCTCCGGTCGGCAGCCGGCAGCCCTGCACGAGCTCGTAACCGGCGCGCAACTCGCGGACGAACGGCTCCAGCTGGCTGAAGTCATAACTGCCGTCGGCGTCGCCCATGATGATGAAGGGCGCGCGTGCCGCGGCTATGCCGCCCGCCAGCGCGTGCCCGTAGCCCTTGCGGGGCACGGCGACGACCCTTGCCCCGGCCTTTTGCGCCTCCTCGGGCGAGCCGTCCGTGCTGCCATTGTCCGCAAGGATGACCTCGCCGGCGATCCCGTGGCGCTCAAGGGCCTCCCTGGCCTCCCGCACGCAGGCGCCCACCGTGAGCGCCTCGTTCAGGCAGGGGATGACGACGGAGACTTCGGGCGGGGTGTTGTTCACGTACCGGCCTGATCAAATCCCGTCCGGGCGCGAGGCCGCGACGAAAAAATCATTACCCCTGCGCAGATTGCCCGGCGGCTCATTGCAGGGGTGCATGGATGCGCCCGCCCAGGTTGCGGTTGAGGAATTCCTGCGCTTCCGCGGGGCCGAACGGCGCGATCATGAAAAACCCGGGAAACTCGGGCTGGGCCGTGCTGAAACCCTGGTGATTGGTCCCCAGGTCGAAGAAGGGGTCCAGAGGATCGAGTGGGTGCCGCAGCTCGGTCGTCCAGACAAGGCGCCCATCCATCCATATGTTTAGGCGCCGCCGGAGCTGCCGCACTTCGTCGGCGGAGAAGCCCCATTGCGCCTGCGCGGCCGCGACTGAAATCATGGGGCCAAGAAGGAGCTCGATGACGTGCTGCGGCTGGGACGAGGGAGTGAGGGCCTCCGAGAGGCCGCCCCCGATCGACCATTCGTCGGCGCCGAAGCGGACACGGTTGTCGGGCAGAACGCCCAGGTAGACCAGCGTGCCCGAGCCCGTGGCGCCGGACGACAGGATCGGGAAGCTCATGTTGGGCAGCTGCACCGGCAGCTCGCAGCGTATCCGGTAGAGCCCGGTCTGCAGCCGGTCGGGCAGGCCGGTTGGGGGCAGCCTGGCGTGCGAAAGGATCTTTCC
>PLTZ01000039.1 GCA_003164715.1 Opitutaceae bacterium | reverse complement strand
TAAGCGCCCGGACCAGGCGTTGCGCGCGAAGGACCCGGCGGGCCTAGGCCAGAGCGCGCTCAGGGTGCCCCCGCGAATCGCTCCAAATTCGCCCGAGAGGAGCCTCTCCTTGAGCGCCAGGCGGCTCTTCTCAACGATGAAGTTAAAGCCGACAAGGGACGATTTCCGGGCCCGGCGGTCGGCCGAGATCATCTTCTCAAGCTCCACGTAGTCGAGGGTGGGGGGCTTCTCGATGAACGCGGGCAGGCCGTACGCCGTGACCGCCTCGTGCATCTCGGCGTGAAGCTGGATCGGTGTGGGGATGGCCACGTAGTCCAGGTCGCCGTGGCAGGCGTCCAGCATCTCGCGGTAGCCGCCGAAGACCCGGACGCCGCGCTCCGCGAACCGCCAGGCCCGCTGCTCCTGCGCGAACACTGCGAGGCGCGGGTCGCACGTGCAGATGAGCCTGACCAGGCCGCGCTCCTCGAGCCGGGCGACCGTGTTGTGGTGAGAGCCCGCGAATCCCCCCATCCCGACGATTCCGATTCGAACAGCCTGCTTCACACTATCTTGAACTTGGGGAGATCCTGCCCGTCAATGAGGCCGACGGGCCGGCCCGACGCGTCGACCACGATAAGATCGTCGATCTTATGGAGCTCGAAAAGACGGAGGGCGTCGACGCCCAGCGCGTCGTCCCGGACGGTCTTCGGCGAGCGGGTCATGAAGTCGGAGACGGGCCGCCTCAGGAAGTCCGGACCCGAGAGGGCGGACCTGCGGAAATCGCCGTCCGTGAGGATCCCTGTGAGCCTGCCGCTCTTCGCCCGGACGAGCGCGATGCTTCCGCTCTTGGCCTTCGTCATCGCGAGGATGGCCTCCTGAACCGTGACCGTGTCGTTGGCGACGGCTAGGCGAGCTCCGCTGCGCATGATGTCGCGGGTCCTCAGGAGGAGCACGCGGCCCAGGTTGCCCGCGGGATGGAACTTGGCGAAATCCTCCCGGGTGAGGCCGCGCGCCTCAAGGAGGACCATGGCGAGGGCGTCCCCGAGTGCGAGCGCGGCCGTCGTGCTCGCCGTCGGCGCCAGCTTGAGCGGGCACGCCTCCCTCTTCACGCGGTAGATCAGCAGGTGGTCGGCGTCGCGGGCGAGGTCCGACTTCGGGTTGCCGGTGAACGCGACGCACTTCAGGCCGAAGCGCTTCATGAGGGGCACCAGCCGCAGGACCTCATCCGACTGGCCGCTGTTGCTAAGAAGGAAGGCCAGGTCGCCCTCGTCGCAGAGGCCAAGGTCCCCGTGAAGGGCCTGCGTGGGGTCGAGGAAGCACGAGGAGACGCCCGTGCTATTGAAGGTGGCCGCGATCTTGCCCGCGACGTGGGCGGACTTCCCGACGCCGGTGAAGATCAGCTTGCCGCCCGCGGCGATCGTCGCCTCCACGGCCCGGGCGGTGTCGACGAACTCGGGGCCGAGCGCCCGGGAGGTCTCCTCAAGGGCGTCGCACTCGATGCGGATGCACTGCTTGGCGCGCGCGAGCGCCGATTTGGGTGCGATAGGCATCAACGCGGGTTGTTGTCGGGCCTCATTTGTGTTTGAGTCGGGGACGTGGAGTGGGGAATTTATCCGTCCGCTCCGACCATTCAATCCCATTCGCTGACAGATGCACTCACGTTCCTTCATCCTCGGCTCCGCCGCGCTCCTCGCACTGGCGCTGGGGCCGGGCTGCGGGGGCGACTCGGCGTCGCTCTCCTCCGAGATGGACGACTCGAACTACCGTGACGGCCAGCAGATGGAGCGGCAGGGGCGCTGGGACGAGGCCCTCTCGGACTACCTGAAGGTGATCGACCGCCGCGGGGACTCGGCGCCCGAGTCGAACCTCGACGCCGGCCTGATCTACCTGAACCACATCAAGGACCCGGTCTTCGCGATTTATCATTTCAGGAAGTACCTCGAGCTTGAGCCCAATTCAAAGCAGGCCGTCTACGTGCGCGGGCTGATCGACGCGGCGAAGCGCGAGTTCGCGCGGGCGCTGCCCGGGCAGCCCCTGGAGAGCGAGACCGAGCACATGGGCATGGAGGAGCAGGTGGCGCGCTTGCAGCGCGAGAACGACGAGCTCAAGGCGGAGAATGCCGCGCTTCGGGCGGGCGCGCCCGTGCCCGTGGTGCACTCGAGCGCGATCGACATCTCCTCGATCCCCAGCCCGGCGAGCGCCGCCCAGGACTCGGCGCAGCCGGCGCGAGCGTCCGTCTCGCCGATATCGCTGGCCCCCGTCGAGCAGCCCGACAAGGGCGCCGCGATCGCGGAAGCGCCGCAGGAGGAGTCGCCGGCGCAGGCCGCGCCGTCACGGCCCGCGGCGCCCGCGGGCGTGCGCCACCACACCGTTGCCAGGGGCGACACGCTGTTCAGCCTCTCGCAGAAATACTACGGCAGCCGCTCGAAATGGCGCGACATCTACGCCGCGAACCGCGACCTGCTGCCGACGGAGAAGTCGCCGCTGAAGATCGGCTGGGAGCTCAAGATACCCTAGACCGACGCCAGCGCCTCGTCGAGGACGGCGAGCATGAAGTCCGCATCGCTCTCCGAGAAGATCATCGGCGGCTTGATGCGCAGCGTGTTGCCCCAGAGGCCGCCCTTGCCGATAAGGAGGCCGAGATCCCGGCACGCCTCGAACACGGCCGCGCACTCGTCCCTGGCCGGCTCCTTCGTCTTGCGGTCCTTTACCAGCTCGACGCCCAGCATGAGGCCGAGGCCGCGGATGTCGCCGATCAGCGGGTGCTTCTCAGCCAGCCTGGCGAAGCCGGCCTTCAGGCGGCCGCCGATCCGGAGTGAATTGGCCTGAAGGCCCTCCCGTTCGATCACCTCGAGGACCGCGCGTGCCTGCGCGCAGGCGACCGGGTTGCCCCCGAAGGTGTTGAAATGGATGCGCGAGACGAGCGCCTGGGCGATCTTGGGGGTCGTGACCACCGCGCCGAGGGCGCACCCGTTTCCGATTCCCTTGGCCATGGTGACGATGTCGGGCACGACACCCTGCGTCTCGAAGCCCCAGAAGTGGGTCCCGGTCCTGCCGAAGCCCGTCTGGACCTCGTCGGCGATGCACACGCCGCCCGCCGCCCGGATGTGGGCGTACGCGCGCCTCAGGTAGCCCTCGGGGTAGACGACCGTCCCGCCGACTCCCTGGATCGACTCGGCGATGAAGCCGGCAATCCTCCCGGAGGTGCCGAACTGGATCAGGCTCTTGACGTCGTCGGCGTACTTCCTGCCGGCCTCCGGGTCGTCCTTGCCGTAGGGCCCCCGGTAGAGGTCGGGCAGCACCGAATGCTGCACCCCGAAGCCATGCGGCACGTTGAACTTCCACGTGTGGTGGGACGTGAGCCCCATCGTGGACTGGCTGCCGCCGTGGTAACCGTTCCGGAGCGCGATCATATCGAAGCTGCCCGTGTAGGCGCGCGCCATGAGCAGCGCCAGGTCGTTGGCCTCGGAGCCCGAGTTGACCAGGTAGGCGACTTTGAGGTCGCCGGGCATGCGGGACGCGAGCTCCTTGGCGTAGAGCGCGATGTTCGGGTGCAGGTAGATGGTCGTGGTGTGCTGGAGGGTCTCGTTCTGGCGGTTGGCGGCCGCGACGACGTGCGGGTGGCAGTGCCCGCAGCTGACGGTCACGATGCCACCGATCCCGTCCAGGTAGCGCCGTCCCTTCTCGTCGAAGAGCCACTGGGCGCGGCCCTCGACGATCATGAGCGGCTTCTTGTAGTAGTGGAAGATCGCGGGGCTCAGGAACTCCTTGCGCAGGGCCAGCACCTCCTCTGCCGAGGGTCCTGTGTAGGGCTGCGGCGCGTGGCCGCACGGGGGAAGGGGGATCGATTTCATGGATTAGCGTCTGGGAGCGAGCTTACGGAGGATGAGGTACGCGACAAATGCTATCGCGAAGCCCGCGAACCACGCGAAGCCGTAGATGCGCAGGAGGAAGGCCGGGATGCGCGAGGGGTCGACTAGGCCGACCTGGGCGAGGAATCCGGGCAGGTTCGGGAGGGCCCCCGCCAGAAACGCCCCGATTGCGGCGAGGCTCCAGCCGCCCGTGTAGCGGTACGGGCCGTTCGGGTCGTACAGCCCCGGGACGTCCAGCGTCCGGTGCCGGATCACGAAGTAGTCCGCGATCATGATGCCGCCGAGGGGCCCCAGGAGGGCGCTGTAGCCCACGAGCCACGTGAAGATGTAGCCCGACGGGTCGGCGACGAGCTTCCACGGCATCATCAGGATCCCGACCAAGCCGGTGATCAGGCCGCCCATGCGGAAGGAGATCCGCCTCGGCGCCAGGTGGGCGAAGTCGTTCGCAGGCGAGACGACGTTGGCGGCGATGTTCGTGGCGAGGGTCGCGACGCCGAGCGCGACCATGGCTAGGATGAGCATGACCGGATTCCTGAACTGGACCAGGACCTCGATCGGGTCCCAGATCGTGCGGCCAAAGATGATTGCCGTCGCCGAGGTCACGGCAACGCCGATGAAGGAGTAGAAAACCATCGCGAGCGGCAGCCCGAGGGCCTGGCCCACGGCCTGGTCGCGCTGCGACACCGCGTAGCGGGAGAAATCCGGTATATTGAGCGAGAGGGTCGCCCAGAACCCTATCATCCCGGTGAGCCCCGGGACGAAGAAGGCCATGAACTGGCCCGCCTTAGGCTGGCCCGGGTCGAACGCCGAGGGCTGCGAGAGCATGGGCCCGAATCCGCCGGCCGAGCGCCGGGCCCAGACGAGAAACACGATGCCGAGCGCGATCAGCAGCGGCGCCTTGATCGCAAGCGGCGCGCAAACCC
>PLTZ01000070.1 GCA_003164715.1 Opitutaceae bacterium | reverse complement strand
GGCCCAAACCAGAAAGCCCTACCGCCCCCTTCCCGCCCATCCCGGATGCGGCGCGGCACGAGCGGCGGAGGTTGCCAACCCCGCACAATCGTTGGATCCTTCCCCTGTCATGCCAAGAACACGCTTGCGCAACCGCCTTTTGGTTTTCGCGGCGCTGGCGATCGCGGCCCTCGCCCCGCCGGTGACCGGCGCCCCGGACCGCGCCTCGCCCGAGCAGGTGACCGTCGAGGGCCCCGCTGGCGCGCGGATCCGCATCGAGGCCCGGGAGCCCCATGTCCTGCGCATCTGGATGAAGGCCTCCGGCGCGTTCACGCGCCAGCCCTCCCTCGCCGTGGAGGCGGCCGCGGACACGCACAGCGCGCTCACCCGGTCCGAGAAGGGAGACGTGGTCACCGTCGGCACGGGCGCGCTCGAGGTCGCGGTCACGCGCTCCACGCTGGCATTCGACGTGCGCGGCGGCGACGGCGCCGCCCTGCTTGTCGATGCGACGATCGGCGCGCAGGCCGGCGGAGCGTGGACGCTCACCGAGGCGCTCGCGCCCGGCGAGCGCCTCTTCGGCCTCGGGCAGGACAACCACAACAACGGGCGCCTGGACCGGCGCGGAGTCGTACGGGAGCTCTGGGAGGGCCAGCAGATCAGCTCGGGCAACGTCACCGCCGATTACCCGGTGCCGCTCCTGCTGAGCACCGGCCGCGACGGCCACGCCTACGGCGTCTTCTTCGACGACGTGCACCGGCTCCGCTTCGACCTGGGCCGCACCCGCACGGACCAGCTCCGTGTCGACGCGGACGGCGGGGAGATCGACCTCTACGTCATCGACGGGCCCCGCCTGGCGGACGTGATCGACCGCTACACCTCGATAACCGGACGCCCGTCACTGCCGCCGCTCTGGGCCCTCGGCTACTGGCAGAGCAAGTGCACCTACTACGACTGGACGGCGCTCGACGAAGCCTACAACCAGCTGACGGCGCATGGGTTTCCGGTGGACGTCATGGTGATCGATGCAGACTGGCCCGAGGTGGTCACAAACTATGTCTGGGCCAAGCGCTGGATCGACACGGCCCATGGGCTCACTCCGGCCCAGAAGATCGCGGACTATGCCCGGAAGGGCATGAAGATCGTGATGTCCCAGTCGGGCCCGATGGTGAAGAAGGAGTCCCCCACCTTCGCCACGGGCTGGGCCCAGGGCGTGTTCGCAACCGACGGCAAGGGGAACCCCGTCGAGGCGGGCTACTACGGCGGCATGCTGCTCGACTTCACGAGCCCCAAGATCAACGACTGGCTCTGGCCGCAGACCCGGAAGCTGTGCGAGGACGGCATCGCAGGCTGGTGGCTCGACCTCGATGAACCCGAGGGAGAGCCCCCCCAGACCCATTACTTCGCGGGGCGCCCCCCCGAGATCCACAACCAGTACTCGCTCCTGTGCACGATGAGCTTCGAGGGCGTGCAGCTCATGGTCCATCCCGACCAACGCCCCTTCATCCTGTCCCGCGCGGGACCGGCCGGCTTCCAGAGGCACCACGCCGCGGTCTGGACGGGCGACATCTACAGCGACTACGCGACCTACCGGGCCCATCCCCCGGAGATGCTCAACGCGAGCCTGTCGGGGCTCGTCTACTGGGCGTGCGACACCGGCGGGTTTCTCGTAGGCTACTACAAGGACGACATGATGGGCGCGCATGCGCGCCTCTACGAGCGGTGGATGCAGTTCTCGGCCTTCGCCCCGATCACGAGGGCGCACAAGGCCGGGGGAGCCCCGGAGCCATACGCGTACGGGCTCGCCACCGAGCAGGGTACGAAACACTACCTGCAGCAGCGCTACCGCCTGCTTCCCTACATCTATTCCCACGCGTGGGTCGCCAGCAAGAATGGCCTCCCGATCGTACGGCCGATGGCCCTTGAGTTCCCCGAGGACCCCGCGTCGGTCGCGACCCCGGGCGACCAGTACATGTTCGGCAGCGAGCTGCTCGTCGCGCCGGTGCTCTACGAGGGCCAGACCAACCGCAGGGTGTACTTCCCGCCCGGCACCTGGGTCGACTGGGACTACGGCTATGACTACGCCGGCGGGCGCGAGTGGGTGGTGGCCGCCCCGCAGAACCGGATCCCTGTCGCCGTGAGGCCGGGGGCCATCATCCCGATGGCCCCCGACATGAAGAACACCTCCGAGAAACCCTGGGATCCGCTGACGCTCGAGGTGTTCCCGTCGGGCAAGTCGCAGTTCGCCCTCTATCACGACGATGGACGCTCGTTCGCCTACGAGGCCGGGGACTTCACCGTGACCCGCCTTTCGTGCGAGGAGGGCGACCGCGCGGTCCAGTTCTCCATCTCGGAGTCGAACAGCCTTTACACACCCACGGTGTACCGCATGCGGTTCCACCTGCGGCAGAGCCCCGTCGGGGTCGTGGTGGACGGAGCCAAGCCGAAGGGCGGCTGGACCTGGGACAGCGAGGCGCGCGTGCTCTCGTTCGAGTTCGACGCGACGGGCACAACCTACCACGAGCTTGAGGTCCGGCTCGAAGGAACGCCGCTGCCCGCCCGCATCGCCCCCACCCTGACGGCGGAGGCCATCGATCCCAAGGGGGAGGCCGCCGGATCGGGCGGCAAGCCCATCCCCCACTTCTTCCCGCCGCCCTTGCTTCCGGCGACGATCAAGGCGAGCAATTACGACAACGGGGGCGAGGGGGCTGCGTTCCACTCGTCCCGCCCTCTGCCCGAGAAGACGCTCTACCGAGGCGACGACTTCGGCCTCGCACCGACGTCCGATGCGGGAGGCGGCTATGTCCTGGCGGGTCTTAGGGCCGCAGACTGGGCGCGCTATACGATCGATTGCGGCAACGGCGGCTACTTCGACCTCACCGTGCGCGCGGCGAGCGCCCATAGCGGGGCGCGGATCAAGATTGTCGCTCTCGATCAGACGATCGCGACCGCGGACGTCCCCTCGACGGGCGGCGGCGACGTGTTCGCCGACTTCCTGTTCGCCAACGTGTACCTGAACCCCGGCGAGCTAAGCATGCTCGTCTACGTCGAGGCACCGGGGGCCTCCCTCAACACGTTCACCTTCAAGCCGTCCGAGCGGCCGCCTTCCTCCTACACCGCCGCCCTTGCCTACCGCAGCGGGGTCGCGAGCCTGACCGGGCTCGGCGACGCCAAGCAGCCCCTCGGCTTCATACAGAACCTGGGGCGGGCCGGCAGCGGCCTCACCTTCGGCGTCGTCGGGGGCGCGGGGGGCCCGCGAACGGTGCGCATTCACTATTCGAGCACTCAGCAGGTTCCGGTCGCGCTCACGCTCGCCGTGGGGGACGCGCCGGCCGAGAAGCTGCCGATGGCGCCCACCGCGGGCGAGTGGAAGACCGTGGACGTGCCCGTGGTCCTGGCGGCCGGAGGCAACCGGCTGCGGATCGAGGGGCACGAGGATGGGTGGAACTCCGTGCAGGTGGACCAGGTCGAGATCCTGCCGAGGTAGGGCCCAGCGCCCTCGCCCAGCTGTTTCCACTAAAGAGGAGGCCCCGCCGGACCGTTATTACATTAGGCGCGCCGCCAAGCCACACGACCCCGGCGAGCCGCCGACAGCATCACACCTTGCAGACTGCCGACGCGGATAACGACGGCCACAGCCACCCGGCTTAGCCGTCACGCCGAGGCAGCCTCGCACAAGGGCATGCCGTACCCATCCGGCATGCCCTTTCATTTTGCTCGACGCCTCGCTCCCCGCGCCCAAAGCGGCCGAATCCCCGGGAGTTCAGACGATCTTGCAATGGATCAGCACATCCTCGTCGAACTCGTACACCGCGCACAGCCTGTGGTAGCCGTCCGCAATCACGACCCTTCCGTTCTTCTCGTCCCTTACGAGAAGAAGGGGAGCCAGGCCATCGCCGTCCCTAATCCTCTTCCTGTCCTTCTCAACATGGGAGTTGCTCACGCCTAGAAGGGAGAGACCCGAGGCCCGAAAGATGTCCTTGGACTTGAATTGCACCATGGGCGCGCTCCTGAGGCCCTTTATGATCTCAGCGACGCGCGCGTTGCTGTACAAAAGCCCAAGATACGACTGGGCCGCCGGATAGTCGTGGTCCTCGACGTCCGACAGCCACTTTACAGTTGTTAGCGGTGCACGAGCCATGAGGGTGTCCTCCCGGTAGGGTCCTGAATTAAACACATGGTCTTGCGCCTGCAGCCCCGGCCTGCAGCGCGCGGCAACGGGCAATCCCAGGGTGGGTCATTTGGTGAGGATTTCATTCCATTCTCGGATGGCGACCTTCTTGACAAGGCCGCTGACGACGAACGGGTCGCCGTCGATGAATTCCTCAGCCGCGGCGCGGGTGGTGAAGATCCCGATCGCCCCGTCGGGCGGATCGACGAACGGACCCGCCATCAGGAGGGTGCACCGCGCATGGAACTCGTCGAGCCTGGCGCGGTGGGCAGGGAAATGCAGGCGGGCGAGCGGAAGCTTGTCCGCGTTGGTTTCGTAGGACATCACATATTTCATGTCGACGCGCCTTGCAGCGGGAGATCCTTAACAAGCCTGGAGTAGAAGAACAGGCCGAGCGGAGCCCGGACGACGGTGATGGCCGACAGGGCCAATCGGAGATCGTGAATGTTTCCCTGCAGCACGGTCGAATGCGACAGGAGGAACGAGATCGACGCCGACGCGAAAATGAGCAGGTCGAGCAGGAACAGGAAGAGCATGTAGCGCCGTCCGGTTCTCCTGAACGTGTCGACGTTGAGCACCGCGTATCCGAGGGGCGCAAGAATCAGGACCGCCCAGTACAGCCTATCCACAAGGTAGGAGAAGGTCATGGCGAATGCTTATAGGGCTCAGAAACGGGGCGCACTAGCCCAATCTCTTCCCATGGGGCCGCACCCGGAGCCCCTCTGGGGCGACTTCCCGGGTCACGCCGAAGGGGCGGCGGTCGGCGCAGTGCGCCGGGCCGAGTGGCGGATGCCTATCGCGCCACACACAAAATCGACGACGTCCTGCCGGTAGCCGATGAACTCGAGCACGCGCGACAAGAACCGCCGCTTCGTCGCGGTGTCGATGTTCATGATCGCCCAATAGCGGGTGCTGGGGATCTGACGGGCCTGGTTGTGGCGGCACTGCTCGACGATAGCCTCCCGCGAAAGCCCGAGATACCGGCGTCCGCTCGCAGAGGCCGAGAGCGAGAGGATGTACTCGTTGAACTCCGACGCGTGCCGGGCCGCAATCCAGCCAAGGATCGCAAGGTACTTGTCGGCATCCGTGAATTTCGTGCGGAATTCGGAACCCAATACGAATGCAACAAGCGGCTCGTCGGCCGTATTCGGCGCAGCCCCGACGTTGAGGACGGCGGCGAGAACGTCATTGGGGCTTTGGTGAAAGTCGGTCGTCATATTCTTGAGCGCTTCATAGACGTCGTCGCTCACCTCGATCTTCTTCATATAAACAGGTTAAACCGGTTTAAACCGTTTAACAAATTGTTTGTTAAAAAAGATGCAATTAATTGTTTATCAATTTATAACGAATAGACTTAAAGACTACGTCATGGCGCAAATCTCAATGAGGGCTACTCTCCGGACCCCGGGTCGGCGGCAAACGCCGCCGGCGTGGCCCTCACCCTGAAACGGTCAGCTTCACGACCTGGCCCTCGGAGGACGATGGGCCCAGTGTGATCTCGAAGGTCCCGGGCTCGACCCTGAATTTCAAATCCCTGTTCCAGAGCGCCAGGGCCTCCGGCTCAACGGGAAAGGACACGGTTGTCTTCTCCCCGGGCCGAAGGTGGATCCTCCGGAACCCCTTGAGCTCCTTGACCGCCCGCGTCACCGAGCTCACGTCCTGATGGACATAGAGCTGCACGATCTCGTCCGCCTCGCGCGCGCCTGTGTTGGTGACGTCGACGGACGCGATCGTGGATCCGCTTGGCGTGATCACGCTGTCACGAACCGCGGCCCGCTCGTACTTGAAGGTCGTGTAGCTGAGGCCCTCGCCGAAGACCCAGAGGGGTTCGCCGGCGCTGAACTCGTAGGGGAAGGCACGGGCATAGGGCTTCCTGGAATAGTAGGCGGGAATATCGCCGACGCTTGCGGGGAACGAGACGGTGAGCTTTCCCGACGGGCAGACGTCGCCGAAGAGAATGTCCGCAGCAGCCGTTCCGGTCTCCTCTCCCATGTACCAACCCTCGACGATCGCCGCGGCCTCCCGCTTAAGCCGCCCGACCGCAAGGGGCCTACCGTTGCTCAGGTAGACGACGACCGGCTTGCCGGCCGCGAGCACGGCGTCCACCAGGGCCCTCTGGGAGCCTCGGAGTTCCAGGGTGTCCGCATCGCCCGGGTGGTCCTCGGACCAGGCTTCCCGGCAGAGCGCCTCGGTCTCCCCCACCGCGAGGAGGACCACGTCGGCCTCGGCCGCAACCCGCCTCGCCTCATCGATCAGCGAGCGGTTCTCTTCGTCGGAGGCGAGCTCGACCAATGGCACCTGCCAGTTGGCGAAGGCGTTCCCCGAGTCGTTCCTGACGAGGACGCAGCCCTGGGCGAAGAGGACCTTCACCGACGGGCCCACCTTGCCCCTGACACCCTCGAGCAGCGTGACCGAGTGGCTTGGGGTGCCCGAATAGCTTCCAAGGCGGGTGACGTTCGCATTGGGCCCGACGACAGCGATCGTCTGCGGGCGGCCGGCGGAAAGCGGGAGGATGCCGTTGTTCTTCAGGAGCACGATCGACTCGCGCGCGGCCTGGAGGGCCACGGCGCGGCTTTCGGGGCGCTCCGCGGCAGCCTTTGCTGCGGCAAGATCGGCATAGGGGCGCTCGAACAGGCCCAGACCGAACTTCCATGAGAGGACCGCCGCCACGGCGCCGTCGATCTCCGTCATGGTGACGGAGCCCGCCTTGAGCGCCTCGCGGAGCCTCGGGTAGCAGACCGCCGCAGGAAGCTCGACCTGCACGCCCGACCTGAGCGCCAGGGCGGCCGCATCGGCGTCCGAGCCGACGACGTGGTGGCCCTCCTTGAGGAGCTCGATCCCGTAGTAGTCCGAGACCACGAGGCCGCGGAACCCGAATTCGCCGCGCAGGACGTCCTGCAGGAGCCACCGGTTGCCATGCGAGGGCACGCCGTCGATCTCGTTGTAGGAGGGCATGACCGCTCCGGGATGGGCCGTCCTGACAATGTAGGCGAACGGGGCAAGATCCACCTCGCGCAGGGTACGCGGCGAACTGGCGCTCGGGCTGCGGTTGAGCCCCCCCTCGGGCGTGCCGTGCCCGGTGAAATGCTTGAGCGTCGAGATGACGTGGTTCGCATCGACCGTGCCGTCCGGGGAGCCCTGCAGCCCGCGAACAATGGCGGCGCCCATGCGCCCGTTGAGGAAGGGATCCTCGCCCATCGTCTCGTCGATGCGGCCCCAGCGGGGGTCGCGGGCCACGTCGACGACGGGAGCCAGGGCGTGCTGGGCGCCGCGACTGCGCATCTCGGAGGCGACGATCCCGTAGATCTTCTCCGCAAGCTGCGGATCCCACGAGCAAGCGAGCCCGAGGGGGCTCGGGAAACTCGATGCCTCGCGCTCGACCAGCCCGTGGCAGCCCTCGTCGTGAAACATGGCGGGGATCCCAAGGCGGGTGCCCTCGACCAGGAACTTCTGGAGCATGTTGCGGAACTCCACGTCGCCTTCGACGGTGGCGCCCTGCACCGGCGCGAACGTCCCGATGCCGTCGGGGATCGCCTTCCTGAGGAACTGCTCGGGGGCGAGGCCGCTTTTTGCGATCGCATCCGGGCGGATCCAGGTTCCGGTGATCTGGCCGATCTTCTCGTCAACCGTCATCCGCGCAAGGAGGTCCCGTACCCTGGCGTCTACCGCAATAGCGGGGTCTCGGTAGGGGGGCGGCGACGAGGCCGCGGATGTCAGCGCTGCCATAAATGCGGTGGCCGATAGCAAGAGGCTAGGGAAACGGTGGGGCAACAGTGTTGTCTGCACGGTCGAACTCTCAAGAAACCCCGCGCCAAAGCCGATTCAAAAACCGGGCGGTGCCGCTGGCTGCGCCAGGATCGGCGGCGGTCGACGCGCTCGCCGGACAGGCAGGCGAAATTCAGCCCCCTCAAACCGCGCGACCCGAGCGGCCCGACCGATAAAGGACCAGGAGGCTGCCGAGGTAGGCGGTGATAACGAGCACGGACAGAAGATGGCTGCCAATGGCCATCCCCAGGTACTCGCAGAACCCGCCTATCATCGCGCCGACCAGGTTGGCGCCAAAATTGGCCGACGGGGACGCCGAGTCCCTGAATGTTGTCGAGAAGATGATGCCGGCGAAAAACACCGGCAGCGGGACGGCCACGAGGGTCCAGAGGAGGCGCCCCGCAAAGCCCAGCTCGAGAATCGTTTCCCGCGGCACTAGGAACAGAAGCGCAAGGACCGCAAACAGGGGGACGTACATCCAAAACGAGAATCCTTTGGCGCGCATAGCTAACATGTTGGCCGCCATCACCATAATTAGGACTCCGGCCACCACCGCCGTGGTCACGAACCAGGTGGTCCCGAAGAACAGCGTGCAGTCGCTGATGCTCTTGGTCTCCAGCAGGAGAAAACCCATCCCCAGGAGCGCAAAGTGAACGTCCCCCGGCCCGAGCGACGCTCCCCGCAGGCCGAGGCATGCGACGATCGACAGGGCCAGGAGGCTCGCAATCGAGATCATGTAATCGACGGGAATGGTCTTCTTCGAGAGGTACAGATAGGGCCAGTCATCGGTGGGAAGGTCTATTTTCCCGGGATTATCCAAGACCGCGCGGCTGAACTGGAAGACCGAGGCGGGCGCCTTAAAGGCCGGGTCCTTCGAGACGCACAGAATCATCTGGCGGTCGGAGAAGTACATGACGGGCTCCTGGCCAGTCGCCTCCGCAACCATCTTATAGAGCTTCGGCGCAAGCCAATCTTTGGTGACGAGGAACGAGAGGGACAGCATCCCGCGCCCGTTCAGCAGGCGGAACGCGGACCTCATGCTTTCGACGGTGTAGACGTAGCCGTCCAGGCGCGCGTTGCTCATGCTGCTGAAAAGCGCCTGCGAATCCAGGAACCCGAACACCACCACGTCGTAGCCGGGTTGCGCCTTGGCGACGAACGACCGAGCGTCGTCGATGTGGACGTGGACGCGGGGATTAAAATAGGGGGCGCCGGCGTTGAACCTGCGCGACAGCTGAATGATCGCGGGATCAATCTCGACCGCGTCCACGTTTCCCACCCCGGACGCCAGCGCCGCCTGAACGTCGGATCCGCCTCCGGCTCCCACGACCAGAACCCGATCCCTTCCCTTGCACAGCATGTAGGGCACGAGGTATTGCTGCGTCAGTTCGGTCATGAACCGCGCCCGGCGAGTGCCGGGAATGTATCTGCTTGGATCGAGCGCGGCGTCCCAATGGTAGCCGAATTGGTTCACCTTCACCCCGTAGGCGGGCGGGTCGTGCATCGTCAGCAAGCCGGGCGGCGGATCCGACTCCTCGACGTTTGGCGTCTCAATCCTGCTCATCGTGATGTAGTAGTAGGGCGACCATATGGCCGAGCGCTCGCCCGTGGCGTACATCGTGGCCAACACGGCGAAGAAGACCGGTAGGTTCAGGAGCCAGCGCTTGGGCCCCGACATCGCCAGGTAGACGATCATGACAATCGCCATGCCGGCCACCGGAGAGAAAAACCTGAGGGAGAAGACTCCGAAGAAAAGCGTGCCGCACAGGCTGCCGGCGAGGTCCCAAGCGTATGCCGAGAGGCGCGGCATCGCATTGAATAACACACCCATCCTCTGCCCGAGGGGAACGAATACGAGCGCGTTCGAGATGAAAATCCAGACAAGGACCCCTGTGTTGAACACGGCGGGGTTCAGGGAATTGAAGCGCGCCTCCGACGCGCTGGCGCCGATAACGGCGCCCCGGCACAGGACGAGCGTCCCGATCTCGCAGGCCAGGAGCGCCGGAAACCAATTGAACAGGCTCCGCTTCCTGCTGGCGGCCATCGCCCCGACGCCCAGGCCCATAAACGAGCTCAGCAGCATGAGATTCGCATAGTACGCCACAAGGTGCACCACCGACGGCACCCACCGAATCACCATCATCTCCAGGAAGAGTGCGGTGGAGGAGAGGGCGAACATCTGCCATCTCTGCCGCGCCATGGAAAGCTTTGGCGTTACTTGGGGCGTGAGCACTCTGCCCGCCACCGTGCTGGACTATCGTCTCAGCGCAACCAAAACGTTCCGACCCTCCTTCCCCGCCTACGGGCAACTCCGGCGTCCGCCCTGCGGCCCCTCCCCCGCCCACGGGGCATCCGAACGGCACGAGGCCGCCTCGATCGCGCCCTTCTACTTGCCCCCTGCGGGATAGACCAGTTCGGAGTGCCGTTGTTTGAACGCCAGAGTCGCCTCTCCAAGCTCGGAAATCCCGCCGTTTTCGTCCACCGAGTTGGAGGTCCAACCCATCGCGCCCTCCCAGCCGTTCTGGAACGCGCTCTCGTAGTCAGCCGTGACGGTGTGGCCCTTGGTGCCGTGGGCTGGAAATTCCCCAATGATGGACGGCTTGTCGGCCGGGAGCCCGTAGGCCTTCGGCGACAAATAGAGCGCATTGCCCCATATCGGCCCACACCAATCGTAGTAGTGCGTGGAATAGAAATCCAATCGCGCGCCGGGATCACTAAAGACCGCGCGAAGGGACGCGTCGCCCACCTTGTCCCCTTGCGCCGACCTGGCAGCGTCGCTGTTGTACTTCGGCATCGCCATGCCGATCGTCACCAGCACCTCGCTATCCCGGTGAATCTCGCTGGCCGCGCGCGCGAAATAGCTCTGAAGGCTTGCCCACGGGAGCTTCCCGTCTTCGGCGTTCTCGAACACCCAGTCCGGTTCGTTCATCAGGTCGATTGCCCAGAGGCTCGGCGCGCGTCCGTAGCGCTCCAGGAGCGGGTGCAGGTAATTCTTGATATAGGAGTCTATCCCTTCATTCGTGCCTATCCACTTTCGCCACCTCTTGAAATTGTGATGATGGGTGTTGAAGTGATCGAATGACATCAGGGTTGCCAGGACGTACACCTGATTCCGTTGGGCGATCTCAAGGAGTCGCCCGAGGTCGTTCCAGTACGCCGGCGTGGCGCCGGAGATGTGTCCCTCTTCGTCAATCTCGATCCCGACGTCTACGCTGCACGAGATCCAGATCCTCGTGACATTGATTCCGCGACTGTGGAGCAACAGAAAGTGGGCGCCCCACCAATCCGGGTCGAAATTGCCTCCCAGGTCGTTCCAATTGTGCCACGGGGTGTTGGCGCCGTTTATCCAGAATTGGCCGCCGCTGACCATGAACCTCCCGCTCGAGATTGTGATCCGCTCGTTTGTGTTTCCTGAACCGGCCGGGATCTCGGCAGCGGCACGCCCGGCTAGGAGCGAGGTTGCGATCAACGCGATAGCGGGACGGCGGAGTATGGCGCCCATTTAGCCCACAGAATAACTCCTCATCTGGGGGCTGCGATCCAATTAACGAGCGCGGATTGCTTCGTCCGTGTCCTGATCCGCGGCGACGGATGGCGCGTGGCCTGCCCCAAGAGGACGCGCGAGAGACGGAGACGCCGGATCCTGTGGTCGGTTAGGATTCCGCTTTCTTGCCCGCGTGGCTCTCACGGTACATGCGAAGGAGCTCGGTAACTAGAATGCCCTCGATGCGCATTCCCGTATAGTTCGCATCCTCGATGCACAGATCGCCGAGACACGCATTGTGGACCTTGGAACGCGTCAGCGCGATGTTTTCAAAGACCGTGTCCCGCAAATTCACGTCGTCGAATTTCGAACCGCTGAGATTCACTTTGTGGAACTCGGATCCAGCAAGATTCGCGTTATCCGCCTTATATTGTCAGGGGTCACCCTAAACCAG
>PLTZ01000050.1 GCA_003164715.1 Opitutaceae bacterium | reverse complement strand
AGCTCCTTAATCAGACAGCCGTGGGAGCCACCCCCAAGATGCCGCGGCCTTGCCGGCCCGCTGACTCCAAGGCACGATCCCCTAAGGCCTCCAAAGAGAGATTCGATCTTGAATCTTGAGGACTCGGTGAGGGGGAGCCGTAACCGGATTGCCGGGCGCGACCTTGTTGCATAGTGCCTCCATGATGAAATCGAATCGCTGGAAGGCCGGCCGACGGTGGCTCGCGGGAACGGCGGCGGCGTTGCTCGGGCCCGCAGCGGTCGCGGGGGCGGCGGAGCCGCCCGAGGTGGCGCCCCCTCCGCCGCTGATTCCGGTGGAGGACTTTGCCCGGGCGCCCCAATACCTCGATATGCAGCTGTCTCCCGACGGCACCTGCATCGCCTTCCGGACATACCAGAACGAGAGCTCCGGCCTGGGGTTCTTCTCCATCGATAAGATGAAGGCCGAGGAGATGATGTGGGGCGAAAAGGGGTTCTCCGTCGCGGGCAAGAACAACGCCGTCTTCGGCTATCAATGGGTCAGCCCCAACCGCGTGCTCGCCACTACGGCGCTCGGATGGGCCGGGACCAACAGCGATTTCTCCTACTTCAAATACCTGACCGGCTGGGGGCGATGGAGCGAGGAGCGGGAGCGCCCGGGCATCGCCTCCTCGATGGAATTCTACCCGATTGGGATCGTGCCGGACGGCCGGCTGGACGCCCGGAGCGTGCTGGTAACAAACACGCCTGACATCTCCAACGCCGAGTTCCGGCCCGATGTGCTCGAGATGAATACCGTGGATGGGAGCTTTCGCCTCGTGGAGAAAAACCCCGGCAACGTGCGGAGCTGGGGCGCCGACTGGGACGGTAATATCCGCTTCGGACTGATCAGCGACGGCGTGAGCAGCCGGTTGATCTACCGCGCCGCGCCGAGTCAGCCCTGGGGCCCGGCGGTCGACTTTGGCCGCGACACAGTCTCCTCCGAGATCGCCGGTCTTGACGCCGACAACCGCACACTCTTCGTCTTCAAGCCGTCGCCGGACGGACGCAAGGCGCTCTATGCCTTCGACCTGCAGGACCGGAAGTTCAGCGGCACGCTCTTTCAGCACAAGAAGTACGATGTCGCCGCTGCCGTCTTCTCACCCAAGCACCGGCGGCTGCTCGGCGTGCGCTACAACACTGAAAAACCGCGGCAGTACTGGTTTGCCCCCGATTTTACCAGGCTGCAGGACGAACTCGACAAGGCCAATCCCAGCCTCGTGCACGAGATCGTAGACATGGACCTGGACGTGAAGAAAGTCCTCGTGTTCTCGCATTCGGCGCGCGAACCGGGGTACTACACCCTGATCAATCTGGAGACGGGCAAGCTGCTCCGCGTGGCAAAGACGCGGCAGTGGCTCAAGCCAGAGGCCATGGCCGAGATGTACCCGGTCAAGTGCATGGCCCGCGATGGGCTGGAGCTGAACGGCTACGTCACCCTGCCTCTGGGTCGCGGGAAGAAGAACCTGCCGATGGTCACCTTTGTGCACGGCGGACCCTTCGGGCCACGCGATGTCTGGGGTTTCGACCCCATCGTGCAGTTTCTGGCAAACCGAGGCTACGCCGTGCTGCAGGTCAACTACCGCGGATCCGGGGGCTATGGCGACGCATTCTACCTCAAAGGCCGGCAGGAGGTCGGCGGCGCCATCCAGGACGACATCGAGGATATGACCCGGTGGGCTGTCCAGCAGGGCGTAGCCGACCCCAATCGGCTGGCCATCATGGGCGCCAGCTACGGCGGCTACAGCGCGCTCTTCGCCCTCGCCCATACTCCCGATCTGTACCGATGCGGTGTCGCGTGCGCGGCCGTGAGCGATTGGCTCACCCTCTTAAAATCCGCGGATCAGTACGCTGCGTACTCACGTGACGCTTTGCGCTTCTGGGCCGCAGTGCTCGGCGACATGAACGATGAAAAACAGCGCCAGCGCCTCATAGCCGCCTCCCCCGTTACACTTGCCGCGCACGTCAAGGCGCCGCTGTTCATCATGCATGGCGAGGACGATACCACAGTGCCGATCGGCCAGGCCTATGAGATGGCGGCCGCGTTGAAGAAGGCCGGCCACGCCCCCGAGACCCTTTACCTCGACCGGGTTGGCCACTGGTGGCCCGCGAACAAGCGGGGTGTCGTTTTCCTCGAGCGGCTCGAGGCCTTCCTTGCGGCCAACCTAGGGAAATGAGGCGCCGCCGCCAGGGAAGGGGGAGGTCGGGCGCCACAAGTTGTCGCACGCGTCGACCACCGCCCCATGTCGTTTTGCGACGCCGAGAAGCGATTTCACCAGATTTGTAGGCTTGCCTTCGGCGCGCATGGTGTTCAAATGAACGCCGATCAATCGAACGCTTTCTGGCACCGCCCTAAAACCCGCACGACAATGGACCCGGCAAACAAGATCATCTACGTTGAGTTTCACGCCTCGGAGCTCGAGAAAACAAAGGGGTTCTTCGAAAAGGTGTTCGGATGGACCTTCACGGACTACGGCCCCGACTACACGGCGTTCACCGACGGGCAGATCGGCGGGGGCTTCTTCCGCTCCGACAAGCACGCGCTGTACTCCACCGGGAGCGGCCTGGTCGTCATCTTCCATCCGCGCCTTGAGGAGACCCTCAAGCGGGTCGTCGAGCACGGCGGCAAGATCACTCAGGAGATCTTCTCGTACCCGGGCGGCCGCCGGTTCCATTTCACGGAGCCGAGCGGCAATGAGCTGTCCGTCTGTTCCGACCCCTGACCCCCATGATGACTGAGAGACAGGAGCAGATCCTCGACTTCATCCGGGAGTTCCAGCGGGAGAAGGGCGTGCCGCCGTCCTCGCGGGAGATCCAGCGCAGGTTCCGCCTCGCCAGCCAGTCGACCGTGATCGGGCACCTGCGGGCCCTCGCGAACAAGGGGCAGATCGAGCAGCTGGCGGGACGCACCTGGGGGCTCAGGGCCTCCGCGGTGCAGGCGCAGCTCTTCGAGATGCCGGTCTTCGGCTCGATCCCGGCCGGGCTGCCCGCGATGCAGGAGCAGACGCCCGACGAGACCCTTGCCATCAATCCCTCCGTCTTCGGCGTGCGCCGGCGTGGCCCGCACCAGGTGTGGGCGCTGCGCGTCCACGGCGACTCGATGGTCGGCGCCCACATCCTGGACGGCGACCTGGCGGTGCTCGAGCGGCGCGAGCCCCGCGACGGGGACATCATCGCGGCGCTCGTGGACGAGACCACGACGACGCTCAAGCGGCTCGTGCACGTGCGCGGGCGCGCCGTGCTGCGCGCGGCGAACAGGCGCTACCGCGACATCGTGCCCGAGCACCGGCTGGAGTCGCAGGGCGTGCTGGTGGGCCTGATCCGCCGAGGCGTCACCCTCGCGGGTTAAGAAGCATGAATGCAGGTGTCCGGCCCCTCCCAAACCGTCTCCGCCCTGCGGTCGCTTCTTGCCGCGCGCTTCCCGGAAAGGACCCGGAGGCCCTGCGGCGGCGTGTCCGCCGCGGTCCGGTCGGTTGATGACGCGCTCGGGGGCGGGCTGCCGGCGGGGTGCCTGACGGAGCTCGTCTCCGCGGTCCCAAGCGGCGGCGGGCAGACGGTGATCGCCGGGCTGCTTTCGGCGACCCAGGAGGCCCGGCAGCGGATCGCGCTTGTCGACGGGTCGGACGGCTTCGCGCCCGAGGCGGTGCCGGCCGACGTGCTGCGCCACCTCGTGTGGGTGCGCTGCCGCGCGCCCGAGGAAGCCCTTGCCGCTGCGGACATCCTTGTGCGCGACGGCAACTATGCCGCGGTCGTCCTCGACCTGCGCGGCTGCGCGGAGCGCGTCCTGCGCCGGACCCCCGCCTCCAGCTGGTACCGGCTGCAGCGGGCCGCGGAGGGGGGCACCGTGGCCGTCCTTGTCCAGACCCCCTCGGCCCTGGTGCCCGCGGTCCCCTGGCGGCTCGTCCTCGACACCCCCCTGTCCCTGTCGGACGCAGGCGCGCCGCGGCGCGCCGTGGCCGCCCGGCTCGCCGTGCGGGCCGAGCGCAGCCACGCCCAGGCAGAGGAGCGTCTGGCCGGGTGACCTACGCCGTCCTCATCGTTCCGGACTTCGCCCTGCACGCCCTATGCAGGAGCGATCCCTCGCTCCGCGGGCGCGCCGTGGCCCTGGTGGCGGGCGAGGGGCGCAGGGCACGGGTCACGGAGGCCTCGCCCGAGGCGCGCGGCGTCGGGCCCGGGCTCGCGGCGACGCTGGCCATGTCCCGCTGCCCGGGGATCGCGCTCAAGCCGCGCGACCCTGGGGCGGAGGTCGAGGCCCACCGGCTTCTCGTCGCGGCGGCGTTCACGCTTGCGCCGCGCGTCGAGTCGACCGGCGCCGGGTGCTGCACCGTCGACCTGCGCGGGGCGGACCGGGCGCGCACGGAGGCGCTCATGCGGCTGCGGGTCGCCGAGCTGGCCCAGGCGGGGCTGCCGCTGCGGATCGGCGCCGGAGCGACGCCGCTCCTCGCCTCGTACGCCGCGCGGTGCGCCGGGCCCGTCCTCATCGTCGACGACCCGGAGGGTTTCCTCCGGCCGCTGCCCCTTGCGTTCGCGGAACCGACGCCCGGGCAGCAGGAGATCCTCAGGGGTTGGGGGATCGGGACCCTGGGGGCGCTGACCGCGCTGCCGAAGGCGGAGGTCGGCAGGCGCATGGGCGCCGAGGGGGCGCTCCTCTGGGAGCGTGCCGCGGGGCAGTCGGAGCGCGTGCTGCGCCTTGTCGAGCCCGCGAGGAGCTTCGCGGCCGAGTGGGCCTATGAGCCCCCGGTCGAGTCGATAGAGCCCCTGTTCTTCAAGCTGCGGCGGTTCGCCGAGCGGATCGCGCTCGAGCTCCGGGGGGCCGGCTTCGTCGCCGAGAAGCTCTCCCTCACGCTGCTCCTCGAGGACGGCACCGACTACCGCCGCGAATTCCGGCTGCCGGAGCCGGGTGCGAACGTGGAGGGGTGGCTGCGCGTCCTCAATTCCCACCTCGCGGCGGTGCGCACCGACGCGAGGATAGCGGGCGCGCGGCTGGTCGCGGCCCCGGCGCGCCCGCCCGAGAGGCAGGAGGGCCTGTTCGACGCCGGCCTCAAGGACCCGGCCGCGTTCTGGGAGAACCTGGCGCGCGTCGCCGCGATCGTGGGCGACGACCGGGTCGGCACGCCCGCGCCGCTCGACACCCACCGGCCGGACGCCTTCGTGATGGAGAGGCCCGCCGAGGCCGTGGCGCCCCCCGCGTCGGCGCCGGTGCACTCCGCGTGCGGGCCCACGCTGCGCCGCTTTCGCCCGCCGTGGCCCGTGCGCGTCGCCTGCGAGGGGGGCCTGCCCGCCCGGCTGGAGGGGGGGCGCCTCGAGGGCCGGGTGCGCGCGGCGCTCGGCCCGTGGCTCGCCGCGGGCGACTGGTGGAGGCCCGAGGCGTGGGCGGTCGAGACCTGGCAGGTCGAGCTCGCCGCGGGCGGCGTCTACCAGCTCGCCCGCTCGGGGGCCGGCTGGTGCGTCGAGGGGATGCTGGACTAGGCCGCCCATGGCCTACGTCGAACTCCACGCGCGCAGCGCGTTCTCGTTCCTGCGCGCCGGATCGCTTCCGGAGGCCCTCGTCGCCGAGGCCGGGCGGCTGGGGATGCCGGCCCTGGCGCTCTGCGACCGCGACGGGGTGTACGGGGCCGTGCGGCTCCACATGTCGGGGAAGGAGGCGGGTGTGCGGGCGCTCGTCGGCTCCGAGCTCACGATGGAGGACGGCAGCGTCGTGCCGGTCCTGGTCGCCACGCGGGCGGGCTACCGGGGCCTGTGCGGCCTCTTGACCACGGCGCACCTGCGCGCGGAGAAGGGCGAGGGCCGCGTCTGCTGGGGCGAGCTTGCCGGGGCGCGCGAGGGCTTGATCGCCCTCACCGGGGACGAGGAGGGCCCCGTGCGGCGCGCGTGGCTTGAGCGCGGGCCGGCCGCCGCGGCCGAGGCGGGCGCGAGGCTCGCGGAGATCTTCGGCCCGGACGCGCTCTACGTCGAGGTCCAGCGCCACCGCATCCCCGGCGAGGAGCGCGGGAACGCCTTCCTGGTCGACTGGGCGCGCTCCGCGCGGCTGCCGCTTCTCGCCACCAACGGGGTCCTCCAGGCAACGCCGGAGTCGGCCGGCGTCGTCGACGTGTTCACGTGCCTGCGCCACCACACGACGCTCGACGCCGCGGGCCGGCGGCTCGCCTTCAACCGAGAGCGCCACCTGAAGGGCGGCCGCGAGATGGAGGGGCTGTTCGGGGACCTGCCGGAGGCGGTCGCGAACGCGGGGGCGCTTGCGGAGCGGCTCGACTTCACGCTGGCCAACCTGGGGTACCGGTTCCCCGACCACCCGGTGCCCGCCGGCGAGTCCCAGGACTCGTTCCTGAGGAAGATGACGTACTTCGGGGCCCAGCAGCGCTACGGCAGCGTGGTGGGCGAGGTGCGCCGCCAGCTCGACCGGGAGCTTGCGCTCATCGCGAAGCTCGGCTTCAGCGGGTACTTCCTGATCGTCTGGGACCTGTGCTCTTTCGCACGCGAGCGCGGGTCGCTCGTCCAGGGGCGCGGGAGCGCCGCCAACAGCGCGGTGTGCTACGCCCTCGGGATCACGGCCGTCGACCCGATCGAGAGCAAGCTGCTCTTCGAGCGGTTCCTGTCGGAGGGGCGCACGGACTGGCCGGACATCGATTTGGACCTTCCCAGCGGCGAGCGGCGCGAGGAGCTCATCCAGGAGGTGTACCGCCGGTACGGCCGCAGGGGCGCGGCGATGACGGCGAACGTGATCACCTACCGGGGCAGGAGCACGATCCGTGAGGTCGGCAAGGTGTTCGGCTTCCCGGACGACGCCCTGGACCGGTTCTCGACCCTCTACCACGGCGGCGACCTGCCCCAGACCCTCGAGCTCGGGGAGCAGCTGCGCATGGCCGGAGTCGCCGACTCGCACCCGAGGCTGCGGGCGCTGATCGAGACCTGCCGCAGGGTGCGCGGCCTGCCGCGCCACCTGGGGCAGCACTCGGGAGGGATGGTGCTCAGCACGGAGGGCCTGGACCGGTTCGTGCCCCTGGAGAACGCGCGGATGCCGGGGCGCTCCGTCCTGCAGTGGGACAAGAGCGACATCGAGGACATGGGGCTGCTCAAGGTGGACCTGCTCGGGCTTGGCATGATGGCCGCGCTCCAGGACGCCGTCGAGATCTGCGCCCAGCGCGGCCAGCCGGTGGACTTGGCGAGGATCCCGAAGGACGACCCCGCGGTCTTCAGGATGATGCAGGAGGCCGACACCATCGGGGTCTTCCAGATCGAGAGCCGGGCGCAGATGTCGACCCTGCCCCGGATGAAGCCGCAGAACTTCTACGACCTCGCGGTCGAGGTCGCGATCATCCGGCCGGGCCCCATCCAGGGGGACGCCGTGAACCCCTACCTAAAGCGGCGCGCCGGGGAGGAGCCCGTGACGTACCCGGACGAGCGGGCGAGGCCCATCCTGGAGCGGACGCTCGGGGTCGTGCTCTTCCAAGAGCAGATCCTGCGGCTCGCGATGGAGCTCGGCGGTTTCACCGCGGCCGAGGCTGACGAGCTCAGGCGGGCCATAGGGTTCACGCGCTCCCAGGAGCGGCTCGACCGGATGAAGGCGCGGCTCGAGGTCGCGTTCAGGAGGAACGGCGTCGACGAGCCGGCCGTGGCGTACCTGATCAAATCGCTCGCGTCGTTCGCGCTCTACGGGTTCCCGGAGTCGCACGCGATCAGCTTCGCGCTGATCGCGTACTCGAGCGTGTGGCTGAAGGTGCACCGGGTCGCCGCGTTCTACGCCTCGCTGATCAACTGCCAGCCCATGGGGTTCTACTCCCCGGCGAGCCTGGTGCAGGACGGCCGGCGCCACGGCGTCACGTTCCTGCCGGTCTGCGTCCAGTCCTCCGACGCGAAGTGCCGCGTCGACTCCGACACCACCGTGCGCCTGGGGCTAAAGAGCGTCCGCGGCGTGCGCGCCGCGGCGCTCGAGTCGATGCTCGCCGCGCGCCGCGAGCGGCCGTTCGCGTCGCTTGCGGACTTCCTGCGGCGCACGGAGTTCAACGCGGCCGAGCGCCGTGTGCTGGCGGGCGCCGGTGCGCTCAACGCGCTCGCGGGCCACCGCAGGTCCGCCTTGTGGAGTGTCGAGGCCTTCCACGGCGGCGACGACCTGTTCGGGCAGGCGGCCGAGGCCGGCGAGGAGGCGCTCTCGCCCCTCGAGCGGATGACGCTCCTCGAGCGGCTGCAGGCCGACTACACCCACCTCGCGCTCACGGCCGGCGCGCACCCGATGAGGCTCGTGCGCCCGATGCTGCACGGGGTCAGGACGGCCGGGGAGCTCGGGGACATCCCGGCGGGGCAGCGCGTGAGGATCTGCGGCTCGGTCATCACCCGCCAGCGGCCGGGGACGGCGAAGGGGTTCTGCTTCATCACCCTGGAGGACGAGACGGGGCTCGCGAACGCGATCGTCCGGCCCCGGCTCTTCGAGGAGGCCCGGCTGGTCATCAACCTCGAGCCCGCGCTCGTCATCACGGGCCGCCTGCAGAACGAGAAGGGCGTGATCCACGTGATGGCGGAGGAGATCGCTGGCATGCCCGACCTGGGGCTCCCCGAGCAGGCGTCGCACGATTTCCGCTGAAAAGGGGGTGCGGGAATCCATGCGGCTTGCTCGTCCGGCGCTTGATATCACGCTCGACCGGCCGCATCTATAGGGAGCGTTCCCCCTGGCGATCGAATCCGCCGAAACTCTCCCAATGAACTACCCCCGTATTCTCGCTGCCGCGTCCCTTCTCGCCCTCGGCGCAGCCGAGGCCAGATCCGCTTCCACGCCCCAGGGGCTGCCGCGGAGCACGCCCGAGGAGCAGGGCGTCTCCGCGTCCGCGATCCTCGGCTTCGTGGAGGGCGCCGAGCAGAAGATCGACGCCCTGCACAGCTTCATGATCCTGCGTCATGGCCATGTCGTGACCGAGGGATGGTGGTCGCCCTATGCGGCCGCCGAGCCCCATGTCCTGTTCTCGCTCAGCAAGAGCTTCACGTCGACGGCGGTCGGACTGGCGGTCTCGGAGGGCAAGCTGAGCCTGGATGACGCGGTGCTTAAGTTCTTCCCCGACGAGGCGCCCGCCTTCCCGAGCAAGAACCTGCAATCCATGCGTGTGCGGGACCTGCTGAGGATGTCGACTGGCCAGCGGGCGGAGGACCTCGGGAGCTTCCCGTTCATGGGGAAGGCCGACCTCGTCAGGACCTTCCTCGAGCTTCCGGTCCCGGACATACCCGGCACCCATTTCGTCTACAACACGGCAGCCACCTACGTGCTGTCGGCCATCGTCCAGAAGGTGACGGGCCAGACTGTGCTGGACTACCTCGGGCCGCGGCTGTTCGAGCCCCTCGGCATCGGAAAGCCGCGCTGGGATGCGAGCGCACAGGGAATCTCCCTCGGGGGATTAGGCCTCAGCCTGCGCACTGAGGACATCGCCCGCTTCGGGCAGCTTTACCTCCAGAAGGGGCGCTGGCAGGACCGCCAGCTGATCCCCGCGGCCTGGGTGGAGGAGGCGACGTCGCTGCAGACTGCGAACGGCAGCGATCCCACGAGCGACTGGAACCAGGGGTACGGCTACCAGTTCTGGCGGTGCCGGCACGGGGTCTACCGGGGCGACGGCGCGTTCGGGCAGTTCTGCTTTGTCCTGCAGCAGTATGACGCGGTGATCGCCGTCACGAGCGGCACCAACGACATGCAGGAGGTCATGAACGTCGTCTGGGACAGGCTCCTCCCCGCGTTCAGCGCGTCCGCGCTCCCTGCGGACCCCGAGTCCGACCGCAGGCTCTCCGAGAGGCTTGCGAGCCTGAGCCTGCGGACGCAGCCGGGCGAGGCCGCGTCGCCGGCGGCGCGGGTCGTCGCGGGGAAGCGCTATTTGTTCCCCGGGAATCCGCAACAAATCGAGGCGGCGTCGCTCGAGCCGGCCAGGGACGGGGCCAACGCGGTGCTCACGCTACGAATCGCGGGCGCCGATCAGCGCATCGAGTGCGGGCAGGGCGCCTGGGCAAAGGGGACGATATCGCTCGGGACGGGCGAGACGTTTCCCGAGGCCGCGAGCGGGGCCTGGACGAGCGACGACACCTACAGCGTAACCCTGTACCGCTATCAGACACCCTTCTCGACCGCGTACGACTTCCGGTTTGCGGGCAATGAGCTGATTCTCGAGGCGCTGGACAACGCGAGCCTCACGGCGACGCCTTCGCGGATCCGGCTGGTGGGCACGTTGCAGCCCTAGAGGCGGCCGGCGGGCGGCCCAGGCTAGATCCTGATCTGAATTCCCAGATAGGTAAGGAGCGACACGCGCGGCCCGAGCGAGTTGTGAACATTCCTGCCTACCGCCAGCTGGAGCGTGGCGTTCTCGGAGAGGTCATAGCGCGACCCCACGTTGAGAATGGCCTCGCTTCCCTGGAAGTGCTCGGAGGCGGCAAGATGAACCTCCGCGTCGAGTTCCCATCCCTTCCTGACCTCGCGGCCGACGCAAAGGCCCGCCATCCAGCCCCGATCCTCCTGCTCCGCGCTGAACGTGTGCCCGAAATCGACGTTGACCGAGAGGACACCGAAGTCCCTGCGCACCTCAAAGGGCAGCAGGAACGTCGTGTTGGAATCGGCGGTGCCCCTGCGGTCCGAATCGGAGCCCGGGTTCAGGAATGTGATCCTTGGGTACGTTGAAAGCTGGAGGCCGGTTTCGCCCGCGTCGTAAAAGCGCCACTTCACGGCCAGCTGCGAGTCGCTCATCCCGCTCTGCGCCGGGTCGTCGTCGTTGCGGAGCACGTTCCACGAGCCCTGGTAGTTGAGCTGGATCCTGTCGCCGACCCCGTAATTGGCGTCGAGGAGCGGAAGGCCGAGAAGCGTCGAGCCGGGGGTCCGCTGGTCGGTCCATGCCAGGTTGATCTCCCAATGCCCGTTTCCGGGCGTGCCGGGGTCGTCGGTGATCATCGGCGGCCCTCCCTGCGCGCGCAGCCCGGGTGCGGCCGCGGCAAGCGCGCCAAGGACGACGAGAAGGGACAGGATGGGACGCCTCACGGGACGAAACCTGCCCCGATCGGCGCCGTGGTAAACACTGAAGTTGCCGATTCTGCGCCCCAGCGCGCCTGGGCGGCAACGTGCCGGCACCTCGCTGCCCGGTCCCGGGGCCGGTTCAGCGGCCCGTGAAGACGCTCACGGCGTCGTGCATCGCCCCGGGCAGACCGTAGATGTCGAGGGCCGTGATCAGCAGGCACGAGGCCCAGCCGGCAGCGAGCAGAAATCCGCCGATCCGCCCGTTGCCCATCCGCCGCGTCGATCCCGCAAAGGCGAGGAGCGGGACCATCGCCAGAGGCAGCTGGATCGCCAGGACCACCTGGCTTAGCGTCAGGAGGTCCGTGACGCTGTTGTCGCCTCGAAGGGAAATAAGGATGGCCGCCGGCACAATGGCGCAGAGGCGGGTAATCGTGCGCCTCAGCCACGGGGCTATCCGCCAGTGCATGAACCCCTCCATCACGACCTGCCCCGCCAGGGTGCCCGTGATCGTGCTGCTCTGGCCGCTCGCTAGCAGCGCGACCGCGAAGAGCAGGCTCGCGGCAACCTTCCCGACGAGCGGAGCCAGCGTGACAAAAGCGACCTGGATCCAGTCCGAGTCGGAAGTGAATGGTATGACCTGGCCCGACGGCAGCGTCACCCGGTCATGCCCGTAGAAGACGACCGCGGCAAGAACGAGGATGGCGGCGTTGACGAAAAACGCGACCGTGAGCGCCACCGACGTGTCGATCGTGTTGTACCGCACCGCCCGGCGCACGGATGCATCGTCCTTCTTGAGCTTCCGGGTTTGCACGAGCGCCGAGTGCAGGTAGAGGTTATGCGGCATCACCGTCGCCCCGATGATGCCGATCGCCAGGTAGACCAGGTCCCTGCTCCGAAAGAAGGCGGGCAGGTCCGGGGCTACGAGCCAGCGCGCCATCTCGGGGAAGCTCGGCCGCGTCTGAGGCAGCACGAAGATCTCGATGAAATAGCACACCCCGATGGTCGCAATCAGGACCAGAACGACGGCCTCGATAAGTCGCATGCCGAGGCGCTGGAGCGACAGGAGCACCAGCACGTCGAGCGCCGTGATCATCACCGCAAGCAGAAGGGACAGGCGCGGGAACAGGAGGTGGAGGGCGACTGCGCTTCCCAGGACCTCGGCGAGGTCGCACGCGGCGATCGCGAGCTCGCAGCTCAGGTAGTTGGGCCACCGCGTCCATGCCGGCAGATAGTCGCGGCAGCACTGGGCCAGGTCCTTGCCCGTGACGATGCCCAGGCGGGCGGCGATGATCTGCAGGAAGACGGCCATCGCGCTGGAGAGCCCGACGACCCAGAGCAGCGTGTACTTGAACTGGGCCCCCGCCTGCAGGTCGGTCGCCCAGTTGCCGGGATCCATGTAGCCGACGCTCACGAGGAGAGCCGGTCCGGCAAAGGCGAGGTACTGGCGCCAGGGGTGCGCCGCGGGGGACGGCAGCGCGACGCTGCCGTGTAAGCCCTCGAGCGAGACGGCACCCGCAGGGGGTGCGGTCGCCGGCTCGGGAAGCTCCAGTGATTGATTACTAGAATTTATGGCTGTGATATATAGAAAACGAGTATTTGATTAATCAAAGACAAAATATATTTGTTTTCAAAATTCCGCCGGGTATCCTTCAAGCAATGCCGACGAGCACGGTCGAAAACTACCTCAAGGCCATTCTCGTCCACTCCTCGGACAAGGACGCGGTGGTGGCGACGGGAACGCTTGCGGAGGCGCTGGGGGTCACGCCGGGGACGATCACCACGATGGTGAAGTCGATGGCCGCCCGCGGTCTGCTCGAGCACCAGCCGCGCGAGGGCGTCCGCCTGACGGCGGAGGGCCGGGCGGTCGCGCTCGCCGTGGTGCGCAAGCACCGGCTGATCGAGACCTTCCTCGTCCAGGTGCTCAAGATGGACTGGAAGGAAGTGCACGAGGAGGCGGAGGCCCTTGAGCACGCCCTCTCGGACCGGGTGCTGCTGCGCATCGACGCCATCCTGGGCCATCCCACCTCGGATCCGCACGGGGACCCGATTCCGAGCCCCAAGGCGCCCGCGCTCGACCGCGGCAAGGGGGCGACGCTGGCGACCTGCGAGGTGCAGCGGCCGCTGCGCGTGGAGCGCATTCTTGACCAGAGCCCGCCGTTCCTTGAGTTCATCCAGCGCACCGGGCTCAAGCCCGGCGCGCGCGTGCGGGTGCGCGAGCGCGACCACACGAGCGGCATCGTGCGGTGCGAGCTGAAGGAGGGCGAGGCCACGCTCGGCCTTCCGGAGGCCGCGAAGATCGACGTGAGGCCCCTCTGAGGCCGCCTTCGCTCCAGGATCCGCTCGCCAAGGCGATCAATCTTTGTGGGGCAGCGTGACCCTGAAGGTGGTGCCACCGGCGCCGGTTGACAGGAGGACCATTTCCGCGCCGATTTGGCGCGCCAAGAGCTGGCTGATGGCCAGCCCCAGACCGGTGCCTCCCGGCCGCCCGCTGCGGCCCGGCTTAAAAAGATGCTTCTGCATGGATTCAGGAATGCCCGAGCCCTCGTCCCGCACGGTAAGGACGATGGCCCAGCTTGCGTCCACAAAGGAGACGTAAACCTTCTTGCCCGGTTCGGTCGCGAGAATCGCGTTGTGCACCAGGTTGTTGGCGATGAGGCAGAGCAGGCTGCCGCGGTGGCTGTCCGTGTTGGCCGCGAATCCGTCGTTGACCTCCAGCTCCACGCCCTTTTCCGCGGCGGCCACCTTGTTTCTCTCGCGGACCGTCTCCGCGAGCTCGCGGCCGGAGAGCTCATACGTGGCGCTGGCGCTCGCGTCGCTCAGCAGCGAGACCGTCTCCCGGATCATGGTCTGCAGGCGCTCGGTGTAGTCGGCCGCCGACTCCCAGGCCGGGTTGGAGGGATCCGCCTTGCGACCCGCCATCACGGCGTGCAGTCCCTCGACCGACCCCTGGAGGCCGTGGATTAGGTGCGAAGTGATCTGTCCGACCGCGGACGCCTTGGACGCAAGCGTGAGCTCGAAGTTCGCCCGCGTGAGCCGCTCGTTGCGCTCGGCGACGATCCTCTGGGCGCGATGCACGCTGAACGCGGCACCTGTCATGACCACGGCGATCAGGACCGCGCCGACGACCAGGGTGACGGCGGTTTGCCGGTCAATCCGGACGTCAATGTTGGCAAGCTCGCTCGAAAGCGGCCGGGCGTCGATGTAGTAGCGCACGAATCCCTGCGGCTTCGACGAGCCCGGGCCGGGCAGCGGCAGCAGCACCTCGAGCACGGGGGTTTGCGGCTGCGCGGATGAAACCCCGGCAAAATACTGGTCAAGCGGGAACGCGGGATGATACCTGCTGATGGGTGCTCCGCCCTGGAGCTTGAGGTAGTCGGACGTCGGAAGCTCGACGAAGAGCAGGGTGGAGGGCACGGATTCGACGGTGTTGCCGTCTCCGTCGAACACGGCGACGGCAAGCATCCCTTTCTGGCGGGCGCTCGTGAGCAGCGCCGTGAGCGAGCTGGTGGACCCAGGGGGCGCGCTTGTCGAGCTGTCGGCCAGCTGCTGAAGGGCCATCGGGTACAGGACCGCGGCGTCGCGCTCGATGATCTTCAGGTGAATCTCGTCGCGAAGGTCCGACCGGATCCAAATCACCAGCGCCGCGAAGATGGCGAGCAGCAGGGCCCCCGTGCACAGCGCGGCGATTGAGTATTCTAGCTTGAGCCGGGGCATCGATGGCGCGTCTGCGGTTGTCAGTTGATTCGCTCGCCGCCGGGAAGGGGGAGTGCCAGCTGCTCGGTCGCCGCGTCGAAGAGCAGGCGTCGCTGTGCGGTGGGAAGGCCGGGCAGCAGGACCGCGGCCCGGTAGTCCCGGTACCTGTCCCAGATCTCCTGCCGCAGGCGGGCATCCTCGAAGTTCCTCAGCAAGTCGTTTACAGACTTGATGTCCAGGGGGCCGCCTGAGGACCTGGCGTAGTCGGCAAGGGCCGCCCGAATCCCCGCCTCCTCAGTGTTGAGTGCGGAGATGAGCTCGTTCTGCCGGTGGTCGAACTCCTCGACGGAGACCCGCAGTTCGTTCGATTGAATCTCCGTCCGGGTCGAACCGTCGTGCATCCACGCCAGGGTTCCGCCGCTTGCGTCCGTTTGCTCGGCCGCATTCGGGCCGCGGGTCGGCTCGGCCCTGGGAGAGGGGGCGACGAGCAAGGCGCGCAGCGTCTTTAGGAGCTCCAGCTTGTGCTTGCGGTAATCGGAAATGCGCGAGGCCAGCTCCGGTGGGAGCCGCATGGGTCCAGGGGGGCCCTTTGCGTTCGGCATGGCCGCCAACCCAAGGCGAACCTCCTCCGCCAGGGCTTCGACGCGGGCAAAACCGGGAGCTTGCGCCAGGGCCAGCCTTGCCAGGGTTTCCCTGCGCGCGTCTTCGGGCGCACTGGCAGTACCCGCGAGCGCGTCGCAGAGCTCGGCCTTTAGGGTGTCCTTTGCGGCGAGGTACTGGCTGACGGTGCCCGCCAGCGGCTCCTGAAGGTTCAGCGGGATCGGTATTCGGGAGGATTCGGGAGAGAAGAAGAGGAGTCGCATCCCGGATTCGACCCGGATGGCGACGGAATTCGGATTGATCCTCGATTCCAGCTCGGCAGCCGTCTCCATGAGCAGTCTCCTTTGCGGCAGCGAGAGGCCCTCCTGAAAGAATGCCGCACCCTTTATCGCATCGGACTCATGCGCGAGGCCGACGGGGTCCATCGGCGTGTCGCGTAAAGGTTGCACCCGGCGCCCAAGGCGCGCGCCGGGATCGGTGCCTCCCACCTGGAGGCCCAAGGCGCGAGCCGGGCGCAAGTCGGCGCGAAGTTGCTCTGCCGCTGCCTCCAGCTCCAGGATCTTTGGCACCTGCTGGCTTGCGAGGCCCTCCAATTGCCTCGCCCGCGCATCGGGATCGGCATCCTTGAGGGCCAGGATCTGCGAGCGCAGCGCCTCTTGGAGGCCGACCTTGGACTCCCGGTAGGCCACGATGCGCGCGCGCATCGGCTTTGGGAGATCGCCCGACGCGAGCCTGGCGCCGAACAACGGATAGAAGGTTTCGCCGACAAACGCCTCAAGCTCCGCTGGCGCGGCCGGTCCCGGGTCGTACGGGGCCAGGAGGGGAGGCTCCGAATCGAGCGGTGGGGGAACCGGTGGGAAGAAGACGAACTGGGGCGCGGCGGGGTTTTCAGGGTGGAGGTAGTAGTGGGACGCGAAGGCGTTCATGAACCGGACCGGGTCGAACCTGTCCCTGAGCGGCTGGGGAAGATAGGAATTTGCCGCCCCCTGAAGCCCGTGATCGCCAACCGCGGATTCCGGGGCTGTGGTTTGCGCCTGCGCTGCCGAAAGGCCCGCAACGGCAGCAAACACCACGAGAACCAGCGCCAAGCAAGGCGGGTAGGGGACTCTCGTGCCGGCTGCTCGAAACGTCATTGGGGGAATTGGGGCGCTGCTGGAGGGCCTGAGCCGTCCGCAGGGCGGCCGTAGTGCATTCCGGGTGCCAATTCAGGCATGATTCTCACAAGAAAGGTTCAATCATCACCTTACCAGATTGTGCAGATCCGGGCCGGTAGGTGCTGCCCAGGGAAATGGTTGAAGGCGCACGCCATGGGGGCTCTGGGGAATGGGAACGGTGTGGTGCAAGCTGCCTCGCCTTCAAATCCGGGACGGGCATCCCGAGCGTGTGGGCGTCCTACTCGCGTGTCTTCGATTGGTTTAGCCGGTAACGGAGGAATTCTCGGGTGACTCCCAGGCGCCTGGCCGTGGCGGAAATGTTGTGGCCGGTCTCCCGCAGCACCTCGTCGATGAGATCGTTGATGACTGAGTCGATTGTGAACCCCTCCTCCGGAACGCGCCAAATGGGATTTCGCCATCCTGCCACCGCGTGGGGCGGCGGCGCGCCGAGGCTCTCAAGTTCCAGGACGTGTCCGCGGGCAAAGATGAGCTCCCCTTCGATGACATGCGCAAGTTCCCTGGCGTTTCCGGGCCAGCCGTAGGCCAGCAGGCGCGATTCCCCGGCGGGCGAGAATGACATATCCTTCAGCCGGTGACGCCGGGCGATGCGCTCCAGCAGGTGCTTGGCCAGCGCGAGTATATCC
The DNA here is from genome assembly GCA_003164715.1 of Opitutaceae bacterium. Lineage (GTDB taxonomy): Bacteria > Verrucomicrobiota > Verrucomicrobiia > Opitutales > Opitutaceae > Palsa-1447. The sequence goes on along the minus strand of PLTZ01000050.1, from coordinate 40,029 downwards.
AATCCGCGCTCCCGCAGGGGCGGCAGCGTCAGATGAAGGAGATGGAGGCGGTGATAAAGGTCCTCCCTAAACGAGCCGGCCTTGACGAGATCGGAAAGCGGCTCGTTCGACGCGGCGATCAGCCGGACATCCACGCCGATCTCCTTGGTCGCGCCGAGGCGCCGTATGGTGTGGTCCTCGACGACCGCCAGCACCTTGGCCTGGGACGTCGGGGCGAGCGTTCCAATGTCGTCCAGCAACAGGGTGCCTCCGTCGGCCGCCTCGAACAGGCCGATTCGCGCGGTCCTGGCATCCGTGAACGCCCCGCGCTCGTGTCCGAACAGCTCGGATTCGGCGAGTGCCTCGGGCAGGGCCGCGCAGTTCACCTTGATGAACGGCCGGGAGCCCCGCGGGCCCTGCCGGTGCAGCCAGCCGGCTAGGAGGCTTTTTCCGGTCCCCGTCTCGCCCTCGATAAGGATTGGGGGAAGGTTCTTCTCGAGTCTGCGCTCCGATGAGAGGATCATGTCGAGCTTGCCGCGGATTGCGCTGAGGCTCTCTCCGAAGAAGAGCTCGGCGCTTTCGCCTGACGCGTGTTCGCCGGAGCGAAACTCCTCCCGCCGCGCGATCCCGCGCTTCTCGCGGCACCGAATGAACGCTATGGGAAGCTCGTCCGGCTCGAACGGCTTGGTGAGATAGTCTCCAGCTCCCTGGCGCATGGCCTCGACCGCATCCTTGATACCGCCAAACGCCGTCATCACGACCACGCCCGTGTTCTCCGAGAACGCGCCTTCCCGGAGCAGTTCCAGGGCCTCGCCGTCCGGCAGGTGGAGGTCGACGAGCGCGAAATCGAAATACAGCCCGGATAGCGCCGCGCGCGCCTTCTCGATCGTTGAGACCTCGGTCACCTCGGCCCCGAGGCTGCGAAGGTGCGCAGTCAGCCTTCTTCGGAGGACGGAGTCATCTTCAAGCAGAAGAACTTCGCATCCGGCGGGGGGCTCAGCAGCGACAGCCATGGCCCCACCAATGCGAGGTTTGCGCGCACGCGCATCAACATTATTCGCAACGGGCCGGCGGAGCCCGCGGAGCCGGCGCTGGTTGACTACGTCCAAATGCGCGCGGCGGCGCCGGCCGAAAGCGGGTGAACGCAACCACCGGATTCCAGCCTAGGAAGCTCGCGCATTCGCCCCGGAGTCGCTATATGCTTTGCTCAAACGCCTTAGCATCGATCCGGATCGAATGGCACAAAGCCTGCAAGAGGCAGTAATGGCACCCCCATGCCTCATAGGTTTTTTTTCGTTACCCCCAGCAACCCGGGCATGGAAATAGTCCTGCAATGGCGTCGCCATCCTGGCGGCAATCGTTCACTTTTCGCGGCTTCAGGCCCCGTTTATCCCACATGAATATGCCTTCATTGCGTCCCGCCTGGCGTTTCCTGCCGGCTCTTTTCCTTCTAGCGGCCGCCTTCGGCGCCGATTCCGCCGCCGACCCGCTTGCGCCGGGCGAGAAGGCCGCAAGCGACTGGATCAAGAGCCGACTGGAGACCTCGCGCATCGAAGGCGCGTGGGTGTCGGAGAAGCCGCTTCTTGAGTCGACGATCAACGGCCTGAAGGAGCGCGCCCAGTCGCTCGAGGAGAAGAGCGACCTCCTCAAGGCGTCGACGGCCAAGGACCGCGAGGAGTTCGAGACCTTGCAGGCCAAGGACAAGGCCGCGGGCGACGACCTGCATGCGGCGGACGCCCGGATCAAGGCGCTGGTTGCTAAGCTGGTCGAGATGCGCCCCTCGCTGCCGCCCCGCCTGTCGGAGGCCCTGGAACTCCCCTATCGAAGCCTTGCGAACGCGGGCCTCGCCCAGGGCGAGCGCATGCAGCTGGCCATGACGGTCCTCAACCGCTGCGCGCTGTTCAACCGAACGGTGACCTGTGGCGACGAGGTGCTCACGATCAGCGGCGAGCAGGGGGCGAAATCGCTTGAGGTCATCTACTGGGGGTTGAGCCACGCCTACGCGCTCGACCGCGCGGCGGGGAAGGCATGGTACGGGGCGCCCGGGGCCCGGGGATGGCAGTGGGACCCGAGTCCCGCCGCGGTCCGCCCGGTCGTGAACCTCATGGCGGTGTACAACGACAAGGCCGATCCGGACTTCGTCGCCGTGCCGGCGGTGCTCGGACAGGCCGTGGCGGAAAACCTCAAGAACTGAGCCAGAATGAACACCCGACTCCTTCCAGCGCTGGTGTCAGTCTTCCTCCTCACGGCGACCGTCCGCGCCGAGGAGACCTTCGACGACGCGATGAAGCGCGCGACGGCGGACTACGGCGAGCGGCTGCGAAAGGCAGCCGACGAGCTGAACACGGCCCGCAAGAGCATCGCGGACGAAAAGGCGCCGCTGCTCAAGGAGCTGCGCCTGACCGAGGACCGGATCATTGCCGCGCAAAGCCAGATTGAACGCCTCGAGGCGGGCAAGGAGGACTATTCCGAGCAGCGCAGGAAGGTCCTGATGGAGCTGGATGCGACGCGGAAGAATTCCGCCTACATCAGCACGCTCGCCCACGACGGCATCGTGGCCTTCGACGAAAGCCTGGCGCCCGGCGAAGGCCAGCTGCTCTCCGACCGCATTCAGGCGCTCGAGCAGAAGCTCGACGACGAGTCCTCCGTCTCGACCGCCCAGTCCGCCGTCGACGTCGCGGAGTTCCTCCTGGCGCGCACGCAGCGGTCCCTGGGTGGCTACGCGGCGGCCGGGAGCTCGCTCATCGAGGGGAGCAACCAGGTGATCAAGGGCACGTTCGCCTTCCTCGGACCGGAAACCTACTTCCTGCAGGACGACGGGACCGGCGCCGGGACGGCCAGGCCTCGCGCGGGGTCCGCCTATCCCGTGACCTACAGGCTCCCTTCGTGGAAGCCCCAGGACGCCTCCGCGTTCTTTCAGGGCAAGCCGGCGACGATCATCGCCGACGCCTCGGGGGGCAAGGCCTTGCGCCTGAAGGAGACAAAGGGCACGGTCTTCGACCACATCCAGAAGGGCGGCCCCGTCGCCTACGCGATCATCGCCGTCGGGCTGCTTTCGCTGGCAATGATCGGCCAGAAGCTTCGCGACCTCTCCCTTCTTGCGATCGACCCGCCCGAGGTGGTGCACGCGTTCCTAGCGAAGGTGTCCGCGGGATCCCGGTCGCAGGTTGAGCAGGCCGTCAAGACGCTCAGCGCGCCGGTGCGCGAGATATTCCAGGTCGGACTGGAGTATGCCGACGGCTCCAAGGACATTCTGGAGGAGCACCTGCAATCGGTGCTGCTGCGCCAGAGGCTCCATTACGAGCGCAGGCTCCCGCTGCTCGCCGTCATCGCCACGGCGGCGCCCCTCATGGGCCTGCTGGGCACCGTGGTCGGCATGGTCCGGACCTTTGCGCTGATCACGGTCTTCGGCACCGGCAACGCCGGCAAACTGGCCAGCGGAATTTCCGAGGTGCTGGTCGCCACCGAGCTGGGTCTCATCGTGGCCATACCGACGCTGATTGCCCACGGGTTCCTGGCGCACCGCATCCAGAGGAACCTGTCGACGCTCGAGCGCTATGCGCTGGAGTTTGTGACCGCCAACGAGACCGCGAAGGACGGGGAGAAGGCGCCCTCCGTATGAAGCCCCTCATCGAGCTCGTCGAGCGGGGAGGGCCCGTGATGATCGCGATCCTCAGCCTGTCCGTCGTCCTTTATTCGCGGTGCTTCAAGCTGCTCATCTCGATTCGGAGGTCCAGCCGCGAACTCGACCGCCGCGGATCGGCTCAGGAGAGGCACCTGCCGGAGCTGAGGCGGGCGCGGGAGGAGATCCAGGAGTCGTTCAGCCAGCAGCGGATAGCGCTGGGCGCCATGATCGCCGCGGCACCGCTGCTCGGGCTCCTTGGCACGGTGAGCGGGATGGTGACGACCTTCGAGAGCCTCTCGGGGCACTCGATGGAGAAGACGATGGAGGGGCTGGCGCGGGGGATCTCGGAGGTGCTTGTGGCCACGGAATCGGGTCTCGTCGTGGCCATTCCGGCGCTCATGGTCCTTCACCTCGCCAACGGCAGCATGAGAAGGTACCTGCAGAAGCTGAACGGAATTGAACGCAGCGTCTGGCTCGGCGTATCAACATGATTGGAAAAAACATAGGGCGCAGCCGTTTCGAGGCGACCCACATCGACATGGTGCCGATGGTCGACTGCATCATGGTGCTCGTCATCTTCCTGATGATCAGCAGCGCGTTCATCAACGACCCCGGCGTCGAGGTCGAGAAGCCGGACGTCAGCGGCTCGCTGAGCGGCGACCAGAACGCGCTCCTCATCGCGATCACGGCGGACAACCGCATCTATTTCGACGGCCAGGAAATCCGCACGGACCAGGTCGCCGCAGTGGTCAAGCAGGCGGCCATCGGGCGCGTGCCGACGCTGATCATCCGCGGGGACCGTTCCTCGAACCTGGGGATATTCGCGGCCGTGTATTCGGAGGCGAAGCGCTCCGGGATCCAGCACGTGGAGTTTGCAACCACTCACCTGGAGAAACCCTGATCTCCCTCAGATGGCCGACGCCGCATCCATCCCCAGGTTCAGGAGCCGCGCCGGGCAGCTTGGCGACGAGGCGCTCTACGTGTCCCTGGGGGCGGGCCTCACCTTCTTCCTCTTCATGGGAATCGCGCACTTCGAGATGGTGAGGACGGTCGAAGTGCCCACGGAGATCGAGGATCTTCGGGCGGTGTCCGCCGTCTCCGAACCCCCGCCGCCGAGGCCCGAGGATCATTCCGAGCCGATTGAGGCCACCGTTCCGCTGACGGGCATCGACATCGGTGCGTCCGACAGCCCCGTGAAGCTGTCGGTGGTTCCCCCGGATCTGAGCAAGCTGATGCCCCCTGCCGATCTGCCCCCCCGGGCGACCATCCAATTCGGCCAGCTCATGTCCGACCTGAGTCCGAAGACCGGCAGCACGGGCGAGTTTCAGCACATCTACCAGCAGAGCGAGGTGGATCAGCCCCCCCTGGCCGTGGTGAAGACGATCGCTCGGGTGCCGAGCGTCATCCGCGACAACGCGGAGTCCCTTCGCGTCACGCTGCTTCTGGTCATCGACACCGAGGGGGCGGTGACGAGCATCCGTGTGATGAGGCCCTCGGGCAACGCGAAGTTTGACGGCATCGTCCTCGAGTGCGTCCGGGACGAATGGCAGTTCAGCCCGGCGATCAGGAAGGGGAAGAAGGTGCGCTGCATGGTGCAGCAGCTGGTCTGGTACAAATGGACGAGCGGCTCGCCCTTCACGATTTAGGCCATGAAAACCCCAAAGATTCTCCTCGTTGTCTCGCTCGCGGCCGCGCTCCTGGGCCCCGCATTCGCCTCCGAGCCCAAGCTTGATCCGAAGCGCATCATCAACGAGTCAAACTCGTTCCTCAAGGAGCGCGAGCCTGAGATGACGGAGGAGGAGTACGCCCTCTACCAGAAGGTCGTGACCATGCTCTCGTCCAACCCCTCCTTCGCGGTGAAGCTTCTTGAGGCGATGAGCTCAGACAAGGAGGTGCCGAGCCCGGCGTTCCAGTTCATCCTTGGCAACGCCTACTACGCGGCGGGGGAGAACGACAAGGCGGAGGCCAACTACAGGAGCTCGGTGAAGCGCTTCCCGACCTTCCTGCGGGCGTGGGTGAACCTGGGGATCCTCTACTATTCGTCCGCCCGGTACGCAGAGGCGGTGCCCTGCTTCTCAAGGGCCGTGGGGCTCGGCGACCGCGACTCCACGACCTTCGGGCTCCTGGGATACAGCCTCCAGAAGGAGGGGGATCTCGTCTCGGCCGAGATGGCGTACATGCAGGCGCTCAGCGGAGATCCCTCGAATGTGGACTGGAAGGAGGGGCTCCTCGGGATCTGCATCGACGGAAAGCAGTTCACCCGCGCCGAATCCCTGGTGAAGAACCTCATCAAGGAGCGGCCGAGTGACGCACGGTACTGGCTTGCCTACGCGAACATCCTGCTCGCCGAGAACCGCAAGGTGGAGGCGACTGTGCTCCTTGAGACCGCCTCGGGAACCGGCGTCGCCACCACCGAGGAGCTCACGATACTCGGGGACCTCTACGCCGAGCAGAACCTGGTTCCCGAGGCGGCGGAGATCTATCACAGGGTGCTCGTCGCCTCGCCGGAGATGGGCGGCCAGAAGCTGCTCCACTACGCCCAGGTCCTGGTCTATGCCGGCAGGCTTCAGGACGCCGAGCACGTGCTGGACAGGTTCGGCACACCGGGCAGCGATGCCGCGAGCGTGGCATTGCTCCAGACCCGTGCGGACCTTTACACCGCGGAAAGGAAATGGCCGGAGGCCCGCCGCGAGCTGGAGCTGCTGCTGAAGATCGATCCCATGAACGGCAAGGCCCTCGTCAGCCTCGGCCGGGCCTATGACTCCGACGATGACGTACCCCGGGCGACCCTCGCCTTCGAGGAGGCCTACCACGTCGCCAGCAGCACCTATGTCGCCAGCCTCGAGCTGGCCAATATCGAGCTCAAGAACCGGCATTACGCCAAGAGCGTCGAATACCTGGAGAAGGCGCTCAGCATCGAAAAGACAGACGCGGTCGAGGACTTCCTCGTCCGCGTGAAGTCATTGGTCGTGAAGGACGGCCAGACCAACCCATGAATATATCCCAAAGGCTTCGTTTTCCGACGAAGGCATCGCTTCGCAAGTCACTTCTCCCGGCCCTCGCGCTTGCGGCCGGCGCTGTTCCTCTGCCCGCCGGCACGGCGGACGACAAGGCTGTGACCATGGACAAGGTCACGGTCGAGTCCGCGAAGACCCATACGCTCTTCATGGGTGCCGACATCTCCATCGGCCAGGAGAGGGATCTCTTTACCGTGAAGGACGTGGTCGGCAGCTCGTGGGTGATCCAGGTGGGCGGCCAGCAGAGGGTCGTTTCCACGAAGGCTGGGCCCCTCAACATCAGGATCACCCCCACGCTCAAGCTCACGGAAGTCTCCGCCACCATTGCGGACCTTAAGAGCGTGCGCGGCTATACGGAAGCCAATGATCCGGTGGCTCTGAGGACGAGGTCGCTGTCGCAGACCGCGGTCCAGAACGCGGATTTCCACGCCGCCTTGAACCAGGCGACCGCGGTCCAGAACGGCGCGATATCGGCGACGGAGATGGGCATCAACACGAGGACGGCCGGCGGGCCCGGCGCCCCGCCCCCTGGCACGCTGGGGCCGGAGCTGGTTCATGCACTGCAGACGGCGCAGCAGGGCGTGAGCACGGCAGCAGGGGGGGTCGGATCGGATTACTCGATGGGAGGTCAGGAGGCACACTCGCAGGGTTACGACGGCGTGGACGTGGAGTTCGAGATCTCGTCGACGCGGCCGCTGCACAACCCCTACGTCGTCACGATGACGAAGTTCCACCCGGCCGGCACCAAGGAGGGGACCGTCCAGAACCTCGTGTACGCAAAGTCGCTTGACCCGATAGACGCCCGCCCTACGAAGGTGCATTTCGTCGAGGGAGGGTTTCCCTTCAACTTCGACCTGATCGACTTTCAGCTCCACGTCTACAACAAGGGCGTGGAGGTTGCGACCAACGTCTCGTCCAAGCGCGTCGAGCTGACCCGCGACGAGGCCTTCGAGTACGTCAAGATGGAGTACCTCGGCGCCCACAAGGGCGAGACGCTGCCCGCCGTGGCCGTCATGGGGAAATTGCCGGCGGACCTGCCCGCACGCCTCGCGAACGGGAGTTACGCGGGCACGTTCTACGTAAGGGTCTCGAAGGACGGCCTGGCCGACGAACCCTACGCTGACACGGCCTGCACGCAGAAGATCGCCGATCCGTATCTCATGTCGGTCGTAAAGAGCATCCGCTTCAAGCCGGCGCTCGAACTCGGCAAGCCGGTCGAGGGCACCGCGGCGGTGAATCTCAATCAACTGGCGATGTAGGCGCCACTCGCGAAGCAGCGCCTATGGGCCGTGTGCGCACCCCCCGCCTGGGGCTCCTCAGTCGTTCGTTCCCGAGACCTTGGCGCGCTCCTTTTTCAAGAGTCCCTGGATGAACCTGTCGTCCAGGTTGTAGGATCCCGGCGAGGGTTGCGCGCTGGCTGTGTCTGCGCCGGTGACGGCCGAGGCCCTGGAAAGGGCCGTAGTGACGATGCGCACATCCGGGAGGTCCTTTCCGAAGAACTGGCCGCCGGCGGCGATCAGGGGCGGGATCACCTCGATCATATCGCCGCTGGACTCCTGGGCGCTGATTTTGGCCCTCCACACGAGCTTGGCCTCGTGGCCTTGCGCAAGCGCCTGGTAGTCGTAGGCCGAGACGACAAAAAAGATGCGCGCGAATTTTGCGTTCTGGAGGACCGTTTCCACGGGTCCCATCAGCAGCGCGGGCGACGAGGCTTTCATATCGACGTTGACGCCCTTCTCCCTGCCCAGGATGTAGTTCTCCGCCTCGGCCCGAAGCTGTTCGGTGCTGATGAGCGCGATCCGCGCCCTGAGGTTGGTCTTTATGCCAAAGGGGACCCGAATCTGCACACGGTCGGGCCGCAGCACGCCCCAGTGATACGTGAGCACGAGCGAGGGGGTGCCCGGAGCCGCCTGGTAACCCTGTACCTCGAGAGCCGAGCGCAGCTCCTGGCGGACCTGGTCGGCGGATGGGGGCGTGTCGCCGGCGATGGGGTTCCCCGCCTCGATGTAGCCGCCATCGAACGCCACGTACGAAGCCGGGCCCTTCGGCTCGGGTGGCGCGCCCTTCGCCCTCTCCGCCACGACGGTCGCCTCAAATTTGTCCGTGAACAGGTTGGCGTGGAGTTGGGGGCAGAGTCCTGCTGCCAGAAGGGCGGTGAGGCTCAGGGAGGGCCATGGGATCGTTTTCATGGGTGCGTGGGTTTGAGGTTCGAAGAATTCTCCGAATGAGAAACGAGGGTGAGGATGCAACAGCAATGACGGGAAATTCGGAGCGGAGGTTCCACTAATGGGGTCTGACGCTGTGGCATCGTTGATACGGGTGTCTGCGCCGACTTATACGCCCGCTCCGGGGTCTTGGACGCATCCAAAAATAGGTATCAACCTACGATTGTCGAACCCGCGGCACGGATGCCGTGTGCCAGACCCGTTCTAAGGCATTGATGGGCTTATGGTTTCCTTGGCCCGCAGCAGCGCGCCCACCTCCCTAAGCCGCGCCAGCTGGGGCCCGGAAATCAGGCCGTCGCGGTCCGGAGGCACGTCGAGAAGGTAGTTGGCATTGCGCTTGTTACATTCAACCGCTCTTGCCGCAACTTCCGCGGCCGTCTGCAGGTCCGACGGCTGCCGCACCTCGTGCCAGAACCAGTAGCCGCCGGTCTGGATCGTGTCGCAGACCTCCGCGGGGAGCTTGTTGTCCGCCCGGGGTAGGTCGGATTTCCAGGGGTACTCGTAGCTCAGCACGTCCGACTCGCGCAGGTCATGCGCGTTGTTGGCCAGCACCAGGCACCGGGGCTGGAGCGACCTGATGAATGCCAGCATCTCCGGCCACTTCTCCCGGGTGTACTTGTTGCCGTATTGATCCACCCACAGCAGGTCGATCGGCCCGTAGTTCGTCAGGATCTCGGAAAGCTGGCGCTTCATGAAGCCTGCATAGTCGCCGGCGGCCTCGGGAGGCAGGCCGTGGAGGTTCGGCTTGCCGGGCGGCGGGGTGTTCTTGTGGGCCTCGTCCGAATAATCCCCGGGAAAACAGTAGTACACGCCGACATGAAGCCCGCGCGAGCGGCACGCGTTCACGAACTCGCGCAGGATGTCCCCCTTTCCGCCCCTGAAGTTCCTGAACATGGTGATGTCGCGTGTGGTCACCGCGCTAGGGTAGAGCGCAATGCCCTCGGTGTGCTTCACCGTGAGGACAAGGTAGGTCATGCCCGCCGCCTTGGCCGCATCCGCCCATTGCCCGCAGTCGAGCCGTGACGGATTGAACAGCCCCGGGTCCTCGTAGCCGCCCGCCCAGTCAATGCCGGCAAAGGTGGCCAGGTTGAAATGGACGAACATCCCGAAGCGCCACGTCATGAAGTCGCGCTGTTGGACCGAGAGCGGGGCCGCGGGCGGCGCCGGTTCCGGCGGAGTGTCCGACGCGGCCAGCGACGCAAGGCAGGACGACAGGACTAGCAGCGGAAGGACCAGGGGATTCTTCATGGGCGTGGGGTTCAACGGGGTGCCGGGGGGGCTGCCAGCATTTGCCCGGGACTGCGGAGATTGCAAGGAAGAGGGAAGTCAAAGGGTCGGTTGCCCGTGACAGTCCCGGGACCGGACGGATCGCAGGATTGGTTCAGCGAAGGATTGACCTGTGTGGAAAGAGTCCTGACGTTTCCCGTGTGAACTCCAGAACCCTTGGCAAGCTGCTTTCAGCGTCCTGTTTGTGCGTCGCTTTGACCGGATATGCCTCGTCGCATGACAACGTCGGGGATGTGGTCCCTTTGGGAAACAACACCTACTCGATCAAGGTCGAGGCCAAGAACGCCCTGCATCGGGACGTCGACGTGCTGAGGACCGAGGCCAATGAGGCCGCCGCCAGCTACTGCGCCGAGCACGGAAAGGAGCTGAAGGTGGTTTCGCTGACAGACAAGTTGCCCACCTTCGGCCTGGGCTACGCCTTCGCGAAGATCACCTTCAAGGCTTTGAATCCGGGCGACCCGGAGCTCACGGCGGCGCCCGTGCCCGCTGCCGGCGGCCCCGTTTACTTGGCGGCGCCCGCGGCGCCGGTGGAAAGGCACCTGACCACCGACGAACTCTACAGCGAGCTCGTGAAGCTGGATGACCTGCGCAAGAAGGGGATCCTCACCGACGAGGAATTCCAGGCGGAGAAGAAGAAGCTCCTGAGCCACTCGAATTGACGGGCTGCGCCGAAGTGCAGCCGGGAGCCGGGCGGCTCCGTTTCAGAAATGGAGCGTCTGGGCGTGGCCGGTGTAGGTGACGACCCTGTCCGCGTCCTCGGTGACACCCTGGCCGACGCCATGCCCGTCGGCGACGATCACGAACCGGAACACGCGCGCCGAAGGCATCCCGGGATAGGCTCCCTTGCACTCTCCGATCCTCAGCTGCCGCTGGGAGCCGTTCCAGTCAAAGCGCGTTGTGGAATAGGCACCCTTCTCATAGTCGTAGGAGTCGTTCTCGTCCTCGTAGAGGGTGAAGGATGCATCCGAGCCGGGATAAACGCGGACCTCGATTGGGCCGCCCGGGTTCTCGGCGGCGTACTGCACGGGCGGCCCCAGGGGGATGATGGACCCGGAGGGGACCAGCAGCGGAATCCGTTCGATCGGCGCATCCGCGCGGATGACCTGTCCCCCTGCGGTCTTCAAGCCCGTCCAGAAGTCGTACCACGCGCGACCCGCGGGCAGGTAGACCGGCCGCGTCTGCGACCGCGGTTCGCTCCGCACATCGGCCGCGAGCATGGACGGGGTCTTCCAGAAGAGCTGCGCCCTGAAGGCGCCGAGCACGGAGTTTGAGGTCGCAAAAGTGAAGCGATACTCCCTTCCCACCTCGAGCTGCACGGGCTCCGTCATGGCCTCCACGGAGGCGTAGGTGTATCTCAGGGGCTTGCCGTCGAGTTCCAGGAGCTTCGGGCCGAAGGCCTTCACGTGGAACCGATGCGGTCCCGTCTCGGTGGGGATCAGCCGGCCCGACCAGCGCATCGAGAATTTCTCCCCCTCGACGAACTTTGGCCACCCGCTGTACCAGTCGAGGTCGACGCTCGGCTCGTTCCGCGATAGGATCTCTGTGCCGAAGTGATCGTCGCCGAAGTAGGTCATGGAAAGGCCAGGGTCGCCCTCCGGGGTGCGGAAGTGCTTGGCGGCCACCGGCACGCTCCTTCCCGGCGGACGGTGCAGCATGTAGCCCGTGACCGGGCAGACCATGAGCGACGGCCCGAACATGTACTGGTCGGCGATGTCGTACGTGCCGCGGTCGTTGGGGAAGTCCATGGGAAGCCCCCGCATGAGGGTGTAGCCCTCGCTCGTGATCCTCCACGCATTCGAGTAGATATAGGGCATCAGCCGATAGCGAAGTCGGTCAAAGGCGATGAGGACGTCCGTGAATTCGCCGAATTCCCATATCTCCCGCGGCGTGTCGGATCCGTGCGAGCGGAAGATGGGGCTGAAGGTCCCGAGCTGGAACATCCGCGTGTAGAGCTCCTGGTAGGCCGGGTCTTTTCCGCCGTCGCCAAAGACGCCGCCGTAGCCGCCGAGGACGAACGCCCCGATGTCGAACGTCCAGTAGGGGATGCCGGACATGCAGTGGTTGATCCCCGCGGGGATCTGGTTACGGTAGATCTCCCAGCTCGCGCCGATGTCCCCGGTCCAGGTCGTGGCCGCCGCGCGCTGTTGCCCCGCGAAGGTGGAGCGCGTGAGGATGTAGACCCGCTTTCTGTCCGTATCGGCGCGCTGGTTCCTGTAAACCGCCTCGGTGGCCAGCAGCGGATAGGTGTTGAGGTACCTCGCGAAGGTTCCGAGGCGATTCGATCCCATGCGCTTCATCTCGTACTCCTGGGACTCCTTTGTCCCGGCGTTGACGATGTCCGGCTCCGTCGAATCCATCCACCATCCGTCCACCCCGTGCCTGAAGAGCCCCTCCCTCACGTGCCTCCAGTAGAGGTCGGTCGCCGCGGGGGCGTAGGGGTCGAGGTACCTGAATCCCGCCCATCCGACCGTCGGATAAAGGAGGCCGCGCTCGTCCATCTCGCGGTAGACCGGCGTCGTCGGGCCGAAACCGCACCAGATGGATATCATGAAGTGGAAGTGCTCGCGGTGAAGGATGTCGATCATCTCGGCCGGGCGGGGGAACAGTTTCTCGTCGAAGAAAAGCTGGTTCCAGTTGCCGCGGCCGTCCCAGTAGTCCCAGTCCTGGACGATCCCGTCGACGGGGATGCCCCTCGATCGGTACTGCGCGGCAACGCTGAGCACCTCGTCGCGGTTCTGATAGTGCTCCTTGCTCTGCCAGTAGCCGTAGGCCCACCGGCCGTAGAGCGGCGCCGCGCCCGTGAGCTCGCGGTAACCCGCGATCGCGCCGTCGATGCTCCCGCCGAAGATGAAATAATAGTCGACGGCGTCGGCCACCTCCGACCATAGGGAACAGGTGCGCCCGGTATCGGCGAAGACGGTCTTGGAGTAATTGTCCCAGAGGATTCCGTAGCCGAGGGTCGAGACGAGAAACGGGTTTGCGGACTGCGTGTTGGCCTGAACGAGCTTCACCGTGTGGTTGCGGTAGTTCATCAGTCCGGACTGGTGCTGCCCGAGGCCGTAGATGCCCTCGCTCGCGCTCAGCCTGAAGCGTGTCTCGATCGACCATGCCTGAGTCTCACCGGGGATCGCTGCCGGCGTGAAGGACGCGGCGCCTTCCTCCCCCAGCAGCACGCTCCCCGAACCGTCGTGGTACGACACCTCGCCGGTTGCCCTTGAAATCGCGACGCGCAGCCGCCCCGAGCGGAGCACGACCGTGCCGGGCTCCGCCGACAGCGCCACCTCGACCCGCGGCATCTCGCGCGGGATGACGATAAGGCTTCTGCGGGAGGGGAATAGGCCGGTGGCGCTCTTGGTCACCCTCACAGTGGCCTCCGACTCGAACTGCACCCGCACCGTCTGCGCCCCTGCGAAAACCTCCGCGCCGTTGGGCAGTTTGCGCACATCGCCGCCCTTTCCGGGAACGGAGCCCTCCGGCGCCCCGGGCCCCGCCGGCGGCTTCGAGAGCGGGGCGAGGGCGCGTCGCCTCAGGGGATTGGTCACGTCGGCATGTTCCATCTGCCATGCTCGGAAGTAAAGTCATTGGCGCCCGTAGGCGGTCTGCTTCGCCGGGCTTTTGGGAGGCGCGGCCTTTCTTGCGGGGGCGCATTTTCCGCAGCTCAATGATTGATCAATCGGCGCGCCGTCCCTAGACTTCCGCAACTACCCTACCGCGCCCGTGAAGAAACAGATCAAACGCATCGGCATCCTAACCGCCGGCGGCGACAGCCCAGGCCTCAACGCCGCGATCCGCGCGGTCGGCAAGGCCGCGATAGGGAAATATGGGTGGGAGATCTTCGGGTTTCGTGACGGCTTCCTCGGCCTCGCCCAGGATACGTTTGAGCAGCTGGGCAAGGACAACCTGAGTGGCATCCTGACGGTTGGCGGGACGGTCCTTGGCACCGGCCGCGACAAGCCGCACCGAATGATGATCGAAGGCAAGGAGCGCGACATGACGAAGGCCATCGTGCGCAACTACAAGGCGCACAGGCTCGACGCGCTCGTCTGCATCGGCGGAGGTGGCACCCACAAGAATTCGATGCGCCTGGCGGAGCTGGGGCTAAGGATCGTGACCCTGCCGAAGACGATCGACAACGACGTGGCCCTCACGGACGCGACCATCGGCTACAACACGGCCCTCGGCATAGCAACCGAGGCCATCGATCGCCTGCACAGCACGGCACACAGCCATCACCGCATCATCATCGCCGAGATCATGGGGCACAGGGCCGGGTGGCTGACGCTCGGAGCCGGGCTCGCGGGGGGCGCCGACGTCATCCTGATCCCCGAGATACCCTACGATCTTGAGAAGATCGCGGCCGCCATACGAAAACGGTCCAAGGTCGGCACGAACTTCAGCATCGTGGCGGTGGCGGAGGGCGCCAAGTCGCTCGAGGATGCCGCCTCGTTCGTGGCGGCGGAGCGCCGCAGGGCCGCGGCGCGCACGCTGGAGGAGAAGGAGTACGCCAAGCTGAGGCTTGCGGAGCTGGAGTCGGAGCATGCGGGCAACACGCTGCGTCTCGCCAAGCAGCTGGAGGGGCTGACGGGCCTCGAGGCACGCGTGACTATCCTGGGATACGTGCAGCGCGGCGGCACGCCGTCGTTCGCCGACCGGCTTCTCGCCACAAGCCTGGGAACCGCCTGCGTCGACCTGATAGCCAATGGCGCAGAAGGGATCATGGTCGCCGCCCGCGGCAACAGCGTCCAGCCGGTGCCGCTTGCGTCGGTCGCGGGGAAGCTGAAGCTCGTGCCGCTGGATCATCCGTGGATTCAGTCGGCGCGCTCGGTGAGCACGTGCCTGGGTGACTGAGGTGCGCCGGAATTCGCCCAGGCTTGCCCGGCTCGGATCCGGCCCGGCAGAATGGCCGTAAACCGTGCTGGTGTCCGGGTCCCGGTCCGGACAAGGATCTGCGCCAAGAAATGACCGACCCCATTGCCCAGTTCAGCCAGTGGCTCGAAGAAGCGACCCAGAGCGGCGAACCCGAGCCGACCGCGATGGCGCTCGCCACGAGCGACACCCAGGGCAATCCCGCGGTGCGGATGGTGCTGCTCAAGCACGTCGACGCGAGGGGGTTCGTGTTCTACACGAACCTGACAAGCCCGAAGGCCGAGAACCTCGCCTCCAATCCCAAGGCTGAGCTGTGCTTCTACTGGAACCGGATTGGCCGCCAGGTGCGGGTGCGCGGGAGAACGGAGCCCGTGGCGGACGCGGAGGCCGACGCCTATTTCGCGACGCGGCCCAGGCTCAGCCAGCTCGGCGCATGGGCCTCCAAGCAGTCGCACCCTATGCAGGGGTATTACGACCTGGAGCAGGCATGCGCGGCGTATGCGGTCCGCTTTCACATCGGGGCCGTGCCGCGGCCCCCGTTCTGGTCGGGTTTCCGCGTGGTGCCGGACCGGATCGAGTTCTGGCGGCAGAAACCCTTCCGCCGCCATGAACGGATCATCTGCGTGCAGCAGGGCGGCGAGTGGCGCGAACAGTGGCTATATCCCTGAACGGTTCGGGCCGCCCAGGCGGCCCCGGGGTTTTGGCGGCGGGAGCGCCGGGCGTCCCGGAACCTGGCGCTCGGAGCGCTGCTAGTCTCGGCGGTTCTCGCCGCTTACGCCGGCGTCCGACGGGCGGCCTTCATCTGAGACGACGATGTGTTCCTGACCGACAACCCTCTGATCAGGGCTGCGGACGGACTGCGCCGCTTCTGGTTCACGGGCGAGCCGGTCGCCTACTGGCCGGTCACGTCGTCCACGCTATGGCTTGAATGGAGCCCGTGGGGCCACCGCTCGCTCGGCTACCCTGTCACCAATCTGCTGCTGCACGCCTGCGAGACCGCGAAGGGGGCAAATGACTCTGGTGGCCGGTGATTCCGCCGTGCCGGCGCAGATTATTCCCCGATGATCTTGACCAGGACGCGCTTTCGGCGCTTTCCGTCGAATTCCCCGTAGAAGATCTGTTCCCAGGGCCCGAAATCGAGCCTTCCCCCCGTCACGGCGACGACCACCTCGCGGCCCATGATCGTGCGGCTTCTCCGGCGCGAGCTTCTCCGGCGCGAGCTTCTCCAGCCACTTCTCGATGTCGGCATGGAGGCCCGATTCGTCGTCGTTGATGAAGACGGACGCGGAAATGTGCATCGCATTCACGAGGCAGATTCCCTCCCTGATCTGGCTTTCTGCCAGCGCGGCCTCGACCTCAGGGGTGATGTTGATCAGCTGGCGCCGGCGCGGCACCTCGAACCAGAGTTCCTTTCGGTGGGACTTCATGGCCGACGAGCGTGGACGAGTCTTTGAAGGGATGCAGGCCGAAAGCTGGCCGGGACCGGAGATGCTCTGGCCGGGTCGGGCTACGAACCTGGCGCGGGAAGGCGCTTTGAGGCGTCATCCAGCACGATCACCCAGTCGCCATCCGACGGCGGGGTGAACTGCACGGCGCCGTTGGTGGCGAAGGAGCCGGCCTCCACGGCGCCGCCCGTGCGGGGATTGTACCACCAAGCCTTAGCGTGTCCCTTTGCCAGCTGCGAAAGGTCGACCGTGATGGTGCGGTTGCTTGGCAGGTAGGCCATGGCAGTGCCGCCGTCCGGGGTGGCCGCCGCGGTCAGGTAGTCGAGCCCCCAGAATTCCCCGAGACCCGCGGTCACGATCTTGTGGTCCTTGTCGGGCACCAGCTCGAACCACGGCCGTGAGCGGAACAACCGACCCCAGTGCATGAGCGCGGTCGACCCCGGCGACTCCAGCGCGGCCTGCCAACCCGGGTTGAAGGACCAGATCGGATAGTTGCCCATCACATGGCCGAACTCGCCGCAGAGCACGGACCAATAGGCCTGACGGCGGATCTGCAGCTCCGATGAATTGTGCTCCCCCTCATAGATGGATTCGATGAGAAAGAGCGGCATCGCCGGCTTTCGTTCATAGTCCCAGGTGAGGCGAAGATGGACGATCTCGTAGGCGTACGAGGTGCTGACCTCGAGCCACGAACCGGGATATTGCTCCGCCGGGGCGGCATCGCTGTGGCAGTGTGCGGTCATCAGATGGCGCCGGTCGGACTCACGGATTCCGTAGGCGACCATGTCGACGTTCTCCCGGGCCGGCCCGGGGTCGCGGTCTCCCCCCATCACCCAGATTATGTTGTCGAAGCTCCGGTACCGCTGGCCAAGAAAGCGGCCATAGGCCAGGCACTTCTCGGGCCCGTTGGCCATGACCTCATCGTAGAAGCCCTCGTCCAGGCCCGGGTAGCCGAGGTAGACCGGGGCCAACAGCACCACAAGGCCGTTCTCTGCCGCCTTCTGGATCACCCAGTCGGCGTGCTTGAAGTACTTCTCGTTAGGCGCCGAGAAGTCGGTTGCTCCGGAAAACGGCGCGTCGCCGAAGATGTTCCGTGGCGCGTTCTTGGCGAACTTATGTTCGATCAGGTTGACCAGGATCGCGTTGAAGCCCTTGGCGTGTCGATTTTTGAGGTAGATTTCCGCATCCTCATTCGAGAGGTTTGCGACCAGGGACCAAGCGGCATCCCCCTGCAACAGGAAGGGGACCTCGTGGCGGTCGACCAGATAGCGGTGGTTTCCGCTTATGCGAAACGGCGCGTCGGCGTCGGCTGGCTGGGCCAGGGCTTCGCCTGCCAGTGCGGCGACGCAGACGACGAGACGCCAGCATTGGCGACGGGAGAGGCGCGGGGTTTGCAGAGCGCCCGCGGCTGTGCGGAGGAGTGCCTTCATGGCAGTATCTATTGGGAATTGGCTGCAACAACGCCGGAACGGCTGCCAAGGCGCATCCTTGCTCATGAGGTGCCGGTCGGCCAAGATCGCGGCCTGGACACCAAGATGAAACTCGGGATCGGCCGCTACAAGCACATGCTTTCCCGCGAGAGTTTCCAATTTGCGCGTCGGGCGGCGGCCTCGCGCGTCGTGTCGATTCCTGGTCATAACCCGCAAATGGCTTCAGCGGCGCCCTGGCATTCGGGCGTGGCCCACGCATTGGGCTCCGTGGGCGCCCCGTCGAAGGCCTTCGATGAGCTCGGCGCGGGGCGCGCCTCACACCGAACCCTTTTATGAACACGGAACCCCTGCATGAAATCGTGCGCGTGCGCCGGCTCGTATGTGACGGCGCGATGGGGACCCAACTCATGCTGGCGGGCCTTGAGCAGGGCGCGTGCGGCGAAATCTGGAACCTGTCCCATCCCGAGCGCGTGCTCGCGATACAGGAGCGCTACGCCGGGGCCGGTGCCGACTGCCTCATCACCAACACGTTCGGCGGCAGCCGCCGTGCGCTCGGGCGGCACGGCCACGCGGCGCAGATGGAGGAGATCAACCGCGCGGGCGCGCGCATTGCGCGCCAGGCCTTCGGCGCAGGCCCGGGCTTCGTCCTGGGCGACATTGGCCCGCTTGGGGAGCTGATCGAGCCGTACGGCGTGCTTTCCGAAGCGGATGCGCTCTCGGCGCTGTCCGAGCAGGCTGCCGCGCTTGTCGGGGCTGGCGTCGACGCGATCATCATCGAGACGCAAACCTCGCTTGAAGAGCTCGGCATCGCCATTGACGCGGCCAAGGGCGCCAACGCACGGTGCATCATCGCCTCGCTTGCCTATGACCTCTGCCTGGACGGGGAAACCTTCAAGACGATGATGGGTGTCTCGCCGGAACAGGCCGCCGAGTTCGCCGAGGAGAGACAGGCGGACATCGTGGCCCTCAACTGCGGAACCGGGATGGACATGGTGGCTGCGGCTCGGGTGGCACGCATCTACCGGACGCACTGCAAGCTGCCCATCATGGTGCAGCCGAACGCGGGTCTGCCGGTTCTCGAGGGCGTGAAGGCGGTCTACAAGCAACGCCCCGAAGACATGGCGCGGGCCGTTCCCGAGGCGCTCGAGGCCGGCGTGGCCATCATCGGATCCTGCTGCGGGAGCACGCCGGAGCACACACGCGCCATACGCCAGAGCGTCGACGCGTTTGCGCAGGGCGGCTCGGGGGCCTGAGGCCCGTTGCGTCGCGGCGCCCTACATCGCCGCGGGCGTCGCCAGCGCGAGGAGACAGAGGGCCAACGCGAACACGCAGGGCACAAGGGCCTTCACCCGCTTCATATAGGCGGGGTAGTCAGCCGGGAAATGCCGCGTCAGAAGCCTCTCCTCCTGCCTGAGCTTCAGCCAGAAGCCCCAGAACAGCAGCAGCATGCCGATCCAGCAGGCGAGTCGTCCGAACGCGACCGCGGTGCCGAGTCCCATGAGCAGGATGGCTGAGTAGATCGGATGGCGCATGAGGCGATAGGGCCCGCGCTCCACGAGCTCGTGCCCCTGCTTCAGCACCACGAAACTGCTCCAATTCCTGCCGAGCGTGTTCCGTGACCAAATCGCCAGGCCCAGGCCGAGGAGGCAGAGGACAAGACCGGCGCACCCCGACACGAGCGTGTGAGGGATGATCCTGGTTTCAAGCGGGTGCGGGGGCGTGTACCAGAAGAGCAGGATCCCCCCCGCCAGGGTGAGCAGCCGGTTCGGGAGCGTGGTCGCAAGGCTCTGCCTTTCGGCGGTCGCCTTGGCCGACCAGGCGTTGATCACCCAGTAGACATAAAAGACAATCCAGGTCGCGATGATGAAGTAGGGGGACATCCTTAAGCGCCGGGAGGTGCGAGTTGACGCGCCTGGGGTCCGGGCAGGGATCAGCGTGGCGCCGCGGGCTCGCTCAGCAGGGCGCGGTACAGGTCGCAGAACGGACCGCGCTCGTTCGCTGCCGCGGCGACATCCGCCGCGGCCGTGAAGACCAGATACTCCCTCTTCATGGCGTCAAACCCGGGCCATTTGGGCAGTCCGGTGTCGTTGGGGTTGCCCGTCCTGGCGAAATTCGTCCAGTAGGCCTGGATGACCGCCGAGAGCCTGCGGTCGGCATCCTGGAAATCCCCTCCCTGGCTGCCCGCCGGGTGCAGGTTTCCAAACACGTAGGAAAGGTCGCCCGAGTGCGCGACCTTCGGGTGAGGGGGGATGGCCCGGTCAAATTCGTACTCCCAGACGGGATGGCCGGCGCCGCTGTGCCATTCGCCGTGCAGGACCGAGGGGCAGCGGAAGACATCACTCCCCAATTGGTCCGCGGCGTCACCATACACGGGGTCGGCGTCCGGCGCCGGCCCATCCCCGGAGAGCCCGTACAAGGCGAGAGCCCGAGGCGCTAGGTCCCCGAAGAACTTGTGGATTGTCTGCCGCAGGTCATCCGGGGACCCCGCCGCAGGAAACTCCACGCCGTTGCTGCCGATGATCAGGGGCACCGCGTGCTCCCTTCCAGAGGCCCAGACGGCGACGGGCGGGGTCGGGAACACCCAGCCGTCGGCGGTGAACGAGCTGAAGCTATGCTCTGTCTTCAGGAGCTCTCCCGGCGGGAGCGAACGCAGGAAGGCGACCGCGCGGCCGCCCTGAGCCCCAAGCTTCTCGCCTGCCCGCGCGCCCTCCTCCTCCGCCTCGCCGAGCGCAAGCGTCGACCTCGGCGACGGGGCGCCGCTTTCTGCGATCGCCCGGTGGAACAGGCCCTTGGAAAGCGGCGAGGCCATGAGAGCCAGGACATCCGTGGCGCCGGCCGATTGTCCGAAGATGGTGACATTTTCCGGGTCGCCGCCGAACTTCCCGATGTTGTCGCGGACCCACCTAAGCGCCGCGATCTGGTCCAGCGTCGCGTAGTTTCCGGACGCGTGGTGCGCCGATTCGCGCGTCAGTTCCGGGTGCGCGAAGAATCCAAGGATGCCAAGCCGGTATTCGACAACGACCAGCACGGCGCCGTGGGAAATCAGGGCACGGCCGTCGTACAGGGGGTCGAAGCCGCCGGCGCCGGCGACGTTGGCTCCCCCATGGATCCACACCATCACCGGATTTCGCGCCGTCGACGGCCCGGTCGGCGTCCACACATCCAGATAGAGGCAATCCTCACGGCTGGCGGCTGCTGATTTGTCATTCCATCCGAGGGCGGGCTGCACGGCGGGCGGCCCCGACTCCCCGGCATCGCGGGTGTCGTTCCATGGGATGACCGGCATCGGCTCCCGCCAGCGGAAATCGCCAACCGGAGGCCTTGCGAACGGGATGCCCTTGAAGACCGCGCCGGCGCCATCCTCGAGGAGGCGGCCCCTGATATCCCCTCCCGTGACGCTCACCACGGGTTCAGAGGCCACGGCAGAGGTGGTTGGCCCACCCAGGCCCGAACAGAGGAGAAGGCAGGCGAATGCGGCAGGGGCATGGCTGAGAAAACGCATGGGGGGTCCTGGTATTTTTGCCTTTGTGCACAAAACGGCGCGGCGGCTGCTCAACGATGAATAGTTTGCCGAAGGCCCGACGCAATCCTTGGCGGGGAAACCCGGTTGGCATGCACGGCCTGGAGCCTTTGCCGCGCAGGCCTGGCGACCTATTGCCGCGGGCGGATCATCTCCAGCATCCTCGTCGCCGAGGGATCCCCGGGCCTCAGCTGAAGGACTCTCTCATATTCAGCGGCTGCCTCGTCTCTGCGACCGGACTGAAGGAGGGCGGCACCGCGTGCAAAATGGGCCTGCGCGTAGCTGGGCTGCATCCGGATCGCCGCTTCGATGCGCTTCATGCCCTCGTCGGCCCTTCCCACGCGGCAAAGAGTCATCCCGAGGTTGTTGCTCGCCTCGGCCAGGTCGGGCTGCACGCGCAGGGCCTCCTCGTAGTGATGGATCGCCTCGGGAACCCGCCCGGTCTGCACGAGGGTGTTGGCCAGATAGAAATGCGCATCGGCATAGTTGGGATCCAGGCGCAGCGCCTCCTCGTATTCCGCGACGGCGTCGCTCAGGCGCCCAGGCGTTTCGGCCCAGGCCTTTCCCAGGTTGGTGTGGGTCTCGGCGATGTCGGGCTTCAGGCGCAGCGCCTCCTGATACTGGGCGATCGCGTCGCCAAGGCGCCCCGGGATCTTCGACCAGGCGAGGCCTAGGTTGTTGTGCGCCATCCATGAGGCGGGATTGCGGGCGAGCGTCTCGAGGTAGAGCGTCTGGTTGTCGTGGAACACCCCGCAATGGGACCACGTAAGCGCGCCCAGGAGCATGCTGAGCGCGGCGACGAGCCCGGGTCCCAACCAACGCAGGCCCGGGGCCACGAGACGCCAGCCCGCGGCCAGTCCCGCGGCGCCGAGCGCAATCAGGCTCAGGTCGGGCAGGTACTGCCAGTGGTCCCACACCCACGAATAGCGCTCGCCGTAGAGGTTGACGAAGCCCAGGGCGGGGAAAAGCGAGCCCACGAAGATCAGGAAAGCCGCGAGGGGCCCGCGGGTCAGCCGACGCACGGACCAGAGCGCGGCGACCGCCGCGAGGACGCTCAAGGGGTAGAGCCATTGCCACCAAACCGCGGCATCCACCGTCCAGCGCGGGTAGATGAAGTTCAGGCCGGCAGGCCAGGCCAGCTTGCCCACATAGAACCAGACGGCCCTGCCCGCGACGATCGGCCGCGCCGCGAGCGGCAGGTTGAAGTCCGCGCCCTGCGCGCCGACGTAGGCCTTCTCGACCCAGTCGCTGAAGAGCCCGCCCGCCGCGCCGAGCGCAAGCCACGGGAGCAGCGGCAGGACGTCCCGCCGCCAGCCGAGCCGTCCGCGCTTCCACCAGAACACCACAAGGAGGGCCGCGGGAAGGGTCGCGGTGACCGTCTTGCACAGCAGCGCCAGCGCGAACAGCGCCAGCGCTGCGAGATAGGTGCGGGTCCTGCGCGTCTCGTCGAACCCAAGGTAGACCAGCGCCGCCGCGAGGTAGAACGCGAGCGAAAGGGTGTTCTTCTGCTCCGTGATCCACGCAACTGATTCGACATGCACCGGATGGAGGGCGAAGAGCAGCGCCGCCAGCCACTCGGCCCCGGAAGATCTGACCCCGGCGCCGGCGAACAGCCGGCGCAGCACGAGCGCGAACAGGACCGCCGATCCGGCATGCAGGAGAAGGGTGACGACATGGTATCCCAGCGGGTCGTCCCCGAAGATCCGGTGCTGGATCCAAAACGCGCTGTGCAGCAAAGGGTAGTATTGCTGGGTTGCGCCGGGCTCGGTCCATATGCGGGCCAGGCCGCGCAGGGAGCGCAGCGCCGGCGCCGTCACGTAGTCTGCGTCGTTCCAGATGAAGGCGCCGGAGAGCGACGGCAGGTAGGCGAAGCAGGTCGCGCAGACAACCAGGATGCCCAGACCAATCCCCCTGAGGCGTTCTGACCAGGGATCTGCCGTCTCGGAGGGGGGCGCTTTCACCAGGGAAAGACACGAGCAAAACTCTTTCGACCCCGCAACCGCCTAATCGGAGAACGCTTCTGAAGCGCCCGTTCACGGGCTGCCTGCGGAACGAGGCCGCACCTGCGCCGGGGCCAGCGGGAGGGCCTTCGGGATGGCCGAGCGGACGGACAGGCGGCGGGAGACACGCGGGTTCGATGAACCGCGTTAACAGTGCGATTATTGGGGGGATTTATGGCAGCTGGAGGGAGAGAGACTTTCCCTTGCTTGGCGGTGAAGCTTGAATAAGGTGCCCTTCTTATGGCTATTAATCGGCCCGCCGCCGTCAACGGACGACCTTAATTCCCGAACCCATTTCACCCATGAGCCTCAATACGGCTGTCCCGACGCAACCCTCGCCGCTCCCGTCCGCACCACCGCGGCAGAAACCGAAGTACCCGGGCATTCGCGTCACCTGCAATGGCAACCAGCTCGTCGCGCAGCATGTCGAAACCCGCATCACGGAGGGCGGTGTGTTCTACCCGATAACACCCTCGACCGAGGGCGGTGAGATCTACCAGCAATCCTACGCTCAGGGAGAGCTGACAGTCTGGGGGCAGCAGAAGGTGGCGGTTGAAACGGAGGGCGAGCACGCGGCGCAGGGCGGCGCCACCTCCTATGCGGTGCAGGGCAGGCGCACGGTCAATTTCACGTCCGGCCAGGGCATCGTGTACGCGATGGAACAGTATTACCACGCCCCGGGGAAGCTCTCGACGATGGTGCTCGAGGTCGGCGCTAGGGCGCTGACCAAGCACGCGCTCAACGTGCATTGCGGCCACGACGACTTCTACGCGGCCCTCGACACGGGCTGGACCATGCTGGTTGCGAAGGACGCCCAGCAGGCGGCAGACCAGGCCGTCATCCTGCGGCGGGTGAACGAGCTCTCCCTGAATCCCGGAATGAACATCCAGGACGGGATGCTCACCACGCATTCCGAGCGGATGTACCTCGCGCCCGAGGCCGAACTGCTGCGCGAGTTCCTGGGGGCGGTCGACGACCAGATCGATTGCCCTACCGCCGCCCAGCGCGAGCTCTTCGGGCCCCGGCGGCGGCGGGTGCCCCAGATGATGGACCTGAAGAACCCCGTCCTCCTCGGGCCCGTGCAGAACCAGGAGCACCACATGAACGGCGTCGTCGCGCGCCGGAACAACTTCAACGAGTACATCCTTCCGATGCTCGAGGAGGCCTACGCCGACTTCGGCAGGCTGACGGGCCGCTGCTACGGGCTCGTGCACGAGTACAAGGCCGCCGACGCGGACACGGTGTTCGTGTCCCTGGGCTGCGCCGCGGACAACATCGAGGCGGCCTGCGATTACCTGCGCGAGCAGCGCAATGCCAAGGTGGGCTCTATCCACATCAACGTCATCCGGCCGTTCCCCGAGGCGGCGGTCATCAACGCCCTCAGGGGGAAGAAGAACGTGATCGTCCTCGAGCGGACCGACGAGGGGCTGGCCGGCGACAACCCGCTCGCCCGCGACATCAGGGTGGCGCTAGGAAAGGCCAACGAGGTGGTGAGGTACGGGGGTGCGCTGCCCGGCCTCACGCCCGCCGAAACGCCGCGCCTCTTCCGGGGGGCCTACGGGATCGGCTCTCGCGACTTCAGGCCGGAGCACACGCTCGGGGCCTACGAGTTCGCCGCCGGCCATGCGCGCCGCCGCGACGGCAGGGGCGCCGACGACGGCGAGACCTTCTTCGTGCTCGGCGTGGAGCATCCCTACGCTGTCATCAGCAAGGACACCCCCTCGCTGCTGCCGCAGGGGGCGATCGCCGTGCGATTCCATTCCATTGGCGGGTGGGGCATGATCACAACGGGCAAGAACCTGGGTGAGCTGGTCGGCGAATTCGGCAGGTACGTTTCCGAGCGGGATCCCGTGTACGACGCCGACGGGTTCCTCGTTGAGAGGCTCTACGTGATGGCGAACCCGAAGTACGGCTCCGAGAAGAAGGGGGCCCCGACCAACTATTACCTCACGGTCGCCCCGTCGCCCATCAAGGTGAACTGCGAGCTCAATCACGTCGACGTTGTCCTGTGCTGCGACCCGAAGGCGTTCACCCACACGAACCCCCTCGAGGGCCTCAAGAAGGGGGGCTGCCTCGTTTGGGAGTCGAGCGAGTCCCCGGAGGCCGCCTGGGAGCGGATTCCCGCCCGCCACCGGCAGTTCGTGCAGGACAACAATATCCGGATCTTCATCCTGCCGGGCTTCGATATCGCCCGCAAGGCGACGAACCAGCCGGAGCTTCAGCTGCGCATGCAGGGAAACTCCTTCCTCGGGGCGTTCTTCAGGGTGAGCCCGTTCCTCCAGACCTACGGGATCACCGAGGAGAAGTTCCAGGAGAGCGTGCGCAAGCAGTACCAGAAGAAGTTTGGGCGCTTCGGCGACGCGGTCGTGACTTCGAACATGACCGTCATGACCGAGGGCTTTGCCCGGGTTGTGGAGATCAAGAACGGGCAGAACGGCGCCGCCGACCACTCGTCGATGCGCAACCCGCTCCTAGCCCCGCAGGGACAGCACCAGATCATCCCCACGGCCGGCTGCGGCGCCGCGGGATGCTCCAGCATCCCGATGCCCGCCCAGCAGGGCGGCCGCGCCCCGTTCCAGACGCTGGCCAAGTTTGACTCCGAGTTCCGAAATGGCCTCGGCTACCACCAGCCGTCGGGCGCGTTGGCGTCAGTCGGCGTGATGGGGGCCGGCACCGGTGCCACGCAGTCCAAGTATGTCGCCCGGCGCGAGACGCCCGTCTACATCGCCGAGAACTGCACGCAGTGCATGGAGTGCATCACCGCCTGCCCCGACACGGCGCTGCCCAACATGGCGCAGGATGTCAGCACGGTCCTGAAGACCGCGGTGAACAACTACGTCACCGACGTGGCGGACCGGCGCGCCATCGGCGCCGAGCTGACCGGGCTGGAGTCACGGATCCGGGCGAAGATGAGCGAATCGGTCAAGGCGAAGACCAACGTGCCCTTCAAGGAGATCGTCAAGGAGGAGGTGTCCGCGCTGGCGACCGTGTCCGAGCGCGGCCGCGCGGAGCTCACGGGGATCATCGCGAAGCTGCCGATGGCCTACTCGAACGTGCCGGCGATATTCCGCTCGATCGAGGCGAAGACGCCCGGCGGCGGCGGCCTTTTCTCGATCTTCGTGTCCGACCTGTGCAAGGGCTGCGGCGAATGCGTCCAGGTCTGCGGCGACCACGACGCGCTGCGCATGACCCGCGAGACCGAGGAGCTCAACGCCGAGCTCACCACGGCCCAGGTCTTCTCCCGGCTGCTGCCGGACACGCCCCAGCGCTTCCTCGGGCTTTACAACGACTCCGAGGCCGCGGGCTCGCGCGAGGCGGCGCTGCGCAACCACCTGATGGTCCGCCGCAACTACGAGGCCCTCGTGTCGGGCGACGGGGCATGCGCCGGCTGCGGGGAAAAGAGCATCCTGCGTTCGTGCGCCAGCGTCACCGAGGCCTACATGCGGCCAATCTACCACCGCAAGGCGGACCGCCTTGTCGCGAAGGCGGAGCGCCTGGAAAAGGAGGGCGCCGGGAAGCTGGCCGCCCTAAAAGCCCGCAGCCCCGAGGAATACGGCCTGTACCGCAAGACCTTCGCCCACCTGGTCGCCGGGCTCGGCGGCGAGAACGACGCCGACACCGCGAAGCGGGTGGACGACTACGAGGCAAAGCACGGGACCATCACCGACGAGCAGATCGTAGGCGGGCTCTCCGCGATCCTCAGGCAGGACGCGTTCAACCACAAAGACCTTCAGGCGGTCGACGGCCGACGGGCCAACGGGATGTCCGTGATGATGATGGGCGCCAGCACGGGCTGCAACACGGTCTACGGCTCCACGCCCCCGTCGAATCCCCATCCGTACCCGTGGATGAACTCGCTGTTCCAGGACGGAGCGACGATCTCCTGGCTCATGGCTGAGTCGTTGATCGTAAGCCACGCGAGGCGCTCGGTCGCCCCCGAGCGCATGTCCGATGCGCTGCTCGACCGAACGTCCGGCGTGGCCAGCGAGGCCGAGTACTTCACCCTGACGCACCTCGACGACGCCCTCATGACGGAGCAGGAGATCCGCGAGCTGCCCAAGGTCTGGGTAATCGGCGGCGACGGCGCGCTGGGCGACATCGGCTTCCAGAACGTGTCCAAGGTCATCCTTCAGAACCGCCCCAACGTGAAAATGCTGATGCTCGACACCCAGGTCTATTCGAACACGGGCGGCCAGAACTCCGACTCGTCCACGATGCTGGGCGGCTATGACATGAACCAGTTCGGCGTCGCCTCGCAGGGCAAGCTGATCGAAAAGAAGAACGTGGCCGAGGCGTTCACGAGCGGCCACGGCTCGCCGTTCATCGCGCAGGTGTCGATGGCCAACGCCGCGAAGCTGTACAAGGCGATGCTGGACGGCCTGGAATACCGCGGCACGGCCTTCTTCCAGGCCTACACGACCTGCCAGCCGGAGCACGGCGTCGGGGACAACATGAGCGCCGAGCAGGCTAAGCTCGTGCGCGACGCGCGCGGCATGCCCGAGTTCATCTTCAACCCACGGCGGGGCGAGACCTCCCAGGAGGCCTTCGACCTGAAGGGCAATCCGAGCGTCGACCGCGACTGGTGGCGGACGAAGTACGCCACCGACGGCGCCGAATACAGCTTCACCGTGGCGCACTGGGCCCTGACAGAGGGGCGCTTCCGCAAGCACGTGAAGGCGATCAAGGAGGAGGAGGCGGCCCGGCTCACGCTGCTCGACGACCAGCTTCTCCTGATCACGCAGGACGACGTCATCCACCGGCGGGTCTTCGACCCCGCCCACCGCAGCTTCGTCACAAACTTCGGCTGCTACATCAAGGCGGAGGAGCACGGGAAGGTCCGCTTCTACGCGGTGTCGCGCCAGATGGTCCTGTTTGCCGTCGAGCGGAGGAAGGCCTGGCGGATGCTGCAGAGCAAGGCCGGCGTCGCCAACAAGGACTATCTCGCGCAGAAGTCGCTTCTGGCGAAGCTCGACAAGGGGGAGGTGCCCCTGGCGGACGCGCGAGGGAAGATACGCGAGCTGATCGCCGCCGAACTGGCGTCCGCGAAATAAATCCTTCCATTGGGCGCGCGTGAGGACCCGCGCCTCAATGCCGCCCCATGGCGCAGTTGCCGTCATCCTGCGGCGGATAGTGGCGCCTAAACAATCGGCGAATCGGCACTTAACTGATTATTCTGGAAGAGCTAAGGCGGCCTTGCGTCCCGCCTCCCCGTGACAGGCCGACGGTTGGCTGCGCCCTCTTGGCGCGTGTCCCAACTCCGTATGCAGTAAGGGTTTTCCTCTCGCATTTCGTTCAGTGCTTGGAAGCATGGCGACGCCTCCAGCGAAATATCATGTCATCCGGGTCAACAAGTGCGGTTTTTCTCAGCTACGCACGCGAGGACACCGGTGTGGCCCGCCGCTTTGCCGACGCCCTGCGCAGTCATGGGGTCGAGGTCTGGTTTGACCAGAACGAGTTGAGGGGAGGCGATGCGTGGGACCAGAAGATCCGCCGGCAGATCGCCGACTGCACGCTGTTCATCCCGATCATCTCCAAGAACACGCAGGAGCGCGGCAAGGGGTATTTCCGCCTGGAGTGGAAGCTCGCCGTCGAGCAGACGCACCTGATGGCCGAGGGAATCGCTTTTCTGGCTCCGGTTGCCGTTGACGATACGCTCGAGAGCGGCGCCCTGGTCCCACCTGAATTCATGCGGGTGCAGTGGATACGTTTGCCCGGCGCGCTGCCGACGCCGCAGTTCGTCGAGCAGGTGAAGCGGCTCCTGGAGGCTCCGCACAAGGCCGCCGCGTCGGATCCGGGCAGCGCCAGCCCGCCTGCAGGAAAGGTCCAACAGCACGCCGGCCCACCGGCGCAGACTGCTTCTGCTTCCCCGCCGGGAAGGAAAGCGGGTCTGCCTGGCTGGGCTTGGGCTGTGTTCGGCATCTTGGTTGTCGCCGGGTCTGCGGTTCTCCTTTCGACGCGAAAGGCGCAGCCGCCGAAGGCCGTGCCCGCGGCGGCGGAGATCAAACCGGCGGTGCCCGAGGCGCCGGGCGCCCCGGCGAAATCCATAGCGGTCCTTCCCTTCTCGAATTTCAGCCCGGACAAGGACAACGAGTTCTTTGCCGACGGCCTGCACGATGAGGTGATCACCGCGCTGGCGAAGATTCATGACCTCAAGGTGATCTCCCGGACCTCCGTCATGGCCTACAAGAACGAGGACGGACGCAACCTAAGGAAGATCGCCGCCGAGCTGGGCGTCGCCACGGTGCTGGAGGGGAGTGTGCAGCGAGTGGGCACAAAGGTTCACCTCAACGTTCAGCTGATCGATGCGCGGACCGACGAACACCTCTGGGCCGACTCCTACACCAAGGATCTGACCGACGTCTTCAGCGTTCAGTCGGATTTGGCCGCCGCCGTCACCTCCGCGCTGAAGGCCACGCTGTCGTCCGAGGAGAAGTCGCTGCTCGTCCGCCGGCCGACGGAGAACCAGGAGGCCTACGACCTGTTCCTGCGGGCGCGCATTCTCGACCAGAATCTCGGCCCGACGGCGTCCAGGGAAGACTACGAGCGGTCAATCAGCCTTTACAAACAGGCGGCGGCCAAGGACCCGGCATTTGCGCTTCCGCATGTGCAGGCGTCGATCCTTCACGGCACGATGTACTGGTTCGCGGTACTGGACGCCACGCCCGAGCGCAGGGCCATGGCGCAGGCGGAGATGGAGACCGCAAGGCTCCTGGCGCCCGGAGCCCCCGAGACCCTGCTTGCGCAGGGTTCGTTCGACTACACATGCCTGAATAACTGGGCCAAGGCGCTCGCGGAATACCGCGCAGCCGAGGCCTTGCTTCCCAATGACGCGCAGGTTCAGTACCGGATCGCGATGGCCCATCGCCGGCTCGGCCAGTGGCCGGAGGCATTGGAACGATTGGAGCGCTCCGCAGCGCTCAACCCGAATGACTACACCGAGATCTCGCAGCTGCTTGGAACCGTGTTCTCCCTGAGGCGCTATCCTCAGCTTCTGGAGCTGATGGAGCGCTACCGCCCGATTTTTTCCTCGGGGGACCGTGCGATGAAGTCGCTGTCCGTCCGCGCCCGCTACGAGATCGACGGCGACCGGGGCGCATTCCTGCGCGCGATGGCGGACCTGCCGCGCTGGCCGGGTGACGCGAATGGCCTGCAGACGGCCTACTCAATGGCGATTCTCAATGGAGAGCTGGATGCGGCAGACCGGGTGCTCGCCGACCCGCGGCTTAAGTCAATTACCAACAGCGACGGTACGATCAGCGACCCGGTGGACCTCCACAGGGCCCTCGTGAGCTTCCTTCGCGGGAAGCCGGACGAGGCGAGGCGGTTCGCGGACGCGGCAATTGCGGCCTATCGCGCCAAGACGTGGGCACCGCGGCAGGAGACGTGGGTCAAGATGGGCATCGCCCGCGCGGAGGCGTATGCCGGGCGCCATGACGAGGCGAATCGCGACGCCAGGGCTGCGCTCGATGAGGAGCTCACGCGCGATGCCTATTCGTCACTGGCGATGCGTGTGGACTACGGGCAGATTCTGGCGATCGGAGACCGGCGCGAAGAGGCGTTTGTAGTCCTCCGAGAAATCGTGGCGCAGCCCTTCATCAACCTGACCCCCAACACTGTTCGCTTTGATCCGGTTTGGTCCCGCCTAAAGGACGATCCGCGGTTCGAGGAAATCCTCAGGTCGGCAAAACCGCTATGATGAGGTCCACGGAGGCGGTCCGCTAGGTCTACCGGAGGGCCAGATTCAGAAAATGCTGAGACGGTTTCTCCCGGGCACCCTCGAGCCGGCTTTCGACCGATGAACCACCCCGGTGACACGGTGGGCCGCAGTGGATGGCTCATGGCTGGGCTGGCGTGTGTGGGCCTGAAGCTGTGGCTGGTCGCCGCGCAGCCGGTGGTCGCCATTGGGCCGGCCGGCCACGACGACCGGCTCTACCTTGAGCTTGCGCGGCACATCCTCAGCGGCGAGTGGCTGGGCCCCTACAGCCAGTTCACGCTCATGAAGGGGCCGATGTATTCAATGTGGATTGCCACCACCGTGCTGCTTCGGGTGCCGCTGCCGCTGGCCGATCACCTGCTCTACCTTGCCGGCTGCGTGCTCGCCGTGCGGGCGCTGCGGCCCCATGTGGGGCCGGGCTGGCGGTCCTTCCTGGTGTTTGCGCTTCTTTGGTGGAATCCGATGACGTACGAGCTTCCCGTCCTCGGCCGCACCCTGCGCCAGAACCTCTATACGCCGGAGGCCCTGCTGTTCTTCGCCGCCCTCATCGCGCTTGAGACCCGGCGAGCGGCCGCATGGCGCACGCGCATGGCCTGGGGCCTGCTCCTCGGCGTCTCCGGCGCCGCGTTGTGGCTGACCCGGGAAGAGACCATCTGGATAATGCCGAGCGCCCTTCTGCTTGTGGGGGCCGCGACGGTGTCCTCGTGGCTCGCGGGCGACAGGCTCATCCGGTTGGCTGCCACCCTGGGTGTCGCCGTGACCTCAGCGGCATTGGTCATCGGCGGCGTCTGTGCGCTGAACTACCGTTTCTATGGCTGGTTCGGCACCGTCGAGTTTCGCGACCCGCGGTTCGTGGCGGCATATGGCGCGCTCCAGCGAGTCATCCCGACCCGCGAAGTGCCCAACGTGCCCGTGACCCGCGAGGCGCGTGAAATGGCCTACAAGGTCAGCCCGGCGTTCGCGGACCTAAGGCCCTATCTCGAGGGCCAGATTGGCGTCAACTGGGCGGACGCGAGCGCCTCGCTCACCGGCCGGCCTAAGGAGGAGCGCGAGATTGGAGGGGGCTGGTTCATGTGGGCGCTGCGCGACGCCGCCATCGCTGCCGGCCACTCGAGAAGCGCGGCCGAAGCCCTCGACTACTATGAGCGCGTGTCGGTCGAGGTGAACGCGGCATGCGAAGAGGGCCGTCTTCCCGCCGGCCCGCGGCGCGACACGATGGCGCCGCAATGGCGCCACGGCGACTGGACGCGCCTCCGCCGCGAGCTGTCGGGATACGTCCGCTATTTCGCGGAGTTCCGGGGATTCTCCGCACAGGCCGCCCCCAGCGTCGGCAACGCCTCAACGCTGCAGCTGTTTCGCGACCTCGTGCGGTGGCCACTTGCCCCTTCGGCGGAAGCTCCCGAACTCGACCGGCCGCAGCGGCGGATGGATGCCTGGCGCCTGGGCGCGCTTGATGCAGTTGGGGGCACCCTGTGCAGGTTCGACTCCTGCCTCGTGGCGGCGGGCCTTGCCTGCTGGCTCTGGTTGGCCCTCGTCCGGGTGAGGCTCCGTCGTTTCGACTACCTGTTCATCGTCGGCGCCGCGCTTATCGGCGGGTGCTCGGCGGTCGTCGCCATCAATTTTCTCGTGCACCTGCTGGCGTTTCCGAACGAAGCGACAGGCTCCTTCGCGCAAGCCTACCCCCTGATCATCCTGTTTGCCTCTGTGGCAATATTGGAGCTGACCGGCGCGCGATCACCGCGCCTGCCGGATGGCGATCCCTGACCGGGTCGGGGGTTTTCTGAATTCGAACAGCCGCCTGGGCACACCTCGGCGCGTCCTCCTCCGGCGGGGCTCTGACGAAGCCGGACGGGCGCGCGGCCGCTTTGGCACTTGCGATGAGCCCCTCGTGCTGTCCCCAACGTGCCGCGACTGACGCCTTTTCGATGCAAAGGGGCCCGCGGCCTATTTCAACCGGGCCTTCTCCAGGGCCTGCTCCAGACTCAGGCCGGCATAGTCCTGGGCGCGGAAGAACCGGCCGCTCTCGCCGTTGTCGAGGAGGGCCGGAACAAGAGCGCCCGGCAGCACCGTGGACGGGTCGTTTGGCGCCCTGGGCCCTCCCAGGTCGGTGCGCAGCCATCCGGGATCGAGCAGGTTCATATTTACGCCGGTGCCGGCCAAGCGTGGGACAAAATCGCGGACAAACTTGTCCACGGCAGCCTTTGAAATCGCATATGCCGTGAGGTTGGGCTCGTTCATAATGCCCGATGTCAGATTGATCACCCGGCCCCATTTCCGCGCGAGCATCGGAGGCACAAGCCTGTAGCAGATCCGCGCAAGGCTGATGACGTTAACCTCGAAGCTCGCCCTGAAATCCTCGGCCGGGATGTCCCATGGATTTTCCTTCCACGGCGTCATGATCGCGGCGTTGTTATACAGGATGTCTATCCGTCCCGCCTGCTTGAGCGCCGCGTCGAGCATGGCATCAACCTGGGCTTGGTCCGAGAGCTCCCCGGACACGGTGACCACGTTTACACCATGGCGCCCGATCCGGGTGGCGAGTGCCTGGGTGTGCGACAGCTCACGGCTGTGCAGGATTACGTTGGACCCCAGCTTCGCGAGGCCTTCGCTCAGATGGCTGCCGACGCCGCGGCTCGCTCCTGTGACGAGTGACCATTTGCCTAGGAGTGATGTCATTTGGAGTTATGTTAAAAGTGTGCTGAACCGGGCGCCGCAGACATGAATCAGAATTCACGCGAACCGCGCTACCTCATTCTTGCGCTTGGTCACGAGATGCAGGGGTATCCTTGGGTCCGCAGGCCAGGGGATGCGGCCGGATTAACCCGAGGCGCGGCGGAAAATCATCAAATTCCGGGCCTCATCCTCCCGACTTGTTGAGATTTCAAGGACAACTGATGATAGGCGTTCCGATCACGCAATGGTCCCGGTTATTCACAGCCCGATCAAAAAATCCTATTTATTGGCCTATAATGGCTTAAGAATGGATTGTGGGTCGCGGTCTTGAGTCAGGAATCCTTTCCGACAGGCTGCCAAGACCATCGTGAACCCCATGAAGATCTTGGCGCCCTTCCTGGGCGCCGCCATGGCACTTCCATTCACCGCCCTCGCCGCATCCCAAATGAAACCTACCGAAGGGCAGGAGCGGCAGGTCAAGATAGGGATAGCACAGATCCTTTGCCTCGATGTCGACCGGGCGGGCAATCTTGCCCGCATCGAGAACGCCATCCTTGAGGCGAAGCTGCAGGGCGCGGAGATTGTCACATTTCCGGAATCCAGCCTCCTGGGCTGGGAGAATCCGGCCGCGCATGTACGGTCACATTCAATCCCGGGCGAAGACTCCGATAGGCTGTGCGCCCTGGCCAGAAAGCATCGGGTGTTTCTAAGCGTGGGGTTGGACGAGAAGGACGGGGAGGGGTTGTACGACTCCTGTCTGCTGATCGACGACGCGGGGAACATACTTCTGAAGCACCGAAAGGTGAACGTGCTGCCGGAGCTCATGTCGCCGCCGTATTCAGTGGGTGATGGAGCGGCCAGGACGGCGGACACGAAATTCGGGAGGATAGGCATGATGATCTGCGCCGATTCCTTTCTGAAGGAACTTGTGCAGCGTATGGCGGACCAAAGGCCGGACCTCGTGCTCATTCCTTACGGCTGGGCTGCGCCGGAGGGGGAGTGGCCGAACCACGGAGATTCGCTGAGGGACATTGTCCAGACGGTGGCGAGGACCGTGCATTGCCCGGTGATCGGCACGGACCTGGTGGGCGCAATCACGAATGGGCCCTGGAGCGGGCAGGTGTACGGGGGGCAAAGCGTCGCGGCAGACGGGGACGGCAGCATCCTGTTCCGAGGCAGGGACCGCGACCGTGACGTCACGGTGCTGTCCGTGAGAGTCAGGGCACCGGTGCGCACCCGGTAGGGACCGCGAAGCGCAGAACTCGACCGTCACCAAACATGGCGAGACCTCCGGACCCATGAGACGCGTTCAGATCCTGGCGGCGATTTCGATTCTGACCTCCGGAAGCGTGGAAGCGTCAGCACCAGGCGATGCCAACGGGCCCGTTTCCATGGAGGCGTACTCGCAGACCATTCTCGTAACGTTTAAGTCCGAGGAGGCCGCTCGGCGCGCGCATCTGCACATCGCCCCTCTGTTCCATGACCTCCGGGCGGCGTTCATGGCAGGAAGGCCGCCCGAGACGAGCTACTCGGTGCCGTGGGTTGGAAGCATCGCATGGAAGGTCCTGGCCCCAGCCAGGGCCGCGATCCTCGACCCCGACATCATCCCGACCAGCGGACGGGCGAACACGCCCGACAACTATCCGTCCGATTTCTCGATCTATTTCCCGTACAAGAACGCCTATTACCTCCTTTATGGCCGCATTGTCTCACCGAGGGCGCAGACCGTTCACGCGGTCTTCAGCCGCGCGGGCGTGAAGGCCCTTTCCCTGAATGGCCTGAGGGTCGACGGAGGCCAATTGGACCTAAGGAAGGGAGGCAACGATGTCCGCATCCTCTACGCGCCCTCGCGCGGAGCGGCTTCGACGTATATCGAGGAGAATTACGGTTGCTACCTTCGCCTGACGGAATCCGACGGGAGCCGGGTCGAGGGCGTGCGTTTCGAGAGACCCGATAGACCGTGATTGTCGCCAAATCGAATCCCTCAAGATCCCCCGCCAAGCTGTGATCAAGCTCATCGGCATTATCGTCATCGCGGCCGGCTTTTCGCTGCGGCTCAACGCCCTCCTGGTGGTCCTCCTGTCTGGGATCGTGACCGGCCTCGTTTCCGGGATGTCGTTCAATGAGACCATGGAGGAGTTCGGTCGGCTCTACGTGACAAATCGGTACATGGCGCTGCCGATAGTGATGATGCTTCCTGTGGTGGGCCTCCTGGAGCGCTACGGACTCCGGGAGCGGGCGGAGACGCTGATCCGCCGGTCTGCTGCGGCGACCGCCGGCCGTGTGCTGCTCCTCTACACGGGCGTTCGCCAGGCTTCCATAGCCCTAGGGGTCAACATAGGCGGGCATGCCGGCGCGGTGCGTCCGCTAATTGCCCCTCTTGCCGAGGGGGCCGCGCGTGTGCGCTACGGAAGCCTGTCAAAGGCGATGGTGGAGCGGATCCGGGCGCACGCGGCGGCGGCGGAAAACGTGGGAAACTTCTTCGGCGAGGACGTATTCATCGCCGTGGGCTCGATTCTGCTCATGAAGGGCTTTTTCGAGGGCCTGAAGATCGAGGTCAGCTCATGGGCGATGGCGCTCTGGGGAATACCCACGGCCTTAGGTGCCTTCGCCGTGATGGCCTGGCGGACCCACGCCCTGGACCGGCACTTGACCCGGGAGGCCGCCCGCGCGACCGAAGACGCAAACCCCAAGGACGCGTGAGCCTGATCAGCCTTAGTTCGTTCTACGTCCTGGCTGGCGCGCTCATGCTGGCGACTGCCCTGCGCGTCATGTCGGACAAGGGACACGCGCGGCGGTGGACCACGGCCCTTTTCTGGGGCCTGCTGGGCGCCAGCTTCGCCTTCGGCGGGTCGATGCCGCCGGCGGCCGTGGGTTACCTGGTCCTCGGGATAACAATCCTGGCCGCGAGCGGGGGGGTGCGGGCATCCCACGAGCGGACCACGGCGCGCGAGGAAAGGCTGGCCTCGGCGCAGCGCCTCGGGGAAAGGCTGTTTTGGCCCGCGCTTCTGGTCCCCGTGACGGCGGTCGTCGGCAGCCTCTTCTTTGGCCGAATTCGGTGGCACGACGTGGCGCTCGTAGATTCGGCCAACCTTGCGGTCACGTCGGTATGCATCGGCGCCGTGCTGGCCCTTGCGGCCGGGCTTCGTGTGACGCGGGCTCCAGCCCGCGCGGCGGTGGGCGAGGGCAGCCGCCTCCTGCAGGCGGTCGGTTGGGCGCTCATTCTGCCGCAGGCCTTGGCCGCGCTGGGGGGCCTGTTCGCCCGCGCAGGCGTGGGCGCGGTCGTGGCCGGCCTGGTGGAGCGGGCGCTGCCGACCCAGTACTCGTCCGTCGCCGTGGCGGCCTACTGCCTTGGGATGATGCTCTTCACAATGTGCCTGGGCAACGCCTTTGCCGCGTTTGCCGTCATCACCGGGGGCATCGGCGTGCCGCTCGTTGTCCATGCGCACGGCGGCAATCCCGCGATCATGGCGGCCATTGGAATGCTTTCGGGTTACTGCGGGACGCTACTGACACCGATGGCCGCCAACTTCAACCTCGTGCCCGTCATGCTCCTGGAACTGGAAGACGACAACGCGGTCATCAAGGCGCAGGTGCCGATCGCCCTGGCGCTGTTCGCGTTTAACCTGCTCCTCGTGGAGTTTTGTGTCTACCGTTTCTAAGCCCTTGCCCCGCGTGCTCACACAACCCCTCGCGGCGGAATTTGCCGGCCTGGCGTTGGCCGGCGTTGCGCGCGAGTGGCCCCATTCCTTCCAGCACGTGGCGCGGGGTCCGGCGGACGTGCGTTCGCCGCGGGAGCTGCACCCGGCCTTTTTCGGCTGTCTTGACTGGCATTCCGCGGTGCACGGCCACTGGATGCTGGCGCGCCTCCTCAGGCTTTTCCCGAAGCTCCCTTCCGCGGGGCGAATCCGCGCGGCCCTCAATGGAAGCCTGACCGAGGAGCACATTGCCGCGGAGCTGGCGTATTTTCGGGCCCCGGGGAGGGGGTCGTTTGAGCGTCCGTACGGCTGGGGATGGCTCCTCGCTCTCGCGGCCGAATTGCGCGAGGGGCGCGACCCTTGCGCCCGCCAGTGGTCGCGGGCGGTCCGCCCGCTTGAGCGATTCATCGCGGAGAGATTCTGCGGATACCTTCCTCGGCTGCCGTACCCAGTCCGCTCGGGCGTGCATTCCAATACCGCGTTCGCATTGACGCTTGCATTGGACTACGCGCGGGCGACGGGGCATCGCCGCCTGGATGCGGTCATTGTCACGAAGAGCCTCGAATTCTTCCGCGAAGATGCCGCTGCCCCAGTTGAATTGGAACCGAGCGGCGAGGATTTTCTATCACCTTCGTTGACCGAGGCCGACCTCGTGTCCCGGGTCCTTCCTGCCGCCGAATTCCGGCGATGGCTGGCGCGGTTTCTACCGCAATTGAGCCGCGGCGAGCCGTTTGCCCTCTTGAAGCCGCCGCGGGTACACGACCGCCGTGACCCGAAGCAGGTACACCTTGACGGCCTGTGTCTGAGCCGGGCGTGGGCCTATTGCAGGATGGCCCCCTTGGTGCCCCTGAGCGACAATGTCCGTATCGCGGCCGGGCGCCATGCGCATGCCGGATTGGAGCGAGTCTCGAGTGGCGATTACGCAGGCGAACACTGGCTCGCGTCGTTTGCGGTCTACCTACTCACTATTGGCGTGCCGCCGGGCTGAAGAATAGAAGGCGCAATGAGCCACGCTTCGCCGGCCTCTCTGCTCAAGGAGCCCGAGGAATCACCGCCTAAATCCACAACGGCCGGCACACGATCCTTCCCCTTTCTCACGCCACGCGCGTCCAGGAGATGGGCCAACGTGGCCACACGGGAGGCAAGATCGTCTAGAAGGGGGACGTTTTCACTGCGGTACGCGTGCCGTGGGAACCGCCAAAGGGGTTCATACCCCATAGGCCCCATCCCGTTTCAGGAGTACTCTGGTGCCACGGGCCAGGGCGTGAGACAACCGGTCGGGACGGATCTCCTGCCGGGCAAGGAACGAACTTATGCATATCCATTCAAAGAAGCCATACAACAAGCGGACGAGCGGTGAGGTAATCCTGAGCGACGTGAAGCCCAAGAACGCCGACATCCGGCGCACCCATGAAAACGAGGCGGCAATCGCGCAGCCCCTCTCCGCGGGCGCCGCCGGCACAGCGTCGTCCGATGGCGCCAACAACCAGGTCAATGACGGAGCCATCAGCGAAAACTTCAAGGGCATCGGGCCTGTGTCGCACGGGATGGTGCGCGTCCGCGCGGCCGAGCTGGCCCTCATAAACGGGCGCTCGGCCGGGGATGTGCTACCGGGAGACATGGAGGCGGCCAAGCACGAGCTGGCCGGGGAATCGGACTCCGATCGCAAGGACGACCTATTGGACTCGCTTCCCGAATCAAAACGCTGGGACCCTGTGCCGGGTTCGGAGGGCCACGAGACCCCGGGGGCCGAGAGCGAAGACATGGATGACGAGGGACGGAGCGAAACCGAGCAGCTCGTCGATCAGGGCTCCGAGGAGGCCGAACATGACCGGATGCTCCAGGCAGCCCGGGAGGCCGAGAAGACCGACGCGGAGCTAAAGTGATTTGACCCGCGGCACACCGGTTGCCACCCCACCGGTCAACGACCCAAGAACAATACAAGGGAAATCAAAATGGGCGATTCTATCGTAGCGGCATTTCCGAAGCACCTGGGCGCAAATGCCTCTATAAAAAGCAACTTCAGCAATCCGGCTTTGAAATGAGAGAGCTGTCGATCGTGGGTGAGGACTGTCACGCCAACGAACAGGTCGTCGGCTTCTACAACGCTGGCGACTGGATGAAATCCTAGGGCGGGAGCGGAGCTACGCGCTGTTGGCGCAGTTGACCCGCCTCATGCTACCTTTGGAGTGGCTCCCCGTGGCCTGATGGCATCCCCACGGGGATTCGAACGCCGGTTTCAAATCTCGTTGATGGCTGACAACGACTTACATTGCTGACGAGAGAGATATGTATGTCTGCGTCATCCCTGATCAATTGCGTTATTCTCACTCTCATTCCCACATATATTCGGGCCTCATGCGGCCGGTCCGGGCGCCTTGAACGCAAAGGCGAAGAACGCAGCCACGCCGAGAAAGGCAAATGCCACGAGGTAATTCCACGCGAGCTTCTCTTTCAGGAACGTGGTCGCGAATCCCACGAAGACGACGAGGGTGACAACTTCCTGAATCATCTTAAGCTGGTATCCCGAAAACTTCGTATAACCGAAGC
>PLTZ01000062.1 GCA_003164715.1 Opitutaceae bacterium | reverse complement strand
GGTTTGCGCGCCGCTTGCGATCAAACGAAACAGATCTAATGGATTTTGTCCTTAGTTGCCTGATGTCGTCTATAGATTACCAACCACTGCGCCATTGGCACGAATACCTCACTATCCGACCACATCCACCAACCTCCAGCAAGAGAAGCAAAAGTTCGAAGTCCCGCGGGCGCCGAACCGCATTGCATCTTTCGACGCCGTTGCTACGAATATCGCCCGGGCCGCTACCGGCACGACGTTGTCTCTCCATTCGGCACCGGTTCCCCAGGATTCGAAAGACCTCCATGACGAAGCCAGCGATAGGCGACGCTCACGCTCATCCGGCCGGCGGGCACGCTCCCACACGAAGGCAAAAAGACCGGCGGATCCCGTTCCTGGAGCTTATTCAGGAAGAGCACAGGGTGCTGGACCGAGCCGGCGCCGATTCCACCCGCATAGCCGCCCCCTCCCGGTCGCACGAGCCATGGGTGCGCTTCACGGCCCAGGATTTCTTCGGGCTCGCACTCTCCGGGGGCGGCATCAGGAGCGCCACGTTCAACCTGGGCCTCCTGCAGGCGCTGGAGGAGAAGCAGATCCTAGGCTCCGTGGACTATCTTTCGACCGTCTCTGGCGGCGGCTACGTCGGAGGTTTCTGGACCGCATGGCTGTGTCGCCAAGCGGCTGCCCCGGGCGGCCAACAGCCTACTTTCCCGAATCCGGGATGCAACCCGCCGGGAACCGCCGGCGGCTTGCCGGATCCGAGGGAGCCTGCCCCGATCCGACACCTCCGCGAGTACAGCCGCTTCATCATCCCCCGCATCGGATTCAAGGAATTCGAGACCTGGAACGCGGCGATCACGATCCTCGGGGGACTTTTGCCTTCCGTCGCGACCTCGCTTTGCCTCCTGGCCCTCGCCTTTGCGGCCGGGAACCGATGCGCCCACCTCATGATCTTTGGACCCAGCCTGGGGGTGTCGACCGCCTGGTACCTGGTCGCCACGGCCGCGCTGCAGTTCCTCATGCTGAGACGGTGGAAGCGGCCGGTCGATTGCGAGGTCAAGCAGGACCAGGGGGCGATCCTCACGGTGGCCGTCGCCTGCTCCGGGGCTGCGTGGTGGGCGACGCTGTGGAGCCTTAATCCCAGGGGCCTTCCGGATCGCGGCCTCCATCTGCATGGAGCCTGGGTGCCCGACGTCTACGCGTTTGCGCCGGCGATCGCGTGGGCGGCTGCCGCTCTGGCCCTGATCGTCGTCCGGGCCCTTGGCAGCCGCTTCACGGAGGATTCGAGCCGCAGGTCGTGGTCTTCCGGCATCGATCGTGCCGCATCGCTCTGCCTTGCCCCGGCCATCGTCGCGGCGGCTATGGCGGCCGTCTGGGAGCTTGGGCGCATCCTTGCCACGAAGAACCACGCCCTCGGAGCTTCGGTCGCCGGGACGACGGTTGCCGGCTCGCTCCTCTTCGCGCTCAGAAACTGGCTTGCGAAGCGGATCACGGAGGGAGGAAGCCAGTCCATCGGGCAGACGATCCTCGCCAACCTGAAACCATTCGCCCCGCGCATCCTCTCGTCCGCAGTGTTCGTGGGACTGGTGCTCATCTCGGTGCTCGCCCTGCAGAACCCTTGGGCCTGGACGCATCCCTGGGGCGTGTTCTGGATCTGCGGGGGTCAGGTTCTCGCCGCGCTTTTCCTCTTCAACCCCACGCGGGTTGGCATGCATGACTTCTATCGCCGGCGCATCAGGGACTGCTTCCTGATCGCGGCCCGTGCCGGCACGGCCAGCCGATCGGAGAAGGCTGACCCGGGAGGGAATGATCCGACGTTGGAGATGCTGCTCAAGAGTCTCGAGTCGAGGCTGTCCAGGATTGCCGGGGTCGACGGCGGTGCAGCGACGACAAGCCGGGCGCCGATCCACCTGGTGTGCTGCACTGCGAACAACCTTGCGGGCGACACGCTCACGGGGCTCTACCGCGGCGCTCGAAGCGCCGTTGTCTCGCCATTCGGAGTCTCGCTCGGGGGCATGACCGGACCCGTCGACGACCTGCGGCTCTCCGCAGCGCTGACCGCCTCTGCGGCCGCGTTCAACTCGCAGATGGGCCAGCTGTCGATGTCCTGGGGACCGGCGGTCTCGTTCGCGATGAGCACGTTCAACCTCCGCCTGGGGCTATGGGTCCCCCACCCAAACAACCCGACCCGGCGCCAGTTCACGTTCGCTCCAGGCGCCGCGTTCTTCAGGGAGCTTTTCGGAATGACGGACTGCGACCCGGTGCCGGGCGAGGAAGACGGCGCCTCGCTGGATTCCGCGGGATTCCTGACGAGGCAGAGGCGCCGGTTCACCTATCTTCACCTTTCCGACGGGGGCCATTTTGAGAACCTTGCCGTCTACGAACTCGTGCGCAGGCATTGCCGCTACATCATAGTCTCCGACTGCGGCGCGGACGAGGACATCAAGTTTGACGACCTGGCCAACGCAATCCGGCGGGTGCGCGAGGACTTTGGCGTGGAGATCGAGCTTGATGTGGAACCCCTGCGGCCCGGTCCGGACGGCAACTCGGCCCAGCACGCGGTCGTGGGGACCATTCACTATGACGGCCTCTATGGCTCCGACAAGGGGACCATCCTCTACTTGAAGCCCACCATCACCGGCGACGAGCCGCCGGACGTGCTCCAGCACCACAGCCGCAACCCGCATTTCCCCCACGACACGACGGCCGAGCAGTTCTACAACGAGGCCCAATGGGAGTCTTATCGCGCGCTCGGCGAGCATGTCGGCCGCTCCGTGTTCTCGTTCCTCGAAAAGTCCAGGATGAGCAAGCCGAGCTTCGTCGAGAACCTTTTCCTCGGGGCGAGCGAATGCTGGCGGCCGGCCCTCAGAAGGCAGGACGAGATCTACTCGGCGCTCACGGAGGCTTGCCGGGGCGTCGAGACCGACATCCGCCAGAACGCGCCCGCCTGGCTCCAGCAGGAGTTCTTCCCTGAGGTCGCCGTCGCCGCCGGCGAGGATAGGATCGTCCCGTCAAAGAGCCCTTCCGACGCGATCCAGGCGGCCTATTTCCTGATGCTGGTGATCCAGGTCATGGAGGACGTCTGGGTTGCCGCCGAGCTCGACAAGTACTGGTCTCATCCCATGAGCCAGGGATGGATGGCCTACTTTCATCGCTGGGCCGTGACGCCCTCCTTCCGTGCCTGGTGGCCTGTCCTGAGGCCGATGTACAGCGATGGCCTGAGGGAGTTCGTGAAGGAGCAGTTCGAGATCAGGATTAGCGACGGCGAATCGAGCCTGCCGGGACCCACGCTTTCGATGGGCGACCCGACAACCGCCGGCGCCCTCAAGGGACTTGCCGTCGACCAGTGGGTCCGGATCTTCGGGGGCTTCCCCGATCCGCAGCAGCCTGCGATCTCCTATTCGCTCACGCTTCGTGACGGCAGCGCGGACCTACGCCCGATCCAGGTCGGCATCCTTCGCTATTCGACCGACGAGAGCATCGCCCGGTGGCACTGCGACGACCTTTTCGTGCCCTATGCCCTCGTGGGTGGCGGGATCATGGCGCGGTTCCTGGACGCACTCATCGAGCATTTCAAGGCCCAGAAGCGCGCGGGCTTGGGCGTGACAATCAGTGACAGGGAGACTCGCTTTGTGCCCAACCGTGCCGCGCGCTGGGCGCTGGTCGAGACGATCAATTTCTACAAGAGCAGGGGATTTGTCTATGAGGACCCCCTAGAAACGGCCGGCGGCAAGCCCGAAGCTCCAGGGGAGACGAGGTTGAGGCTGAGGTTCGCCCCGGGCGGGGGGACTGGCGCGGGAAGGGCCTGACCGGGACGCCGCGCTCAGTCCAGCTTGACTCCCATGGCGCGTGCGATGCGGTCCACCAGCGCGACGACCTCGGAGGCCGGCTCGAATTGCGCGCAGGCCGCCCTGGCGGCCGCCGCGGTCATCCTCGAATCCCGGACGGCCATGACGGTCTCCTTGGCGGCGAGATACTCGGCGATGGGGTCGAGGGCGAACTTGTAGAGAGGATCGCCGGCGTCGGTGGCATCCTTGCTGATGAGCCCCGAGACGACCAGAGACTCCACCTCCTCCTGCTTGAGCTCGCGGGCCTCGTAGGCGGCCAGCGGCCTCCACTTCGGGATGCCGTTTTGGCCTACGCATGCGAGCGCGGCCCTCCTCGCCCGCCTTTCCTCGCCGACCACATCGGTCCGCGCCTCGAACAGGTTCGCCAGGTAGGCGTCGACGAGACTCGGGATGTCGGCCGGGAGCGAAACGGGGGCCCCGGAGTCCCCATCCTTTCCGAAGGTCTGGTCCGCCCGCTCGATGATCAGCTTCAGGAAGACCATGGGGACCTCCGGCGCCTTCCCGGCGGCATCCGAGATCTCCTTCATGACGCCCTTGAGGGCCTCGCGAATGGCCTCCCGCTGGGCGGGGCCGAACCGTCCGGCGCCGACGATGTCATCGAGGTATCTGCTGATGACCGTGTCGATGCTCCCGAGGTCCACCGGCTTCGGGAGCACCTTGAGCACTTCGGGCGCGAGGATGCGGCGCCGGCTTGTGACCACGAGGAGATGGGTCATCTCGCCGCCCTTGGACGGGTTCATCTGCTCGGCGAACAGCGCGTCCAGGTCGGACACTTTCTCCGACACCCCGTCGACAAGCGCGAGCACCCGGCGCTTGCGGATCAGGGCCTCAGCCAGCTGAGTCGACAGACGCGGGAGCTCAAGGATCCTCCTCAGCTCGGCGAGGACCTCCTTGTCGAGACCGTCCCTTAGGTTGCGGATGCTGATGGGTATGGCCTGCGGCAGACGGCAGCGGGATTCGGGCTGGGGATCCGCGAACCAGCGGGCGATCTGGAAGGCGAGGGCGGATTTGCCGACCCCTCCGGGTCCCTCGATGGAAATCCACCACCGGCCGCCGCTGAGGTGCCGCGAGAGCTCGGACAAGCCCCGGATGTAGACGGGGCGCGGGTCAGCG
Organism: Opitutaceae bacterium; assembly: GCA_003164715.1. Classification (GTDB taxonomy): domain Bacteria; phylum Verrucomicrobiota; class Verrucomicrobiia; order Opitutales; family Opitutaceae; genus Palsa-1447. The sequence continues at coordinate 40,934 of PLTZ01000062.1, read as the reverse complement.
TCGGCGGCGTTGCCGAACGGATGCGCATCGGTGCCGAATTCCTCATCGTCGACCTCGAGCGGAGCGGCGACCCATTTCGGCCGGGTGCGTACGTCCGCCAGGCTTGACATCTGGACCAGCGCCGCCGGCGCGTGCCGCCTGACCACCGCATCCAGGGTGCGTGTGCGCCCAATGAGGAACAGCCCCGCCAGCTTCGATATCTTGTCGGTGGCCTTTCCAGGGATGATCGCAGCAATGTGGCCCGCAAGCTTCTCGTGCCAGAGGACAAACGAGTATGGGAAGAACAAGAACAGCACGAGCACCGTCAGCCCGTAAAGGCAGGCCAGAAGCGCGAGGTTCTGAGGGCCATAGTTCTTTGCGAAGCTGGCGATCTCAAACGAGGCCACATTCCACCCCATGTACTGGGCAAAGCGGGGCCAACGCCCGCTTCCAAAACTGAACTGGTACGTGACCACGTTCCATCCGTCGAAGAACTCCGCGTGGCAGGTGTAGACCCCCGGGCCGAGATCGTCCTCCTTCCAGCCGGAGAAGGGCTGCCCGTAGGTGAAGTACCTCCTGAAGCCCACCTCCAGGTCCCCCGCCGCGCGGGGTCCGGATAGCCGGATCATGACCTTGAGCGGCGCGGCCGGGGATCCGTTGCGCTCAACCTGGAGAACCGGCTGCAGGATCCCGCCGTTCGCCCTGAGCTCGTGCGAAACGCCGATGTTGAGGAGCCGTCGGTCCGACACGGAATCCGAGGTCCGCAGCATTGTGCCCCCGGCTCCGACGATCCAGCCGTGCTCCCCGTCCGGGGTGAACCGGACGCTGTCAAGGGCCGCCTCCGACTTGTCAAACGCCGAGACAATCCACCAGAAAAGGCCGCCGTCGATCGTGCGTGCGGCGAACCCGCCCGTTCCCACGGCCCAGCCCCTCCGGCCATCCGCCGCGAGGGCGACCGACGCAATGGTGAAGCCGTTCAGGTCGCCGAGGATACGGGTCCAGCTCTGGCCGCCATCCACCGTTCGCAGGATGCTTCCGGACGTTCCGACAGCCACCCCTCCTTTCCCTTCGGCCCCGAACGCGACTCCGGTCAGTTGGATCTCCGTGGATATGCCCGGAACCTTCTGCCAGGTGCGTCCGCCGTCCGCTGTGCGGAGGATGGTTCCGTGCGCGCCCACCGCCCACCCGTGCTCGCCGTCCGCCGCAAACGCAACGCCGTCGAGGAATTCGTCGGTCGGCGCGCCGGCGGCCTCCTTCCACGTTGACCCGCCGTCCGCTGTCCGGAGCAGGGTCCCGTGCGCGCCGGCTATCCAGCCGCGCTCGCCATCGTCCGCGAAGCTCACGCTCTCCAGGTCCTCTTGGGAAGGCGCCTTGACGGGATCCCAGGTCTGGCCCGCTGCCTCGCTTCGGAGTATGGTGCCCCCCATCCCCACCGCCCATGCGCGGAGCCCGTCGGCGGCGATAACGACCGAGGTGAGGGGTTTTCCGCCCGGAGCAAGCGCGAGTTGCTTCCAGTCGGAACCCCCGTCCGAGCTCCCGAGGATCGAGCCGTCCGCGCCGACGGCTAGACCGTGCCTGGCGTCGGCGGCAAACGCGACGGAGCGCAGGACCGCGTCCGACGGCGACCCCTCGATCTTCTGCCAGGTGAGTCCCGCGTCAGCGGTGCCGAGTATGGTGTGCTTGCCGCCCACCGCGAGCCCGTGAACGCCGTCGGGCGAGAGAGCCAGCCCATAGAGGTCCTCCTCGGTTGGAACCAACGTGCTCTTTCTCCAGATTCTTCCCCCGTCCCCGCTGAGCAGAACCGTCCCGTTGTCCCCTGCAATCCACCCGTGGAGGCTGTCGGCGGCAAAGGTGATCCGGTTCAGGTAGGCCTGCGTCGGCACGCCGCCTTCCCGTTCCCAGCTCTTCCCGCCGTCGTCGCTCCTGAGGACGACACCGTAGTCGCCGACCGCCCATCCGTGGGTGCCGTCTGCGGAGAGGGTGACCGACTGGAGGTAGGCCTCGACCGATATGCCCTCCACACGATGCCAGCCCGCCCCACCGTCGGTGCTCCGCCAAACGTTGCCATCATCGCCCACGGCCACGCCCAGGAGGCCGTCGGCGGCAAAGGCGACCGAATGCAGATAGGAGGCGTCCGTCGCGGTGGGCACCTTCGTCCAGGTTTGACCACCGTCGGTTGTCCTGAGGATGGTGCCGTACCTCCCGGCCACCCATCCCGCGAGACCGTTCTGGGCGAACGAGACCGACTGCAGGAATATCTGGGAAGGTACGTTCTCGAGCCTTGCCCAGGTTTGACCGCCGTCCGTGGTCCGCAGGATGTTGCCGAACCTGCCGACGACCCAGCCGTTCTTGCCATCGGAGGAGAAGGCGATGGAGCTAAGCTCCACCTTTACCGGGACTCGGGGCACCCCCTCCCAGGTTCTTCCGCCGTCGGCGCTGCGCAGAATGGTCCCGTGGTGGCCGACGGCCCAGGCATGCTGGCCGTCCGCGGCATAAGCCACCGATCGCAGGTCGCTCGACACGTCGACGAGCTGGTACGGGGGGGCTTCGTCGCTCACAGGCTTGGAAACCACGGCGCGCGGTCTGCAGCCCCATGATCCGAGGACGAGGATGCCTGCCACGAGCCGCCAATGACGGCTCCCCCCGGGCCTTCCCCTGGTCCGGCGCATCGTGCTCACAAGGTGGCAGGCGCGCTCGTACATGGAGGCTCCTGCCAGCGGCGCCCGCCTAGGCGACCGTGACTGCCACCTTGGCGGCCTGGATCAGGACGTCGACGGCGCTTAGGAATTTTGCGACGCCATTGATCACCTCGCCTGCCTTGGAGATGTTCTTGAGCACGCTTTCCAGTTCGCCCCTCGCCTGCTGGATGCCGGGCATCGCCTTGACCATGGCGTCGGTGTCAGCCACGAGGTTCAGATTGAGCAGGGTGCTGATGCGGTCGTCGATCGCGCCGAGCCGATCATTGGCCGCCCGGTAAATCGAGAGGTCGGTATCCGATACCCCCCTGAGCGCGTCGGCTGCCGCGTTCAACTGGTCGACGGTCTCGTTCTGAAGGGGGGTTTTCGGGCTCGCAGGCTGCGTGGCCCCTGAGCCTGGTTCATCCGGGTTTGATGGGTTTGGCATAAGGTCGTGGAGCGCCGCCGGCCAATGTCACTTCTGCGCGCCGCTTGAGGGCGCCGGGGCGGACTTGAACGCTGTTTCAAGGAGGTCTGCCTCGTCGGAGAGCCTCTGCTGGAACGCCTCGTCGTTCCTTTGCGCAAGCGCGGCGTGAGCCGAGGCGATCTTCGCGATCGCCTTCCGAAGAGCGAGCATCTTGGCCACGCCGGCCTGCGCGTCCTTGGTCTCCTGGGAGTACTGCTGGGCCAGCTGGCTCCGCCAGAGGTACGCCTGGACGTATCCGGGATCGTCATAGCCATGTGGCGGGGGCACCGTGGTCACGAGGTTCCGAAGGACCGTGATCCTTTTCTCGTAGTCAGCCCGGAGGATGCCGGCGAGGCCGGAGGAGGGAGCCGGAGCGTCGTCACCGGCAAGAAGCTCCTCGAGGTCCGAGCAGTACCTCTGGACGGCCAAATCGGCGCCGCGAGCGATCGTATAGGCCTTCTCCTCCCCATATAGTGTCAGGACCCCCTGGCCGGCGGTCGCCACCGCCTTGGCCAGGTTCCCCGCGTCCGCGCTAAGGCGAGACGTTGTCGTAGGCGACATGGGGCTGCTGCCGCTTACCGTCGTGGCGAGCGCGCTGGCGTCCGTAGGGATCTTGGACGCCGCGGAATTGAGGGTCGAGGAGCATGAGCTCCACGAGGTTCCCGGGGTTGTCGCGTCCTTGAGGGCCTGCGAATAGCTGACAAGAAAGCCGAACTGGTCCGCGATGGCCCTGGATTCCCCGTCGGAGAGCTTAGGGCTCAGGTCCATACCCTCGAAGGTGCGCCGCTCGCCCGCCGCAAACGAGTCGACGCTGTTCCCGACCTCAACCGCCTGGACCTCGTCCAGCGACGCCTGCAGGGCCGCTGCGGCCTGCGTCACCGACTGGTTGAAGGCCGCGGCCTTGGAGCTCGTGACATAGGTCTCGCAGCCGCTCGTGAGAACCATGATGCCGGCGGTGAAAAGAAAGGCGGGAAGGGAGTTCATGGAAAAATCGCGTGCGCGGCCCAGGCCGCCTTGGCCGCGGTCGCGGGCGCCCTTGCGGGGAAATTCAAAGGGCAGAGCCTGTGGCGGCTCGACGATACGCTTTCCGGCGGGATGCGACGCTCGCATGCCGGCAACGCTAGCTGTCCGATTGGATAAGTAAATCCGCAAGCCAAAGGTTCTGCCGGCGCCGGGCGGCCCGTCACTCCTTCGCGCCCACTTGCATTGATCACGGTGCGCTGCCGCCCTCGGCATGCGCGGATATTAGGATTTAACGTAAAAGGGGCTATGCACTTGACGTAACTTGAGCCGTCTCGGCAACGCGACGAGCGAATCTGATTTTACAACTGGCTGGTGTGCTGCGGCGCAACCAGCCGAAGCTTTCGGGCGCATAGCGCAGGTTACGTCAAGCGCATAGCCCATTAACGTAATGGCACTTTTTCGCGTCCTCATCCCAAGGCTCAACATCCGTCGCGGATCACGCGGTGGGGACCTTAAAGGTTCGAGCCAACCCTTCAATCTCAGACCTGGAAATCTCTAGTGCTCGGGCTCGCGCGGCCCACGAACCAACGACCTTGGTAGCCTCACCGATGATACCCTCGGCCTCCTGTGGGGTGAGCTCGTAATGCGGGGCGGTATCTCGCGCGAGGGCGAGGTCGGAGGAAGGATTGCGCGCGTCGATCGCTAGGGCGTGGGTAGCTTTGTCGGGATTCGGGTTAACATCGTACGCCGGCGCAAGACGCCAACCGCCCTCCTCCATGATGAACCCATGGTTGCGCAGGTGATCATCCGTGTTCGACACGAGGATGTTGAAGACAATTCGCGTCCAGAGCTGCCGGAGATCGGAGGCGATGTGCGCTCCCCTCCCGTTGTAAGTGATGAACTCCGCCAGATCTAGGTAGCTAGCTGAAGCCATGTCCCGCCGCCCTAAGAGAGCCATGGCGGATATGAAGAACCGCCTGCGGTCGCCGGTCCGGTCAAAACGCTGGCAGCTGAAGGTCCGATAACGGCTCCCGAGATCCAGCAGATTCCCTTGGGGGACTATGATTCCGCACTCCTGCGCGAGATCGTGAACCAGCTTCTCCCATGCTCCGACATCCCGGCGGTCCTCGCGGCTGGGGAACTTCGCAATCCAAAGACTGCCGTCCTCCGCTCTGAAATTCGCCTTGGGTCGCGCCCCCCCCAGGGAGGACCCGGGTGCGAGGAGGGAGGTGAGCCATTGGCTGAACCGAGGGTTGTCGGCCGCTCCGGGTTCCTCCATCGCGGCGGCAGCGGCTTCAAGTTCCTTTAGTGATGTGACCGGAGGGGCTGCAAGCGCTTGGTTGTTGTCCAAAAACGGCGAGGTTCTATCACGCTGGAAACGCAGCGCACCGGTCCGGCAAAGGTCATGGACGCCAAGGACGTAGTCCCACTCCGTTAACGTCCGCTCCGGCCGGTTGCCCTGTCGAGCGAGGATGGCCTCGCGTCGATCGAGAAGGACTCGGCCCCATCTATCGGGAGCGGAGTCCATGAAAACGCCAAACCCTTCGGTGCCCCCCTCCGGGTAGGATTCAGAATCGTGCAGGTGGAGGTTGGGATCGAGCTGGAACGCCCCGGGAAGCGCGAGCCAGGCCCGGTCGTAGGCAAAGGAAACCACGGATCGACCGTGGGCTGCGGCGCGGAAGAGCGTGCCAACGCGCGTCGCCGTCGGCAGGAGGTCTGCGTCGAGGACAACATCGACTTGTTCCCGGTCTGCCGCTTGGGTTGTAGAGCGTGGGCTCAAGGGGCCCTCTCGCGAAGATCTGGCTTTAGGGGCGGCACCGAAGCCAGGACCGTAGTGGTCTTAGGCGCGCGGGACCGTGGTTCGGGCAGTTCGAGGTCTTGGAGCCTCCGTCCCATTTCATCGTCGCGGGCAATTGCGTCGATGTCGGCGTGGAGGCCTAGGGCGCGGAGCACGCTCACGTAGGCTCCGAGGCTCGTGCCGGGAACGCCTCGCTCCATCTTCCCCAGGGTGGTTCGGGTAATGCCGGCGCGGGCAGCGACCGTGGCTGCGGTGTACTTGCGGCGCAACCGGGCTAGGCGCAGGCGGGTGCCTAGGTCAACGAGTTGCTTGACCTGCGGGCCGAACATGATCGGACTTACACGCGCCATAATGGTTAATATAGTAGACACATATAGCCTATTAAGTCCAGTAAAAGAATCATTACGATGTCGATCTACGGACTATTTGCCCAATTAGGCAGATCGCAACTGCTTAAGTGCTTCGAAGCTGGTGCTTCGCATGGCGCTCACTAATTCCCTCTGGTTCGACTCCTCGAACGCTCACCGTCGGGAGGAGAGTCACGAGGCAAATCACGAAAGCCACCCAAGTCGCAGTAAATCCGTCGGCACGGCTAGGAACTTTTAATGGTAAATCGTTACTGTTGAATATCTAGGATTTCTTGGTGACTAGCTAACTGAATCGAGGAGGTTCCAATTTCTATAGGCATGAGATGCATTTTCTAACACAGGTTAGAATTGAGCTCTGGCCGGAATCACCATCCGGGAAGCCCCCACGACTCACCGGTACCTGCCAATTGTCCATGGCATGGACCTTGCGATTGGGCGGTCCCCGCGAGGCTGCTAGGGCGTCAGAATTCGAGGGGGACGCGGACCACTACGGCACCTGTGACCTCTCCGGTTTGCTGGCTCAGGGCGATCGATGCCAATCCTCGATCTTGGCTGTCAACGCGGACAGTGACCGCCGGGATGTCCGGAAAGACGGCGGTAAAGTACCGCCGACCACCCAGCATCTCCTGGCCATAGTAGTTCTGGCCGGGATGGCTGGTGACAAAAGCCAGCCCACGTTGCTCCAGTTCGGTCTGGGGTCCGTCACGAGGATCGACCGGATGAAGGGAACGCAGGGCATAACTGAACTCGGCCCCTTTGTTCTGAATCGACTCGGCAGCGCGCCGAAGCATCTCGGACGGCAAAGGCCATGATTCACCCGGCTTCGTGCCGGCTGCGGCGTTCGGTGACGATTCGCTCCCTGTTTGGTGCGCGAGGTACTCTCGGCAGTACAACTCCCTATCCGTCGCGATAACGAAGTGCAGGGAGTCGGCCTCGTCCTTTGGGCTGATGGCTCCGTTGGACGGCGGGGGCATCGCCGGGGCTTCGCCGGATCCCGCCGCCGAGTTCGATCCGGCTCCCCTGCTTGACAGGGCGACGACAATCAGCAGGGCGACAAGAGACAATGCGGTCGGCAGAGCGATCCGCCTTCGGGCCTTCGTGGTCATGGGTCGGTGGGGGAAAGGGGAGCGAACCGGCCTTCCTGAAAGGACAGCGCCTGCAGCGCGTCCGTTCGGTTGCCGGAACGGTCGAAATGGAGCATGCCGGTCGCGCCCGCGATTGGAAGCACAAGGGGAAACTGGCTGTAGCCGCCGCGGCTGTCCGCACGCCGAAGAGTTTCAATCAGCACTCGCGCAGCGTCATACGCCATCGCCGCGCTAGAGTCCGGCTTGGCGCCATGTCTCCGCCTGTATTGCGCTTCGAATTCGTCCGCCCGGTCGCGGGAAACGGCGTCTGCGCGAAACCCTGTTGCCAGTACTCCGGTCGCTGCCGAGCCCGCGGCAGCGACGAAATCCGGAGAATCTAGCGTGCTGGGGCCGGCCAGGCGGCCTCCGTAGCCCGCGGACCGCAGGGCCGAGGCAACCGTTCCGGCCTGCGAAGGCGCCAGCCAAAGCAGCACGCCGTCCGGAGCGGCTGCGGCGATTCCGTGAGCCAACGAGGCCACGTCAGTCTTCGGTTCTCCGCCCTCCACAAACTGGTCCAACCGGGTCGAGGTTGAGCGGGCGGCCCTCTCGAGGTCGCGGCGGACCGCACGTCCCGCGCGTCCCGTCGGGACCACCGCCCACCAATGGGGCGCAGAGCGATCCGGCCGCCGTGCCGCGACGAACAGGGCCTCGGCTTCCTGATCGGTTCGCGGAACCACGCGTATGGCCCAAGGGACTCCGGCGTCCGTGACCGACGAATCGGAGCAAAGGCTGGCCACCGGCACCTGCGTGCGGCCGGAAACCTGGAGAATGAGGTGGTTCGTGGCCCCGTCGGACGGTGCGATGATCGCATCGACGTGGCGCTCGGTAACCAGGATAACCGCATCGTTGCCGGCAGATCCCCATTGGCCGGCCTCGCCGCGCACCTCGAGCGTGACCGTCCCCGGCGCGGCTTCGTTCGATTCGGCGACGGCCACGCGCGCCCCGAGCAGGAGGCTGGCCGAATCCTCCTCCCCGGGCGGCGCGACGATTCCCAGCTTAAGCTCGTGTGGCCCGGCGAGGCATGCGAGCGGCGCCAGGAGCAGCCATGCACCCACACGCAGCCGGGCGCTCGGGCGTTTTCGATTCACGATCCCCGGGTCCCCGGCGCCCATGCGCCGCAGCGCCGAGGCTGCGTGTGTTCATGGGGCATGGGCCACCGTTCCGCCGAACGCGGGAGGCACGAACTCGGCCTGGGGCTCGAAGACGCGTTGGCCGTGCTCGTAGCGTACGACGCGCACGGGCGCCGTGTTGGATCCCGTGCCGTCGAACCTCATCCAGCCGGTGACGCCCTGGTAATAGTCCAGGTCGTACACCTCGTCCCGGATGCGCCACCGGTTGGGCCCCGCGAGCTGCATGGCGTGGAGCATGATCTGGGCCCCGTCGTAGGCGAAGCCGGCATAGGCGTCGGGCTCGTGGCCCCAGCGCTGCTCGTAACGGGCCACGAAGCCGGTCCATAGCGGATCCTGGCGCGCGGGGTCAAAATAAAAGGTGAACGTCGTTCCCTCCGCGGCGTCGCCGGCATTCTTCAGGAAGGCGTCCTCCATCATGAGGTCCGTGCCAAAGAAGCGGGCCGTGATCCCCGCCTGGCGGAGCTGCTTGGCGAAGCGGCCGATGTCGGCCGGTTCACCCATGAGGAAGATGGCGTCCGGCTGCGACTCCTTGATCGCCCCGATCTGGTAAGGGATGTTGGTCGCACCCGGGGTGAAGAGCAGCTCCTGGACCGCGGGACAGCCCAGCCGGCGCGCAAAGTCCATGAACTGGTGGGCCCCGACGCGGGCGAACCTGTCCCCGGTGCGCAGCACGGCGATCCGCGTGCACCCGAGCTTTCGCACCATCAGTTCGACGAGCCTCCCCTCCTCCTGCCGGTGGTCGGGCATGACCCGGATGAGCCAGGGGATCTGCGTCTCCGTAAGGGTCTGGTCGGGGTCCGATGTGTTGACCATGACGATTTCCGTCTTGAGGGTGACGCGCAGGGCGACGTGCGCGTCCGTGCCGTCGATCGTGCCCAGGTAGCCGAGGACCTTCTCGTCGGCGAGCTGCGCCGCGAGGTTGGCTGCGCCGCCCCACTGCGCGATGCCCTCGTGCTCGATCAGGTCGAAGGGGAGATCGCCGGGGCGGCGTTCCCGGTTCGCCTCCTCGATCGCCAGGACAATTCCCTCCCGCGTCCGCACGCTCCTCTCCCAGTTCGCTCCGCCCCTGGGGGCGTCCACGAGGCCGATGGGCAGCGACTTCAGGTCCGTCGGCGCAGGGTAATCGCGGCCGGGACCGCGGAAAGGCATGCGCGTGACGAAGTACCTGAAGTAAGGCTCAACGTTGGAGAAGGGCCACAGTTCCTTGGGCAGCTCGCCGTAGGGCGGGTACTCCTCCCCCGGCGTGGAATGGATAAAGCGGGACGGCGCGGACGCCGCACCGACCGGCGCCTGGGCCGGCTGCGCGGCGGCGACCATCGGCGAGTCGGAGCCACCGGCCGCGCAGGCGCCGGGGCCGTCAGTTGCAGGCGCGGCGGCGGCGGAAGCGGCCGCGAAAACCGCAATCAGGTAGAACGGAGAGGCATTCATGAGTGCACCTAGGGGTTCGATGTGAGCGCCGCCTGGTCGGCAGGCGAAGAGAAGAGGCCGTGGCTCAGCCCGTTCGACGTGGCGAACCACGCCTCGTGATCGTCCGCCCACACCGCCATGACGAAGCCGTCGGAAAGTGCCGTCGCCATCGTTCGGGTCTCTGGCGGCTGACCCGGACGGCATATGTGGACGACACCCTTGCCGTCCTTGCCGACCTGGTAGTTGACCCAAGTGTCGCCGTTGGTGACCGACACCCCCTGGTCCGTTGAGGCCCAGGCGATCCGGCCGTGGGCGAAGACGCTGTTGATGAAATTGGAGACCAGGGGCGTCTTGTCCTGGACCCACGTGCGCCACGTTGCCTCCTGTGTGTCGTAGCGAGCGAGCCCGAAGTAGGAGGCCTGCCAGAGCACGCCCGCGTCGTACGCGACCCCGGAGGTGACGTCCACGATCGGCCCGCTGTCGGCCGTCAGCGCAATGTGAAACTCGCCGTCGGGGTCGCGATAGGCCTTGAAGGTGCCGAGCCGGGGGTCGTGCTCCACGATGCCGCCGGCCCAGATGCCGAGATAAATGACTCCGCGGCCGGGTGCGATCCCATAGCACCAGGGCTCGTTCATGACCGTGTTGGTCTGGTCGTAGGGCTTCCAGGCCTTGGTCTTGATGTCGTAGGCACCGGTTCCGGCGGCGGTCGCGGCCCAAACCGTTCCCTCGGCGACGGCCACCCCGTAGACGACGTTGTTCGGAAGGCCGCTGTTGGTCTGCGTGAAGGCCGTGAACTTCCCGCCGCTCAATCGCGAAAGCCCCTGCATCGTCGCGATCCACAGGTCGCCCGTCGCGGGGTCCTCCGCGATGCCGAGCACCGTCAAATGGCTCAGCCCGTCCTCGATCCCGAAGCGGCGGAATGTGCCGTTGTCCTGCCGGACGCAAAGGCCGTTCGTGGTGCCAAGCCACAACCGGCCGTCGCCCGCCTTCAGGACGCAGTGGATCTTGTGGGCCGGAAGGCCGTCCTTCTCGGTGAAGTTCTCAAACCGCGCGACGACGGGGATCGGCAGGGGGGCCGTCTCGGGAAGCGCCGCGGAGGCATTCATGCCCGGGGCGTGCGACAGCACGAACACCAGGCCAAAGAGGGCCGCAAACGGGGAGCTGGGTTGGGTTTTCATGGAGGTTGCTAAAGGGTCTTCAGATACTCGACCAGGTCATTGAGCTGCAGCTTGGACCAGTAGCTGCTGACGCCGTGCTTGTCGTCCGTCTGGTAGATGGTCCAAATCTCTTCCAAGGTCTTCGCCCGGCCGTCGTGCAGATAGGGGGCCATGGCGCCGACCCCAATCAGGTGCGGCGTGTCGAACACGCCCGATGTGTCTTGGGATCCTTTCGTGCCCACCGAGGTGAGCAGCCGGTCCGTGTACAGCGGGGGCCGATGGCAGGTCTGGCACTGAAGCGCACGGGGAATCGGAGTCCCGTCGGTGCGCTTCGTTGCGAAAAAGAGCTTTCGCCCGCGTTCCTCGGCGGGCGTGAGCGGCTGCCCTACCCGGCTCCACGGGATCGTGCGGGTCGGCGGGAGGTGCTTGATGTACGTCGCCAGCTGGTCCAGTTGCGGCTGAGGGATCTCGTCGGTGCGCATCAGCACCCGCGCAAACCGCGGGCCGTCCTGGTACTGCAACGTGGGGTTCTTCCCGTTCCACTTGAACGGTTCGGTGCCCGCCACGCCGCAAAGGCTCCGGTTGGCCAATAGGTTATCGCCAACCCCGGCACCGTCGAAATCATAGGAGAGCCCGTCCACATGTCCATCCGGGTGGCACGAGCGGCAGGAGAATTGCCCTTGAAACGTGTAACGCGCACGCGTGAAGACGCGCTCGCCGAGCCGGATGGGGTCGTCGAGCCCGCCGTCGCCCAGCACGATCCGGCCCACCGGCTTGAGGCTCGCCGTGTCCACAACGAGCACCCGGTCCTCGAGTCTTTCGGCCACGAACAGCCGGCTGCCGTCGGGGGAAAGCGCCAGATGCTGGGGATCGCAGCCGGTCGGGATCCGGGCTACCACGTACCGGTAGGAGAGCGCCATGTTGACCATTGCGCCGCCGCGCTCCGCTTCATCGGCCTGGGCGAGCCAAGCCGCCAACTTGTCGAGGTCGATGACCGTCACCACGTCGGAGCCCGCTGACGCCACGTATGCCCGCTTGCCGTCGGGGCTGGCCACGACGCCCGAGGGATCAGGAAAGTAGGCATTCGCCTCATCCAAAGGAACTTGAGTCACCTCGCCATTACCCCGGGCGATGGCCACTCCGCTGGACATGACCCACCCGTCCTTCACCTGTGTGATCGGCACCAGGTTGCTCACCCTCACCACGGAATTGAGCGTCCACCCCCGCGTGGGCACGTCCGTGATGCCCTCCGCCAGATGCGCCGATTGGAGTGCCTCCCGGGCGAGGATGTGTCCACTGGCCGGGTCGATCACCGTCACCTCGGAGTAAGGCTGACTGAGGATCTGGTCGTGGACCGCCATTCGGTTGGCGATGCACACGCGCCTACCGTCGCCGGACACCGCTACAGCATACGGCTCGCGACCCGCCGCCGACCGAGTTAACTCAAGCAGCGGCGAGACCGAGAGCACGGAGATGTCGTCGCTGCCGGAGTTGGGGACAATCAGCCGCTCCCCTTCCGCAGTCTTGCAGTACGCAATGTCGGTCGGGCGAATGCCCACGTCAATGCTGGCTTGCTCTTTGAGATCGAGCGTGTCGAGCACCGCGACCCGGTCGTGGTTCCGGCAGGCCACGAACAACCGCTTGCCCACCGCGTCCAGCGCCAACCCGAACGGGCCGCCCGGCACCTTCGTCCTGCGGGACACCGTAAACGAAGCCAGATCGGCCTCCGCCACCTCGTCCCTGTCATCCAAGGCGATGAATAGCGTTTTCCCGTCGGGGGAAACCGCGATCCCCCCCGGAGCATCATGGTGCGGACGGGGCTTCGCCCATGGCAGCGTGTCCAAGCCACGTTGGTGACAATGGATGCAGGAGACATAGCCGAGTTGGGGCAAGCCCGACATCCGGCGTTCGTGGACACTCACGCCCGTTGCGGCCCCCACCCCCGCCAGTATGAGGGGCGTCGTGACCAGTATGAATGGTTTCAGCTTCATGGGACAGTCGTTGGGTCGGTGAGGCCCAGATGCGCCGGCTTTTGCGTCGTTGCCAGCGGACGAGCATTTCGGGGGGCGTGGTTGCGCGGCTCGTGGCAGCCGATGCACGCCCGATTCTCCCCGGGGCGCAGCCAGAACGACGCCGGCTGATGCCGGAGCACATGCCCCTGGGCGTCGAGAGTGTCGAGACCCAGGGGCACGTCGACCGGAAGCTGAACGATCACGGAACCGTCGGAGGCCACCGGCACCTCCCCCAGGGTGCGCTGCTGTCCGGGACCCACACTCGCAAATACCCGGAGTTTGGTGGCGGGAGCCGGACTCGGGCCCGTGGCGGGTTCGCTGCTGTAGTTGACATCGAGGCACAGCAGCGTGCCGTAGGGCGCCCCCGGCACCACCGCGGAGGTGTGTCCGGCAGGCTCATCCCGCGCCGCAACGAGGGTGGCCTCGATGCTGTTCCACAGCGGGTCGTTGAAGAGCGGAGCGCCGATTGCTGCGGCGTCCGCGGCAACGCGATAGATCGCCGCGATGGGCGTCATCGAGCGCCCGACCCAACCGCTCGTTTCGACGCAGGCCAGCACGTCGCCTCCCGCCGTCGGCTCCACCGAGCGGCAACCCGCGCTGCGGAAGGCGAACAGGCTGCTTCGCGTGGCGAAGGGAGCGGCCGGCCTCACGCATTCCACGCGTCCCATGGGCCCCAGTTCCTCCGTGCGTGCAGCCAGGAAGGCTATCCGGCCGTCTGCGAGCTCGCGCGGGCGCTGAATAAAGTCCACCCCGTCCTCCTGGCAGGCATATGCGGTCATCTCGGTTCCGTCGTTGTTGATCGTGAAGAGGCACAGGTGCCGATGCGCGTTGTGGTCGTCACGGGGCTCGGCGCTCACGAAGAGAACCCGTCCATCCCGCAGGACGGTGGCGCCGACGGCGCTGTCCCCGAAGAACGTCAGTCTGGCGGGTTCCTGGTCCGGCATCTGCCGGTAAAGTGCGGCCGGCTCTGGGGCGGTCCACAGGCGGCCCGCCTTGGGAACGGGCGAGCTGAAGACCAGCTCTCCGTGGGCCGCGAGAGCGGGGTCCATCGCGCCGCCCGGCATCCGGGTCACGCGCTCGGGCCGGCCGCCACCCGCATTGACCTTGTAGATCTGCCAGTCGGCATCGTCGGAGCTCTTGCCGTCGAAGTAGACCCAGCGGCCGTCCCATGAGACGCAGGGATCACCGGCGGCGACAAGTCCGCGGGAAAGCTCGCGAACGCTGTCCGTGCGAAACGGAGGAACCAACAGGACCACCCGGCTTCCCGGAGGATACCGGACATCCAGCACCGTGGCGGCCGGGGGGGGCGGGACGCCGACGGGGGTTTGCGCCACGACCAAGGAGCCATCGGGCGCCGACGGGTGGCAGCCGGCCAGCAGGATTGACGCCGCTCCTAAACACATGCTCGCGCGTAGGTTCATATCAGGATCGCGGTTCGGTAACCTTGAGGATCTGATCCACCCGGACGTCGGTCATCGTCTGGACCGTTCCGCTGGGCCACTTGATTTGGATCCGCTGCACGATCGGCGCCTGGCCGAGCCCGAAATGGACCCGCGGATCGCCCTGGCTCAGGAAGGCGGAGGGGCAGCGGCATTCCTGAAGGTAGGTCTTCCCGCCCGCCGTCAGCTCGATCCACGATCCCCAGCCGGCCGGGTTGCTCTTGGTTCCGCGGAGCGACAGCGTGATCCAGTGGTTGCCGGAGCTGTCGCGGTTGTGAAGAAGGACGGGCCGATCCCCCATCAGGCCCACCAGCAAGTCCATCTTGCCGTCGTTGTCGTAATCCAAGGCGACGCTTGAGCGCGCCCGCACCGGCGTCCGGAAATAGGCGCCGCCCTTACCCACGGCATTGTGGAAATTGCCTTGGCCATCGTTCTCCAGCAGCAGGCTTTGCCAGCCCACCATCCGGAAGGCATCACCGTTGGCGATGAAGGCGTCCAGCTTCCCGGCGTTGTCGAAATCAATGAAGTTGGTTCCCCAACCGACATATTGCGCCGTCAACGTGCCGAGCCCGGAAGCCATCATCCGATCGACGCAATCGCCCTCGGCCGAGCCCATATACAGTGAGCCATATCCCAGGCGCGAGACCAGCATGTCGGGGATTCCATCGCCGTTGCAGTCGCCGATCGCTGCGGTCATCGAGCCGGCCGCCTCGCCCAGGGCGTTGAACGCAACGCCCCGCTTTACGGCTTCGTCGCGAAAATGCCCGTGGCCGTCGTTGATGAGCAGCATGTTCGGGGTCGCGTCGTTGCAGATATAGAGGTCCTCATGGCCGTCCCGGTTGTAATCCAACGCGTGCACGGACATGGTCCGATGAGGAGGGAGGGCCCAGATGCCCGCCGACTCACTGGCGTTGGTGAAGGTTCCGTCGCCATTGTTGATATAGAGCATGTCCCGCTGCGGTTTATAGGCCAAGGGACCGGGATAGCTGGTCGGGTTGTAATACAGATGATAATCCGGGTCGAATTTGAGGTAGTTGCCCACGTAAAGGTCCAAATGGCCGCTGTGGTTGACATCCAGCCATGTGGCGCCGATCCCCGTTCCTCCCACGTTGCCCACTCCGGCCTTGTCGGTCACGTCGGTGAACGTGCCGTCGCCGTTGTTGTGGTAGAGGATGCTCTTGCCGATGCAGACGACATAGAGGTCCGTAAACCCATCCCCGTCGTAGTCGGCCGCGGCGGCCGCAACCGCGTAGCCCGCGCCGCCGAGCCCCGCCTTCTCGGTCACGTCCGTGAACGTCCCGTCGTGGTTGTTGTGATAGAGGCGGCAGGGCTGGCGCTCGGTCCCCGGCTTCTCATGGGTCACCCCTGCGAGCGGGCCGGGATTGGCGATGAAGATGTCCATGTAGCCGTCGTTGTCGTAATCGAAGACCGCGACGCCTGAACCATTGGACTCGATGATGTTGGCGATATGGTCGTCACAAAACTGCTGGACGAAATCAATCCGCGCCTTGGCGGTGGCATCCTCAAACAGGTCGTTGGGGCCCGCGGGAATCGGAGGGGTAACGGAGAAGGAGGGTGGCCGTGGTGCTTCGGCCGCCGGCTCGTACGACTTTGGCTTGCATGCCGCCAGTGTCAGCGCGAGCAGCAGCAGCAGCACGAGGCGTCCGTAAGCTTTGAATCCGCCATCCTCTTTCGTAGGTTTCATGAATGTGAAGATTGCGATCCGCTGCACCGGGCAACAAAGGCGAGTCCGCGCACGGCCGGTCGCCTTATATTGTTCAGTAGCCAGGCTGATGCCCCCGCCCCTGAAGTGTCTGTCGCTGCTTGCTCAGCATCACTCGACCCGGAACTCCGGTCTACAATGCAGGACATCCTGTTCACCTGTTGCCGGTCGGGCGCAAAAACCTCCAGCCAAACGTGGCGAATTGTCGCAATTTGGGGGTGAATGGTCGCTCGATATTTGCCGCAAACGCGAGCGACGCGAAGCCGCCAGCCGCAATTCCGCGTCAGGGGTTCACCGCACGTTCACCCGTCATCCGTGGTAGTGCGCGAAGCTCTCGGTAAGCACTCGATCCGCTCTTCAATGCCCGGGCCGAGGAACCTCGGGTGAACCGCCTGCGATCGAGCACCTCGGCTTTCCGGGGACCCGGGCCTCGAGCGGACGGGGTCGGCGCGGTCTCGGACCGAGGTCGCCAAGAGCGCCCCGCTCAATGCTCCGGCGCGATCAGCCGGAGAGTCGTGGGAATCTCTTCTCCAAGATCGAGATTAGTCGTCGTGCCGGAAGGCCACCGGACGCGCACGTGTCGCAGTGGATTTTGATCCGTGTAGCCGAAGAACAGCGCGGCGGTCGACTGGCTGTAGTAGCCCGAGCCGGCGCAGACCTCCCCGAATGCAGTCGCGCCGTCGGCATACTTCACCGTGACGCGCGCGCCCAGGGCCTGCGGGTTGCCAGGCCTACCCTGCAGGACCATGCGAGAGGAATGCCGCCCCGAAACACCCCGGTTCTGAAACGCGAGCGTCGCTTCTCCGCTGCGCGAGACAAGGAAGCCCGGCCAGCCGCTGCCGCTGAGGTCAAGGACCGCAAGCGCCTTGGCGTCTCCGGGCACCACCAGCCCGCTTTCGCTCGGCGGCACCGCAACGAAATGCCCGTGGCCATCTCCCCGAAGCAGCTGGCTCAAGCCGCCGTCAAATCGGCCGATAGCCGGCGCGGGCGCGTAGGAGTTCTGGACGACGTAGATATCGGCATGCCCGTCGCCGCAAAAATCGCCGGCCACGAGGCCGTTGGCCGGGGAGACCTGTGCGATGCGCGGCAGGGGCTCGAAACGATACCGGCCGTCCGGCTGGCTTAGGAACACCCCGCTGCGCAGCTCTGTGGCCGCCAGGCGCGTGGCCGCGGTCAGCTTCTCGTCCCCCAGGATCTCCGGGAGCGTCGCGCGGGCGTAGTCGTTGTTCCATCGGTAGCGCTTGAGGACGGAGGGGATCGCGGCGCCCAGGTCCGAGCGGCTGCGCCGCGGATAGAGCCGGCCGTCCTCGTAGTACGCCTCGACCAGCTCGTTGGAGCCGCGACCCGCAAAATCACCGGAGAAAAGCAACGCGGGATGCTCGGGATCGGCGCGGTAGGGAGTGTTCAGGCCCACGTTTCCCACCACGTAGTCGGGGCGTCCATCGCCGTTGAAGTCCGCCGTCGCGATTGACCGCCACCATCCCGTTCCCGCCGACGCAAAGCCCACCTTTTCTGACCAATCCTCGAACTTCGTCCCGCCGTCATTGTGGAGATACTTCACACCGCCCCACTCGAGCGTCAGCAGGAGGTCCGGCCACCCGTCGCCGTCGACGTCGCTCCAGAGCGCCGCCGTGACCATGCCGATGTGGCGCAGCATCGGCGCCACGGCATCGGTGACGTCCACGAATTTTCCCCCGCGATTTGCCAGCAGCACGCTCTGCGGCGCCGTCGGATAGAGCCCGGGCGAGACCCGCCCCCCGATGAACAGGCCGAGCCGCCCGCGGTGGTCGAAGTCGGCCGCGCAAACGGCGCCGGCGCTGATGGACAGCGGCGGGAGCGTGCCCTCCGGGGCCGGGCGAAATTGCCCGTGCCCGTCGTTCAGGAAAAGGCGCGGCTGGTACTCGGGCGCGCCCGCGGGCTGGCTCGCTCCGCCAGCCGCCACGAGCAGGTCCGCTCGGCCTTCTCCCGCGGCGTCGAAGAGCAATAGCGGCCCGTCATCCACGTCGGGCGGCGCGGCCAGCGCCGGCGAAGCCGCGGGTACCCATGCCTGCGCGCCCTGCGGCAGGAGAACCCGCCGGGCCTCACGCGTCGTTCCCCCGATGCACACGCCGTCCCGGCCGCTGCCGTCGAGGTCGCCCACCGCGATCGCCGGTCCGCGGCGATTGAACCCCATCGGGAGCAGTCGCTGGTCGAGGAATTCGTCGTAGGCTTCCTCGGGCGCTGTCCATGAGAGGTGGACGGCCTGGCTGGTTTCAATGAACTGGGGCTCCGGCCGGGTCGGCGGCGGCGCCGGTGCCTCGGCCTGCGCCGAGGGTTCCGTGATCGTGAATCGCCGGTCCGCGGGAAGGTTCTCAAACGTCTGCAACGCGCCGCTTGGCCACGACACCGTGAGCTTCCGGACAACCGCATCCTCGCCCAGGCCGAAATGGACGATGGGATCGCTGCTCGACATGAACCCGCGCCCGAGCGTCAGCACCCGAACCTGGACGCCCGCGGCGCTTTCAAGGGTCACCTTCGCCCCGACGCCAAAGCGGTTGGAGCGCGTGCCGCGCAGCGCGCAGGTGATGCGGTGCCCGGTGTCGCTGTCGTTGCGCAGCAACGTCACCCCACCCTGATAATTGGTGTACACCAGGTCCAAGTTGCCGTCATTGTTGAGGTCGCCGATCGCCGCCCCGAAGCTCACGCCCTTCTGGTCCAGTCCCCAGGCGCTCGAGACGTTCTCGAAGCGCAGATCGCCCAGGTTGCGGAAGGCGAAGTGCGTCTCGGCGAATACCGGGCTGTTCCGCACGACCTGTTCGCCTTCAAGCTTGCTGGCTGCCATGCCCCGGCGCGCGATCAGGTCCTGGTTGTGGATTTCGCGAAACATCCCATTCGTGGCGAACAGGTCGACTCGTCCGTCGTTGTCGAAATCCTCCCAGATCGGCGCCCAGGTCCAGTCGGTCGCGGCGAGTCCGGCGAGCTGCGCGGCCTCGAGGCATCGGCCGGTCCCCGTGTTCAGATACAGGGCGTTGAACGGGAACTGCCGGACCTCGCTCGAGCCCTCCTCGGGGACGCGCATCCGCGCCCGGGTCTCCGCCATCGCGCGTTGGTCCTCCACATGGTCGGTCCCCGCCATGTCCGTGACCAAAAGACCTAGCCGGCCTTCGTTGGTCACGTCGCCGAGGTCCGAGCCCATCGACGAGTAGGGGGTGTGAGGCACCACGCGGGCGACAACGTCCGTGAACGTGCCGTCGCGATTGTTGTGGTAGAGCGCATCGGGAACCTCGAAGTCGTTCGCGACATACAGGTCCGGCCATCCGTCATCATCGAAGTCCCACCAGACGGCTGAGTTCCCGTGCGTCGGCCCCGGGGCGACGCCGGCGCGGTCCGTCACGTTGGTGAATGTTCCGTTTCGGTTGTTGTGGAAGAGGTAGTCGCGCTGACCCTCCGGATGGGCCGCCGCATCGAGGACATTCGTCTGGATGAAGACATCGAGCCAGCCATCGCGATCATAGTCGCCGAAGTAGGCCATGACGCTGGCGTCGGTCACGTCGAGCCCGTACGCGTGCGCCTCCTCCTTGAACGTGCCATCGCCCTGGTTGATGTAGAGCAGGTTTGGCGCGTTGAACCGGCAAACGTAGATGTCCAGCAGCCCGTCGTTGTTCACGTCGACGAAGGTCGCGCCCTGCTTCCAGATCCGGGCCGCGGCGCCGTGGTCGCCGACTCCGGCCTTCTCCGTGACGTCCTCAAACTTCCAATTGCCGAGGTTGCGAAAGAGGCGGCAGCTCCCTGTCTTGCTCACGACAAACACGTCGGGCCGGCCGTCGCCATCGTAGTCGCCGATCGCAATGCCGGTGCCGACCGCCCCGATTTCAAATTCACGCGACAACCGACCCCAAATTTCCGGGTCGTCGTACTTGTTCTCCACCTGCAGGCCGCTTTCCTCGGGCGGGATCACCGTGAAAAGGGTCTTGCCGCGCGGGCCGGGTCGTAGGGCGAGCGGCTGCTCCTCGATGCCGCCGGCGGCCGGGGCCGGATCGGCTGCGGCGCTTGCCCCAAAGCCGCCCACGGCCAGCATCGCCAGCGCGGCAGCCAGCACCGCGCCGGGGCGAAACGCATGCCGCACTCGTCCGAACCCAGGGAGAGGTGCCGCGACCCACATGGCGTTTCAGGGAGTTTGGCGGGCCCGGTCTCCCGGGCTTACCACGACCGGGCCGACCCAGCGGGTGTTGTAATCCTTGATCCAGGAGTCGTCGATCCGGCCGGGCCTTGGCTCGTGGCCGTAGGATTGGTCGTCCATCCCCCGGAAGGGCAGCGGCCCGAGCTCCCAGCCCCGCCCCACGTGAAAATCAGCATCCTTGTCCCATCCGACCACGTGAAGGAAGAAGTCGCGCGCCATGCCCGGCGCCGGCGGCGGCAGCCGCGCAGCGTCAAATGCCAGCGCCAGTTCATCGCCGCCGGCGAGCAGCACCAGCCGATCGTCGCACTTCGACACGAGATCCACCACCGCGCCGTACCGGGTGAACCAGCCGGCCGGCGTTCGGTCCCACGGCGGGGTCGGCGAAACCTCCTCGTGAACCGGCGTCAGGGGAAGCGATGGCGGCAGGTCGGCGTAACGGCTGTATCCGTGCCAGTGCAGATCGGCGCGCTCGGGCATGAGGTCGTAGGCGCGCGTGTCCCCCTCCCCGGATTTCTCGCACAGCAGCGCGCAATCCCAGTAGATTTCGTATGCCGTGGACAGGCGCAGCCGCAGCGCCCCGGCGGGCAGCTTGTTCTCCAGGTCAACGAGGATGGTCTTGGTCTTGCCAGCGGGCGTTCCGACATCCACGTCCACCCTGCGCCACGTCCCGTCCGCAAGCTCCGCGTCGAGCACGGGGAATGGGAACGGAAGCGTCGGGTCGAGCGACCCGGCAATGTTCGCCATTCCGCCGCCGAAATGGATCCAGCCGGTCAGCGCGAGCACGAGCGGGCGCTCCACCGCCAGCGGGCCGAAGTCGAGCGTGACCCAGAACGGCTCGGCCAACCCGCGCAGCTGCGGCCGACGCAGCCGCACCGGGGAGACCATCTGGCCGTCGACGCGGGCCAGCGCCGCCGTCACGTCGAGACCGTCGCTGCGCACGGCACGCCGAGGCGTCGCGAGTGGGCGGAGGGTCTGGAGCTCGTGGGGCGGGAACGGCGGTGCGGCGCGCATCTTGCTAGTCGGGCAAACGATGGTGCCGCGCGGATGGTCGACGGCAATGAGATGGGCTTCGTCCAGGTAGAGCGCCTCGCGCAGCTCGTCCGTGATCCGGATCTCATAGACGCCGTTCCGCGGCGGGAACTTCGTTTCGTCGCCGAGCGCCAGCAGCTCCTCGGCATCGGCCGACACATAGCGCTTCTCGCTCTGCGGAAGGCCGAGCGGGGAGGCGCCGAGAATGTCCGTCACGAACGCGAACCCACGCCCATCCCACGCGTACAGGTAGGGGCAGGAGCCGCTCGGTAGCGTCGGCTCGGTCACCTTATACACGTCCCGGCTTACGGGGACGTCGACCTGGGTCGTGGAGAGGTCGAACCAGTGCACCTTGAGCGCGTCGAGCTGCCGGTGCTGCCCGACGCCGATCTCCAGGGGAATCTGCCTTACCGTGCGGCTGGTGCGCCAGTCGCCCGCCATCACCTCGACGCGGACCCCCAGTGACGAGGTGTTCGAGCGGTTGCCCGCAAGGCGCAGCTTCAGCTCGAGGTTCCGATTGCCGCCATCATTGCGCCAATAGCGCAGCCCGGCGTCCGAGCACGTCACCAGGTCGGTATCGCCGTCACCGTCAAAATCGGCGGCGACCATTCCGTCAACCGGTCCGACCCCGTCCAGTCCCAGCTTCTCCGTCACATCGGTGAAGCCCGCATGGCCTGCATTGCGCCAGACCCGCACGCCAGTGCTGCCGTAGGCGAAGATGTCGAGCCATCCGTCATTGTCGTAATCGGCGAGCAATAGGCCGGAAACCTGAAAGCCGTTCAGCGGGAGGCTTGCGTTGCGACTTGGGTCGTGACGAACGATTTCGAGCGTCGTGGCCGTCGCGATCACCGCCTCCGCGCGCAGGTCGTTGTCAAGATCGCCCACAACCATCACCGACCCGGCGGCCCACCCTTGCGTCAGGTCGCTTGTCGTGAACGCGGCAGCATGCTTCTTCGCGAAGTAGGCGGGCGCGGCTCCCGCGCGGGCAATGAACATTCCCGGAAGGCCCTCGTTGTTCCAGTCGAGCGTCATCACCTGCGCGGCGCCGGGAAACGCCCTCGGGAGGCCGGAGTCGCTCCAGCTGCCGTCAAAGAAGAAATTGCCCAGGTTTCGGTAAAGACCCAGGCCCGCGCCGCCCGGCTGCACAACCACAAGATCCAGGTTCCCGGTAAAATCGAGGTCGGCCAGTAGTCCGCTACTCGCCTTGACTCCCTCGAGGCCCGCCGCGCGGGTCGCATCGCGCATCCTGCCATGCTCGTAGAGCTTCAACACGCGCGAGTCCTGTTCGCCGAGAACCACCACGTCGTCGAAGCCGCCATTGTCCAGGTCTCCGACCAGGGCGACGCGGTACCGGGCTCCTGCGGGCGTGCGCAGCGGCCGGCCGAGCGCGGTGAAATGGCCGCTGCGGTCATCCAGCAGGAGGAATCCCTTGTCCTTCTCCTGCGCGAAGATGCTCGGGCGACCGTCATGGTCATAATCGATGACGGCCAGCGGACCGCGGCAGCTTGTAGCGAGCGCACCCAACGCCGCGGCGGTATCCTCCGTAAAACGAACCGCAATGCCGACAGAGTCGGGCTGGCCCAGGACAAACGGCGCCAGCGGTTGGGTGTACTTGCAGCGCTCCAGCGCGGCCACGGTGGTGGGCGGGCGGGGCGAACGGCCCAGGATTTGCTGATGAACCTCCAACTCGTGCGCCGAATCGTCAGTCCGGCCGGCTCGCTTGTAGAGCAGGCTCAGCTGGTAATGGGCCGAGGGATGGTCGGGCACGGCTCGGATCACGTTCTCAAAGTCACGGACCGCGTCGGGGATCTGCCCGAGCGCCCCCTGCGCCATCCCCATCTGGAAGTCGAGCGCCGGCACTCCAGGCTCGATCTTCCAGGATTGCTGGAACGCCTGTGCGGCCGACTCGGGTTGGTTTTGCCGCAGGAGCGCGCAGCCCAGCAGGAAATACGCCGCGGCGCTGTTGGGATCGAACTCGAGTGACTGCCGGCACATCGGCACCGCCTCCTCCGGCCGGTCGGCCAAGAGATAGGCATTCGCCAGGTTCAGCCGGACGTCGGTGCTCTCCGGCGAAAGCCGCAGCGCCCGCGCATACACATCAATCGCTCCGGACGCATCGCCCTTCTCCAGCATGCCGTTGCCGCGATTCATCAGGCGCGTGAACGACGCCGACGCTCTCGAAGCCAGGAGGACCCTGAAGGCGCCCACGGCGACGATGGCCGCCAGACAAATGCCGCTTAGCCAAATCAGGCGCTTGGACATACCCACTCGCTAGTGGATCGAACACGACTCCACAATTGTCATTTTTCGACGGTGTGGCCGCATCTCACGGAAGCAACCCTGTGCTCGCGTTTTGGACGCAGACCTATTTGGGTATGTAAGATTCGGATACATTGTGTCCGCCGAAGCGAGCCGTATTCCGAGGGAACAGCCTGGGACGTCCGGCGGGGTTGGCTCCGCGTAAGCTACACATGCGATCACCGGGCCCAAAATATAACAGGGGTGAATCGCGGGAGACGCGGGGCCAGTTGCAGGAACGGCCGCCACGTCTTCGACCGAGGGTCGTTTCGCCTTGCCTTCGGCGCGGCGAGTAGCTGCCTTGCTGGTTCGGTCCGGCATCCGGCGCTTTTCGGATCGTGATCCGCTTCGGCAGCACCGGTTATCGTCCCCGACATCCCCTCTTTCCATGGACGACTACATCGAACGACTTGTCGATCTCATCGACCCGGCAGCCCAGCGCATTCGCAATATGACCGTCGAGGAGGCCCGTGAGCGCGTTCTGCACGGCTCCGCCGACTCGGTCCTCGGTATCGACGGCTCTTTCGCGCTTGTCGCGCGGGAGGGCAAGCGCGTGCGGATGGCGCGCTCGCTCGACCGGCCGATGCGCTACTTCCTCGCCAAGCGCCGCGAGGGCCCCGCGCTGATTGTCTCCGACCGCATCGACGCGATCCACCGGCATCTGCAGAGCGAGGGGCTGGACCGGCAGTTTCACCCCAGCTACACGCGGATGGTGCCGGCACACCACGTGGTCGAGCTCCAACTCGTCGGCTGCCCGGACCCCGATCCCAGCTACACCCGTTTCTTCACGCCGCGGCGCAACGCTCTCCCAACCGATCTCGACGTGATCGGGCGGAGCTACATTGGCGCGTTGGCCGACGAAACGGCGAAATGGCTCGGCGAGCTGCCCCCGCACGAGCCGATCGGCGTGTGCTTCTCCGGCGGCATCGATAGCGGCGCGGTCTTCCTCACGGTCTACCATGTGATGCTCAAGCTCGGCCTGAATCCGTCGCGGCTGAAGGCGTTCACCCTGAATCTGGGCGACGGCCCCGATCTTCGGCAGGCGCGGGAGTTTCTCGACCGGCTCGGGCTCGGCCTCTTCCTCGAGACCATCGAAGGGGATCCGGCTTCGCTCGGCGTTGAGGAGACCCTGCGCGTCATCGAGGATTACAAGCCTCTCGACGTCGAGTGCGCTTCGATGGGGCTCGCCCTTTGCCGCGGCATCCGCGCTCGTTATCCGCAGTGGAGGTTCCTGGTGGACGGCGACGGCGGTGACGAGAACCTGAAGGACTACCCGATTGAGGAGAATCCCGAGCTGACGATCCGCAGCGTCGTGAACAACCTGATGCTTTACCAGGAGGGCTGGGGGGTCGGCCGGATCAAGCATTCGCTCACCTACAGCGGCGGACTCAGCCGAAGCTACACGCGCACCTATGCCCCCGCCCGGAGCTTCGGGTTCGAGGGCTTTAGCCCCTTCATGCGGCCGGCGGTCGTTGCCGTCGCCGAGGGCATTCCCTTCGCGGCGCTCAGCGAAATGTCGGTCGACCGGCTCTACTCCCTAAAGGGCGAGGTTGTCCGGCGCGGCATCAAGGCCCACTTCGGCGTCGATATGCCCGTGTTTACAAAGCGCCGTTTCCAGCACGGGGCCATTCCCGTCGAGGGCCTGCGCCGTCGGCTGGGACCCGTGGAGTCCGACTACCGCCGGCAGTATCTCGCCATCTATCAGTGAGGGGCACGGTCTCGGCGTACCCGACGCGTGGCCGCACGGCCTGGATCCTCGCGCAGCGGCCGCCGCGGCCCCCCCCGCCCGACGCTAATGTGCCGCACGGCGTCTTCCGCGAACGCGAGCGCCTTGCATCCGGCGAGGTCGTGGATTCCGGCGTCGTGCTACTCACCAACCGCGAATGCCCGTGGCGCTGCCTGATGTGCGACCTGTGGAAGGACACCACCCTCGGATCCGTCCCGCAGGGAGCGATTCCGCGGCAGGTGGAGGTTGCGGTCCGGGCGTGGTCGGACTCGGGGCCGCTCCCGGCCCAGGTGAAGCTCTACAACAGCGGCAGCTTCTTCGATCCGGCAGCGATCCCGCCTGCCGATTATGCGCCGATCGCCCGGAAGGTCGCCTTCGCACGCCACCTGGTCGTGGAGTCGCACCCCCTTCTCGTCGGCGATCGCGCCCGAGTGCTGCGCGACCTGCTGTCCGGAACGCTCGAGGTCGCCCTGGGACTCGAAACCGCGCACCCAGAGGTGCTGGAGAAGCTGAACAAGAAGTTCGACCTTGCGCAGTTCGCGCGGGCCGCCGAATTCCTCGCGGCCGAGCGGATCGCGCTGCGCGCGTTCATCCTGGTAAACCCGCCTTTCCTTGACGAAGAGTCGGCTCTGGCCTGGGCCGTGAAATCGGCCGAGTTCGCGTTTGCGTGCGGCGCGGGGGCGGTGACGCTCATACCGACCCGCGCCGGAAACGGCGCGATGGAGCGGCTCCGTGAATCGGGTGAGTTTGTCGCGCCGACCCTTGCAACGCTCGAGGCGGCTCAGCGGGCGGCCCTCGCGCTGGGGCGCGGCCGGGTCTTCGCCGACACGTGGGCCCTGGAGCAGTTCTCCGCCTGCCCCCGTTGCCTTGCCGCGCGGCGCGAGCGGTTGGAGGCGGTGAACCAGACGCAGCGCGACGTGCCCCCACCTCATTGCGAGGCCTGCGGCTCATGACGTCTGGCTCCATCGACACGGCGCGCCTGCGTCCCACACTATGGACAACCTTGGCCTCTACCTCACGCCGATCCTGATCTGGGGCTCGACCTGGCTCGCCATCACCTACCAGCTGGGCAAGGTCCCGCCCGAGGTTTCGGTGGCGTACCGCTTTGCGCTTGCGAGCCTGATCCTGTTTGCCTGGTGCGGCGTACGCCGACTGCGCCTGGTCTTCACCTGGCGCGAGCACCTGTGGATGGCGGCGCAGGGCGCGCTTCTCTTTGGGATCAACTACGTGTGCGTGTACCTCGCCGAGGGTGAGATCAGCTCGGGCCTCGTCGCCGTCGCCTTCTCCGGGATCGTCTTTCTCAACATTCTGGGCGCGCGCGCGTTCTTCGGCACACCGGTCAGGCTCCCCATGCTCCTAGGCGCCGCGCTCGGCGTCGGCGGCGTGGCGCTCATCTTCCTGCCCGAACTCGGGGCCGCCGCCGGGTTCGGCCGGTCGGAGCGCGGGCTCGCGTTGGCGGTCACCGGGACAGTCTCCGCCTCGCTTGGGAACCTCGTCGCCTCCCGGAACCAGCGCCAGGGCCTGCCGGTCGTCCAGCTCAACACCTTCGGCATGATGTACGGCGCCCTCTTCGTGGCGCTGTACGCGCTGGCAGCCGGCCGGAGCTTCTCATTCGACGGGTCGATCAGCTACCTGCTTTCCCTGGGCTATCTCGCGCTGTTCGGCTCGGTGCTCGCTTTTGGCGCGTATCTCACTCTTGTGGGGCGCATAGGAGCTGGCAGGGCCGGATACATCAACGTGGCCATCCCGATCGTGGCGCTTCTGTTGTCGACGCTGTTCGAGGGCCTGCGCTGGCAGGTCTGCATGGTGGCGGGAATCGCGCTCTGCGTCGGCGGCAACATCCTGGTCCTGCGACGCAGGGGCGAGTCCGGGGCGCACTGAGGGCGCCCGTCAGATTGCCGGGGCTAGCTCGACCCGCGCAATGGCGGCTTTGGGGCGCTCGGCGGTCGTAGGTATGCATGGAGCCCCCTCTCCTGACAGGGGCCGCCTTCCGTGACGAAGCGCCCGAGC
Organism: Opitutaceae bacterium; assembly: GCA_003164715.1. Lineage (GTDB taxonomy): Bacteria > Verrucomicrobiota > Verrucomicrobiia > Opitutales > Opitutaceae > Palsa-1447. Next base: position 13,471 of record PLTZ01000062.1, on the reverse strand, counting down.
GCGCCTGGCGCCAGATTGGAGCGAGGCCGCGGGGAATCCCGTGTCTGGCGATGGACCCGGCCCGCGCCGCCGCCATCCTGCTCTGCGGCGCCTGCCTCATGCTCGCCGCGTGCACGTTGCCCTCGAAAGAGCCCGAGATGCGCATCGCCACCCTCATCCGCATCGAGCGGCCTCAGGGGGAGTTCTTCTCGCCAAGGATGCCGGGCCCGGGCAGGCCGCTCACCAAGGTCTACCTGCGCCCGAACTCCGGCGGACGCCCCGGGGACGCCATGATCGTCGTGGCCGTCCTGGGGCCCTACGAGCCCGCGATCCTGGGCCGGCCGGGCGACGTCGTGCTCCTCACCTATCCGGGTCCCTTCCAGCCCGGCAGGGAGATCCCCTTCGAGGACCTTGTCGGGTACGCGGTGATCTCGAGGTCCGGCCAGCCCCGCACCCCGATCTGAGCGCGGGCCTTCAGGCCTTCCCCAGGGCGAACCGGAACTCCTCGCCGGTCATCACCCGGGCCTGGCGAGGGAACACCTTCTCCAAGAGGCAGCGGTGGACCTCCGGATCGCGGTCCGCGCAGCAGTCCGAGAGGACGACGAGGCCGTAGTCGTCATCCGCGGCCTGCCGAAGCGTCGACAGCACGACGCCGCTCGTGGCGATCCCGGCGAGGACGAGGGTCTCGATCCCCCTCGAGCGGAGAACCAACGCGAGGTCGCTCCCCGAGAACGCGCTCACGCGCCGCTTCGTGACGATGATGTCCCCGTCGACGGGGGCCAGCGCCGGGTGGATCTCGGCCTTAGGGTCCCCGGCGGCATAAATGCCCGACGCCTTGACCCCGCTGAAGGCCGCGTTGCGCGGGCATATCTCCGGATGACCGGCGCGGAAGCCGATGACGACATAGATGACCGGCACTGCGGCGTCCCGCGCAGCGGCCAGCGCGGCCTGCGTCCGCGCAAGCAGCCCGGCCTGGTCGCCGCCCGCGAAGTTGGCCACGATGCCAACCTGGAAATCCATCACGAGCAGCGCGGTGCGCGCCCGGTCGAAGGGCTCATTGGGGCTCACGGACGAAAGATTGCCCCGCGCCCGCCCGCACGGCAACCGAAAGACGCGGCGTCACAGCTCCCCGGCGCCCACGGCCTCAGAGCCGAGATATTGCCCCAGGACCTCGTTCTCCGCCTTAAGCCAGTGCATCAGGTCGCTGCCCCCGCCCTGGCCCGCCGCCAGCCAGAGCGTGTCCGCCCTTTTCGCGATCTGGAGCTCAAGGCGCAGCAGTTCCCCGTCGTGGAAGGGGTGCTGGGTCGGGGCCATGTATTCTGGGGGGTTCACGGATCGAAGGGGAGACCAAGGGTATGACGCGATTTAATGGAAACGGTTCCGAAGATTAATGCCTCGAAACCAAGATGGAGAAGGTGCCGCAGATTTCAAACGGCCCCGCGTGACAATCTGGAAAATATTCCGCCGGGAAGGGTAAGATCCCCGGGGATCCGGTCGGCCCCCGGGGCGCCCGCGGTTCAATGGTGTTGATTGGGCGCGGCCGTGCGTTCAGACAGGGGGCGCACCGACCCCAGCTTGAAATGACGCGAACACACTGCAGCCGTCGCATGACGAGCACGGCGCGCCCCGCCAGCGGATGAAGGCTGTGCAAGCAACGGCGGTGCGGGCTCCGGAGCTGGGCCGGTTGCAGGCGGTCCTTGCGGCCGTCCTGATCGCGGCCGCGGCGGCCACCGCGTACCACAACAGCCTCCGGGTGCCCTTTGTCTACGACGACCTGAAGGCGATCCCCGAGAATCCCTCGATCCGGCACCTGTGGCCGCCCTGGGACGCGCTCCTGTCCGCCCCGGGGGACACGACGGTGGGCGGCCGCCCGGTCGCCAACCTTACGCTCGCCGTGAACTATGCGCTCAGCGGCACGGACGTCTGGAGCTACCACCTGCTCAACCTCCTCGTCCACGCCCTGTCGGGCCTCACGCTCTTCGGCATCGTCCGCCGGACCCTGGCCGGACCGGCGCTTGGCGCGCGCTTCGGGAGGGACGCGCTGCCGCTGGCGCTGGCCGCGGCGCTCCTCTGGACCGTCCACCCGCTGCAGACCGAGTCGGTAACCTACGTCGTCCAGCGCGTCGAGTCGCTGATGGGGTTCTTCTACCTGCTCACGCTCTACCTCTTCATCCGGTCCGTCGGGTCCCCGCGGCCGGCGCGGTGGCAGGCCGCAGCCGTTGTGGCCTGCCTCCTCGGCATGGGAACCAAGGAAGTCATGGCTACGGCGCCCGTCATGGTGCTCCTCTACGACCGCACATTCGCCGCAGGCTCGTTCCGGAAGGCCTGGCAGCTGCGCAGGGGGATGTACCTTTCGCTCGCGGCGACATGGCTGCCCCTTCCCCTCCTAATCGCGGCGACAGGCTGGAACCGCGGCGGCTCGGTCGGCTTCAACGCCGGCGTGGCGCCCGGGGACTACTGGCTTGCCCAAATCGAGGCCGTCGCCCGCTACGCCGGCCTCGCCGTGTGGCCGAGGCCCCTCGTCTTTGAGTACGGACCCTTCCGCTTCCAGGGCCTCGCCGCGGTGGCGCCCTTCGCCCTCGTCACGGTACCCCTCGCTGCGGCCACGCTCGCGGCGCTGCGGCTGCGGCCCGCGGTCGGGTTCCTCGGCGCCTGGTTCCTGGTGATTCTCGCCCCGAGCAGCATCGTGCCCGTGGCGACGCAGACCATGGCCGAGCACCGCATGTACCTGCCGCTTGCCGCCGCGGCCGTCGCCGCCGTCGCCCTGACCTACGCGCTCCTTGGCAGGCGCTCGTGGCCGCTCCTCGGGCTCGTGGTCCTTGCCCTCGGGTTCCTCACCCAGGCGCGAAACGACGACTACCGGAGCGAACTGGCCCTGTGGACCGACACGGTGGCGAAGCGCCCGGAAAACCCCAACGCCCGCAACAACCTGGGCCTCGCCCTCTTTCACGCCGGCCGGGTCGGAGAGGCCATCGGCCAGTACCAGGAGGCGCTCAAGCTCCAGCCGTCCTACCCCGGAGCGCTCAACAACCTCGGAAACGCCCTGGACCGGGCCGGCCGCCCAGCCGACGCGATCGCGATGTACGAGGCCGCCCTGAGCCTCGAGCCCAGGTACGCCGCGGCGCACTTCAACCTCGCCATGGCCCTCGACAAGGCGGGGCGCACCGCGCAGGCGCTCCCCCACTTCGAGGAGTCGCTGCGGATGGAGCCCGGCTTTGCGCAGGGTCGCGTCGACTACGGCGACGCCCTCGCCAGGAGCGGCCGACCCGCGGAGGCGGTCGAGCAGTTCGAGGCCGCCCTCCGCGCGAGGCCGGGCTTCGCGGAGGCGCACAACGGCCTGGGCATGGCCCTTGCGCAGTCGGGCAAGGTCGCCCAGGCGATCGAGGAGTACCGGACTGCGCTCAGGATGAAGCCCGACTTCGCCCGCGCGCATTTCGACCTTGGAAACGCGCTGGTCCAGGCCGGCCGGGTCCCGGAGGCCGTTTCCAGCTACGAGGAAGCCTTGAGGATCGACCCCGGCCTCGCCGAGGCGAGCAACAACCTGGGCATCATGCTCTGCCGCACCGGGCGCCCGGCCGAGGGGCTGGCCCGGATCGAGGCGGCGATCCGCGCGATGCCGGACTTCGCCCAGGCGCATTTCGCGCGCGCCACGGCCCTCCTGCAGACCGGCCGCCGCGACGAGGCGGCCGCCGAGTACGAGCGGGTGCTCGAGCTCCGGCCGAACGACCCCTCCGCCACCCGAATGCTGGAGAGGCTCCGGGCCCAGAGGTAGGAACCTCTCAGGGCCGTGGGCGCCCGGCCGCCGCGAATTCCACCGCGGCCTCGTCCCCGCGGCCCTCCTTGAGCAGCGCGAGTGCGAGGTTGTAATGGGCGTCGGCGTAGCCGGGCTCCAGTTCCACAGCGCTTCGGAACTGGGAAATCGCCTCGTCCATCCTGCCTTGGCGGTAGTAGGCGGAACCCAGGCTGCTCCTTAGCTGCGCCGAGTCGGGGCCGATCCGCAGGGCCTGGAGGTACTCGGCGATCGCCTCGTTGCCGTCGCCGACGTTTCGCAGCGCCCTCCCGAGGTCGAAATGGGCCGCCTGCGAGCCCGGGTCGATGCGGAGCGCGGCCCGGTACTGCTCGACGGCCTCGGGTCCGCGGCCGAGCTCGGCCAGGGCTCCCCCCAGGTTGACGCGGGTTTCGGAACTCTCCGGATTGAGATTAAGCGCCGCCTGGTACTGCTCGGCGGCCTCCGTCCATCGGCCGAGCCGCGCCAGGGCGTTTCCCAGGTTGAAGCGCGCCTCAAATGCCTCGGGATTGTCGGCATCGCCCCGCAGGGCCGCCTGCAGCTGCGCGACGCCGGCCGAGAGCCCGCCCGGCGTCTTCACGAGCGCGATTCCCAGGTTGGCATGGGCCTCGGCCATTCCCGGATCGATCTTCAGGGTCGCCTCGAATTCGGTGATGGCCTCGGGAAGCCTGCCGGGCACCCGTGACAGCGCGTTGCCCAGGTTGTTGTGCGCCTCCGGATAATCGGGTTTGAGACGGACGGCTTCCTCAAGCTGCGCGATCGACGCGTCGAGCGAGCCCCCTTCCATCAGGTGGACCCCCAGGTTGTTGCGCGCCATCCAGCAAGCTGGATCCTTGGTCAGGGTGTCCGAGTACAGGACGCCGACGTCCCGGTACAGGGAGCTCTGGCGCCGGGTAAGGACAAGGAGGACCACGAGGAGCGCCGCGGCGGCGCCCGCAAGCGCGACCCTCGCCACCCTCCCCTGAAGGCCGCCCGCCGCCCCGGCTGCCTCGGCCGCGGCGCCGGCTCCCTCCGCGAACAGCGCAATCACGCCCAGGCACGGCAGGTACTGCCAGTGGTCGGCCACGTACGAGAAGATGAAGGGATAGACGTTGAAGAAGCCGAGCGCTGGAAACGCCGAGCCGAGGAAGAACAGCATCGCGAAAAGGGGGGCCCGGCACGTGCGCCGGACCGCGACCAGGACCGCCAGGGCGGCGGCGAGTCCTAGGGAGCCGAGGCTCCATGCCCAGTCGGCCGTGACACTCCAGCGCGGATAAATGAAGGCGAGGTCCGCCGGCCAGACAAGCTTCCCCAGGTAGAACCAGGCGATCCGGCCGGCCAGGAAGCACCGCTTGACAAGCCCGAGGTCGAAGGCCCCGCCGCGCGCACCGATATAGTTCCGCTCGACCCAGGCCGTGAAGAGCCCAACCGACGCGCCGACGACGAACAGGGGAACAAGCGGCAGGACGTCGCGCCGCCAGGACAGGCCCGGCCGGCGCCACGCCAGAGCAAGGAGGAGCGCCCCGGGCAGTGTCGCCGTCACGGACTTGCTGAGGAGGGCCAGCAGGAACAGGCCGAAGGCCAGGGCGTACCAGCCCCGCCCCCTTGCGCGGTCGAACCGCAGGTAGGCGACCGCGGAGAGAAGGTAGAAGACGAGCGAGAGCGTGTTCTTCTGCTCGGAGATCCAGGCGACGGACTCGACGCAGACCGGATGCAGCGCAAAGATCGCAGCCGCGAGCCATTCGGGCCACTCAGGGACACCCTCCCTGCCGAGGAAACGGGCGAGCGCCAACGCGAACAGGCACGCCGCCGCCGCGTGCAGGCCGACATTGACCAGGTGGTAGCCGAGGACCGAGTCGCCCCAGAGCCGGTGCTCCACCCAGAAGGCGCTGTGGAGCACCGGGTAGTACTGCTGGGTGCTCCCGAGCCTGAACCAGATTTTCCAGAGGCCGTCCCAACCCTGGAGGCTCCGGGCCGTGATGTGCGCGGCGTCGTCCCAGAGGAACCCCCCGTGGAGCGCGGGCAGGTACGCAGCCAGCGTCCCTCCGAACACCGCCAGCACGGAGACGGCCGCCCACAGCGGCCCCCGCTGTTTCCTGGCGTCTTGGCGTGTCGGTTCGGTCGGTTGCATGGGAGGCTGTGCGGCCGCCGATGCTGCAACAAACCCTCGGAAGGTTGCAGCCCTGAAATTGACCGCGAGCCCCCTTTCGGGGACGCGACAGCACGGCCGCCGTTCGTCGTGGACGAACGGTGCATCGGCCCGCCTCAGGGCGGCGCCGGCAGCCGGCTCACCAGAAGAAGTACCTCTCGGAGTTGACGAGGAAGTCCGGCGTCGCGGGCCGAATCAGCACCCTCCACACCGAGGCGTACTCGGACCAGGGCCCCTCGATCTCCGTGTCGCAGATGACCTCGGACCTGAAGCGCGGCCCCGAGATCCTGCGGCGGATCCTCTCCTGGAAGAGGTTGTGGCCCTCCGCCGTCGAGAAGTAGAGGCACCGCCGCTCGAACAGGTCGGACGGCGTGTCCTGCGCCGCGAGGCCCACCGAGACCCTCCTCAGCCCGAGGACGTACTCGGTGCGCGCCAGCTCCATGACCGCGCGCTCGCAGGCCCCGAAGTAGTCGACCGCGGCGCCCTGGCCGTACGCGAAGCAGTCCGGCCGCACCTCCCGGAACGCCACCACCGTGACGCCGAACCCTATAGGGCTCGGCAGGACGAGGGCGCTGATTCCAGGCCACTCGGTCGAGCGGACCTCCCCGTCGATCCCGCCCTCCCACCAGGCGATGATGCTGGTGCGCTCCACCGCCTCCAGCATCGCGCGCCTGCGGGCCTCCGTGTGGAAGAGCCCCGGGAACGCCGCCATTCCGTTCGACGACTCGTCGATGTCGAAGCCGTAAAGCTCGCGGTCGGCCGCGCGCACCTTCACGCGGTAGGCCCACCGCTCCATCGTCTCCGAGATCGCCATGTAGCGCGCGACCATCGGAGTCTCGGACGTCCCGGTGCCGTCGGCGTCGCTGTAGAGGGCGAACTTCTGCCGGCGGGACACGATCTTGTCCGACAGCCAGGCGTTCGCCTGGAACATCGGGCGCCCGTAGACCGGGAATTCCCTGAGGGAGACCCGGCTTACGGGTCCCCCTTCGGATTCAAGGACGTTTCGATAGCGGTATCCGGCTACGCTGAGCATCGTGACAGGAATTGAGCCGCAGCTTGCTTAAACCCTATAGGTTACTCGGGGATATAGGCGCACGGCATCATGCAGAAACTCGTCGGCGCCTCGCTGGCGCTGGATCGAGAATCCGACTTGCCCAACGACCTTGTCAACGGATCGAGCCTCGCGGCCACCCGAGCCAGTCCCGCTGAAAGCAGGAGGCTGGAGACTGTTCCCAATGCCATACGGTTAATGGTTTTCATCAACCGACAATTACTCGCATCTGGACCCCCCGCCGATTTCTTAATTCGCCTAATTTAACGCCCATTATTACGCCTTTTCCCGTAGTCAAACCGAGCGCCGCATGGATAGACTAGCCCCTACTTGCAACCGGCGAAAAAATTGAAACACGCGCGGATCCGTAGGATCATTCGGTTCCTATTCTTCGTCGCATTGGCGTTGCCGTCCGTTTGCTTTTGCGAGGAGGGCCGGCTGCTCGTTTCAAATTTCACGGCACGGGATACCGGCGGCGGCGTGGAATACTGGGTGACGGCCCAGGACAAGAGCGGAGTGCTCTACTTCGGCTCGGATGACGTGATCAGCTTCGACGGGGAACGATGGATCAGGAACGCGGTGCCCGGGAGTTACGCGGTCCGGGCCCTGGCGCTGGGCGCAGATGGGCGGCTCTGGGTGGGCGCTGTGAATGAGGTGGGCTATTTCGACAGGACTGAGAAAGGGCTTTCACCCTACCACTCCCTCGTCTCGCAGCTTCCCCCGGAGGCACGGAGTATCGGGGACGTCTGGCAAGTCATCGTCAATGGGAACAGAGCCGTTTTCACGACTGCGGTCTCCGTGCTCGTGTGGGACGGCACCGCCTTCCATGTCTATCCGATGCCCGGCGCCCGCCGGCTTGTCGAAATGCAGGCGAACGGGCGGGTATTTATCGGCAATTCGCAATCCGGTCTCTGGTCGCTCGATGCCGATGGCCCACACCTGTTCGTTTCGTCACAGGACATAAAGAACGCTACGACGTTCTGGATCGAAAAAGACGCGAAGGGTTGGTTGATGTGCACTAATGACGGCCTTCGTCGTTTCGACGACGGCCACGTTTTCGAGATTGCTCCCGAAGCGGGCGAATTCATCCGGAAAAACGTGCTCACGTCCGTCTGTCGCAGCCCGCGCGGGGACCTTTGTGTCGGGACATTGTACGGGGGTATAGCCGTGATAGGATCCTCCGGGGCCATTGAACGGGTCATTTCGATTGAGGAGGGGCTGCCGTCTCGCGGCATATTCTCTATCTTCTTTTCCGACGACGGGGCGCTATGGGCGACGTCGGCGGTGGGAATAAGCCGCGTTTCCTTTGGGTCAGGAGCCAGCCTGTTTGACGCGAAGCAGGGGCTGGCCGGAAAAATTTGCTACAGCGTGGCTCAACGGGGATCCGAAATCCTTGTGGCCACGCAGGAGGGGATCTACGGGCTGCCCACCGGGCACTTTGACACCGCGCATTTTCGCGCGATCGCGAGTCTCTCCGGAATCTACAGAGACCTCGAGAACGGGCCCGGGGAGACCGTCTATGCCTCGGGGTACAAGCGGGTCGTCCGGATCGACGGCGAGGTTCCGACGGAGATGTTCCTTTCAAAGATGGACGTGGTGATGCTGCGGCTTTCGACGAAGGAACCCGGAAGCTTCCTTCTCGAAGACGGCTACGACGTCGTGCGCCTGGAGAACACCGCAGGGAATGGATACCTCCCAAGGACGCTGGCGCATCTGCCCGACCTGGCGTGGACGATGGCAGAGGACGGGATCGGAAACGTCTGGGTCGGAACTGCGTCCCGAGGCGCGTTCCTTATTCCGGCGAGCACGGCCGCGCCTTCGACGCCGATCCGCCTTGCTTCCAAAGATGGGCTTCCGGACTCCGGAAGAGTCGGCGTCGCCGCGGTCAACCCTGTGATCGCGGTATTCACGACCAAGGGGGTGCTGGCCTATGCATCGCCTTCCACGCTGCCGACCCTGATCGCCAACGCCCCCAAGTCACTGGCAACCGCCCTATCGAATCGAGACCCGTCGGGCGCGGTCTGGGTCGCGTTTGAGAGCCCGTTCTCAGACGGACCGAGGCTGCCCGTGATCGGGCGGCTCTCCATCGGGTCCGCCGGCATCGCATCGTGGGAGCCCTACGCGATTCCGGGCCTGTCGCAGGTCGGTGAAATCGTGTCCATTTTCGTCGACACGCGCGGCATCGTGTGGCTCGGGGGAACGGATGGCATGCTTCGGATTGATACGCAACACGTTAAGCCGGTCGAGGCCCCGCGCGCACCCGTCCTGCGCGCCAGCGTGAGCCAGGGCGAGAAGCTCCCGGCAGACCAGAACTCCGCCAGCTTCGATTTCTCCGCGGTGGAATACGGGCGCCGCGAATCGGTCCGGTTCCAGACCAAACTCTCCGGAGGCGACTGGTCACCCCCGAGCAACGACAACCACCTCGTCCTCGCTGGGCTCCGTGACTCAAGCTACGAATTCTCGGTGCGCGTCGTGAACGACGCCGGGACGGTCGGTCCCGCCGCCACGTGGCGGTTCACAGTCCTTCCCCCCTGGTACAAGACGATGCCCGCCCTGGCAGTATTCAGCCTCCTGCTTGCGGCGGCCGTCTTCGGAGCCTTCCAATGGAGGGTCGCCTTCCTGCGGCGCCAGAACGTCAGGCTCGAGGCGCTCGTCAAGAAGAAGACCGAGCAGCTGGAGAAGGCCAACGAGGCGAAATCCGAGTTCCTCGCCAACATGAGCCACGAGATCAGGAACCCCATTTCCGGCATCCTCGGGCTCTCGCTCGCGTTCGAGGAGACGGCCCTCGACAAGCGGCAGCGCTACCTTGCGGACTCCATCAACAGCTGCGCCACGCTCCTGGCGACCCTCGTAGACGACGTGCTCGACTTCTCGAAGATCGAGGCGGGAAAGATCGAGCTAAGGTCGGCGCCGTTCTCGCTGCAGGTGCTCCTGGAGCAGTGCGCGGCGATGATGGCGGAGAGCGCGCGATCCACCGGGGCCACCATCAGCCTCTCGATCGACGCCAAGGTTCCCGAGCAGCTCGTGGGCGATTCCGCCCGCGTCCAGCAGATCGTCCTCAACTATCTCACCAACGCGCTCAAGTTCGGCGCCGGAAAGCCGATCGTCGTCGGGGCCTCGCCCGGGTTCCACGAGAGGGTGCGGTTCTTCGTGCGCGACCAGGGCGTGGGGATGACGGAGGCGGAGATCGCCACCCTCTTCACGAAGTTCACGCGGCTCGAGTCGGCGCGCGCGGGCAACATACGGGGCACGGGCCTCGGCCTCGCCGTCTGCAGGCTCCTGGCGGGCAAGATGGGGGGACGGGTCGGCGTGGATTCCGAGCCCGGGGAGGGGTCGTGCTTCTGGGCCGAGATCCCATTCCTGACGATCGGCGACTCCGCCGGAGGGACGGCTGCCAAGCCCGCGCGCGCGACGCCGCTGCGCGCCCTCATCGTCGAGGACATCGACTACAACGTCGTCGCGATGCAGGCCGTGCTGCGCAAGCTCGACATCCAGTCTGACGTCGTGAACGACGGGATTGCGGCGCTGGCGCGCCTGCAGAACTCGTACTACGACGTCGCCTTCCTCGACTGGAACCTGCCCGGCATGATCGGCACCGAGGTCGCCTCGCGCTACCGCGCCGTGGAGCCGTCGACCCGCCGGACGATCATCATCGCCACGACGGCCCACTCCTCGGACTTCAACAAGGAGGCCTGCCTGCAGGCCGGGATGGACGCCTTCATCTCCAAGCCGATCACCCCGGCGAAGATCGCGGAGGCGCTCCGGGACCTGGCGGGGCCGCTGCGGACAGCGGCATCGATCGAGGTGCGCTCCCAGCACATCACCCTCGAGCCTCAGGGCGAGATCGACCTCGAGATGCTCAGGTTCCTCGGCAACGAGACCCTCGAGGGGCTGGCCAGCCAGATCGACCGCTTCCTGGCCTCGTTCGACAGCGACCGCCTGAGCGCCCGGCGGATCCTGGAGACGGGCGAGCGGGAGGAGATCCACCGGATCGCGCACCGGCTTCTCTCGCACTGCAGCGTCGTCAAGTACGAGCGCCTGAGCAGGCTGGCCGCGGAGCTCCAGAGGAACGCCGCAAACGCTACCCCCGACAAGCTTCAGGGCATCTTCGCCGAGTTCGAGCGCGAATTCGCAGCCTTCAGGTATAAACTGGAATCGATCCGTGCTTCGACTGGACCTGCGTGAACCCGTGCTCGACCGCGAAGGCGATCAATTTGGGAGTCCCCTTCAGGTCGAGCTTGCGCAGGATGTTGCTGCGGTGGGTCTGGACCGTTCGGGGAGACAGGTTGAGCCGCTCGCCGATCTCCTCGTCGCTCAGCCCCTGCCCGATCAGGGAGAGAATCGCCCGCTCCCAGTCCGAGAGCACCTTGATGAACGAGCGCGGGTCCGACCGACGGGCCATCCGCGCCGTCTGGAACGCCTGGGAGAAATAGATCCGGCCCTCCGCAATGGCCTTCAGGGCGTCGCGGAGGATATCCAAAGTGTTCGAGTTCTTGTCGATGAAGCCGTGCACGCCCGATTTCTCCACCCTGAAGAGCGTGTAGTCGTCGCAGTGCGACGAGAGCATGAGGATGCGCAGGCTCGGGATCACCTTCAGCACGCGGTCCGCCACGTTGAATCCGTCCATGTCGGGAAGCGACAGGTCTAGGATCACCACATCCGGCCGGTGTTTGAGGATCAGCTCGACCGCCTGGACGCCCGAATCTGTCTCGCCGACAACGGAATAGCCGAATTCCGTGCTGCAGACCTTCTTGATCACGTCACGGATCATCAAATGGTCTTCGACGATTACGATATTCACGCGGAACTTCTGGGGTGAAACAACCTTAACCTCAACCTTTCTTCTAACGATGGCACGGCCACGAGGCAGATCGTTAGAATTACGTAAAAAGACGTAGAAATCAGAGTCGAGAATACAGTCTCTGCATACAGTTTGCCTCTTATGGAAGATCTCGGCCTCCAGACTGGGCTCCGATTCGAACCGCTGGAAGGCCTCCTCGGTGCGCAAACCGGGCGCAGCAGACGGCGCGCTGGCAGGCGCGGACATGGGGAAAGGGGGACCGCCCTCCAGGCCGTCGGCCCGCGGCGAACATGAGCGCTACCCTGACATGCGACGGGGCCGGCCAAATGAAGCGCGCGGACGAAAATGCCCTGCGCGCCAGCCGGCTTGAGAGCCTGGGCATGCTCGCCTCAGGGATCGCCCACGACCTCAACAACGTTCTTTCGCCCATAGTGCTTGCGGCACCCATCCTCAGGGAGCACGCGACCAATCCCGACGACCTGCGCATCATCGCCTCGCTCGAGAAGAGCGCCGAGCGTGGCGTCGACCTCGTGCGCCAGATCCTCAGCTTTGCGCACGGCGCGGCGAGCGTCCCGCAGCCGGTCGACCTGAAGCACCTGCTTCAGGAGACGGTCAGCGTGGCGGCCGAGACGTTCCCGAAGAACATCCGGGTGGTGGACAACTTCCCCGGCAACCTTTGGCCCATCATGGCCGATCCCACCCAGATCCACCAGGTGCTCCTCAACCTCTGCATCAACGCCCGCGACGCGATGCCGGACGGGGGGACGCTCTACCTCACCGCCGAGAATACGCTCCTTGACGAAACCATGGCCCGAAAGATCCCCGGAGGGCGCCCGGGCGCGTGGATCGTCCTGCACGTCGAGGACTCCGGGACCGGGATCCCCCACGACGCGCTGGCGCACATCTTTGAGCCCTTCTTCACCACCAAGGAGGCGGGCAAGGGGACGGGAATCGGCCTGTCGACGGTGCGGAGCATCGTGGAGAACCACAACGGGTTTATTAGCCTCATGACCTACGCCGGCCGCGGCACCACGTTCCGCGTCTATCTGCCCGCGGCGGATGTCCCCGCCGGCACGCAGGGCGTCACCCCAGCCGAGCCCAAGGGAGCGCGCGGTCAGGGGGAGCTCATTCTTGTCGTGGACGACGAGCCGCAGATACGCGACATCACGGCCGCGATGCTCACGCGCCACGGGTACCGGGTGCTCACGGCGAGCGACGGCTCGGAGGCGGTGGCGCTCTTCTCAACGCGCAGCACCGAGGTCAAACTGGTGATCACGGACCTGATCATGCCCAACCTCGACGGCGTCGCCCTCGCGGGCATCGTCCAACACATGAACCCCGGGGTGAAGGTCCTCGCCATCAGCGGTCTCTCGGGATCGGCGCGAAACGGGAAGCTGGAGCAGTACGGGGGCGCGATCCTCTTCAAGCCCTTCAAGGTCCAGGCGCTGCTGGAGACGGTGGGCGGCCTGCTGCGGCCGGCGCCCGTGGTCGAGGTCGCGTGATCCGGCGGCCGCCGGAGACTAGGGCTTTCTGGTTTGGGCCGCTATTAGGCAGTAAAGTCACGGGAGAAGAGGAGGCGGAGAGCGACGTTGGGGCGTGCTGCGTGGGCTTGGAGGGTGGCGCGCAGGTTGATGGATCCGTCGCGCAGGAGTGCGCCGAGCAAGGCGCCGCGCAGGAGGGCGAGGTTTGCCGTGGTATTTCCTTTTCGGGCCCGGCAGCCATCCT
>PLTZ01000075.1 GCA_003164715.1 Opitutaceae bacterium | reverse complement strand
GCCGCCGGGAGGCAGATCCGGATTGAGGTGGGTTCGGATTCGGTCCAGTCCTTCGCAGTGAGCGCTCCCGCGTCCCTCCGTCCGCCGGGCCTGCTTCCCGCCGCCGCCGTCGCCGTGGCGGTCTTGGCCGGCTTTGCCGCGCTCTTGTGCCTGAGCCGTTCCTACGCCTGGTCGGGGCCCGCCTCCGGGGAGCCCTACAACCTGGCCGTGGAGGGCTTCCACTCGGGCCACCTCTGGCTGGCGAAGGAGGCGCCGGCCCCGCTCGTGCGCGCCGCCAACCCCTACGCCTTCGCGACCTACAGGCGGTTCCTCGGCCCCCCCTGGAACCTGGTCGACCTGAGCTACTACCGGGGCCACCTGTACGCCTATTTCGGGGTCACGCCGGCCGTGATTCTCTTCTGGCCGTACCGCGCGCTCACGGGGGGCTTCCTCCACCAGGCCTATGGCGTGCTCGCGTTCTGCGCGCTTGGTTACGCGGTCTCCGTGGGGCTCGCCGCCGCCGCGTGGCGCCGGTACTTCCCCGGGGCCGGGGCGTGGGCCTTCGCCGCCGTGGCGCTGCTTCTTGGCACGGTCACCACGCTGCCCGTGTTCCTCGTGCGGCCCGGCCTCTTCGAGGTCTCCATCAGCTGCGGGTACTTCCTGACGATGCTTTCCCTCGCGGCCCTATGGAACGCGTGGCACGCGCGGGCGGCAGGGGCGGCATGGCTCGCTTTGGCGAGCCTCCTGTACGGGCTGGCGGTGGGGGCGAGGCCGACGCTCCTGTTCGGAGCCTTGCTCCTCGCGCTGCCGGTCGCGGCGGCGTTCATGGAGGAGAGGCGCACGGGCCTGCCGAGCGGCTGGCCGAGGCTCCTGGCCGCCGCGCTCCTGCCGATTTCGGCCGTAGGCGCCGGCCTCGCGTCGTACAACTTTGCGCGCTTCGGCAATCCGCTCGAGCTCGGCACCCGCTACATGCTCACCGGCGTCAACCTTGCCGGAATGAGGGCGTTCGGCCTTCGCTTCGTGTGGGACAACGTCCGCGTCTATGTTGTCGAGCCCCTGCGCTGGCACGCCGGGTTCCCCTTCGTGTGGGAGCCGGCGCGCCCGCCGCTTGTCGCGGGCCACCTCACCGTGGAGTTCTTTTTCGGGGTGCTGGCGACCTTCCCGGTCCTGCTCTGCGTCGCGCTCGGCCCCCTGTCCTGGAAGGGCGCGCGCCGGGGGCGCCCGCTCTCGCGCATCGCGTCCGCGCTGGCGCTCCTGTGCGCCTTGGAGGCCCTGCCGATCTTCCTCTACGCGTGCGTGTCGAGCCGGTACCTGCTCGATTTCCTCCCGGCGCTGGCGCTTCTGGCGGCGCTCGGCATCCTGGGCCTCGAGGACGCCGTCGGAGGCAACGGCGCTCCGGAAGAGGCCGGCCGGCCGCCGCTTCGGGCCTCTGTCCGCGGGACCGCCTACGCGCAGGCGCTGCGCCTCGCGGTATGCGGCGCGCTGGCCTTTTCGGTGGCGAGCGGCTGGCTGCTCGCCATCGCGCTCAGCGGCTTCTATCGGGGAGCGGAGCAGGGCGTGGCCGCCCTGAACGCGGGCAGGACGGGTGAGGCCATCGCGGTCCTCGAGCGCGTGTGCGGGATCAACCCGGACTTTCGGGGGAGGGCGGAGATGCTGGTCGGAACGGCGCTCCTCGGGCAGGGCCGGGCGAGCGAGGGCGCCGTCTTTCTCAGCGCCGCGGCCCGAGACCAGCCCGACCTTGAGGCCGCCCACCTCAACCTGGGGCGGGCCCTCCTGGAGCAGGGACGGCTCAGGGAATCCGAGGATTCCCTTTGGAGGGCCGCGGCGCTCGACCCGCTCGACAGCGAGGCCGAGGCCTATCTGGGTGTCGCGCTCTTCAGGGATGGGCGCACGGCCGAGGCCATTGAGCGGGAAAAGGCCGCGTTGGCCATCAACCCGGACCTCGGTGAAGCCCGGGACAACCTGAGAACCTTCGAGTCGCCCGAAAGCTCGGCGGGCAGGCCCTAAGCGGACGGCGAAGACCGGGACCGCCGCCGGGCGCAGGCCCGCTGTCGTCACGCTCCACTTCGGCTTCGCCCATCCACTCCAGGCTCCAAAATGCGCACGCCGTGCGCTGCCTGGCGCCAGCGGGAGAGACGGGCTGCGTCAGGCGCCGCGATCCCGCCCAGCAGCCCCCGGTGCTCTGCCAAACAGGAGCGGAGTCAGCGCCACGCACAAGTAATATATGAACTGCGTGGGATAGCTATAGCGGTCCGCCGAGATCACCACGAGGGAGACAATGAGACTCGCGCCGAGCGGGATGAGCGTCAGGAGGAACAGCAGGAACACGCCCCTATCGCGGCCCCTTGTGCGCGCCAACTGAACCGCGCTCAGGGCAAACACGATGAAATAGGCGTAGCCCCATGCCGCGTTCTGGAAGACGGCCGCGTGCAGGCGCTGCCACAGGTGCTGGAGCCCCCTGACGAAGCGCTCTTGTCCCGATTCCGCGTACTTGCCCGGCAGGGCGTCCGCGGTCCCGTTCGAGCCCGCAGCGAGGCGCGCGGCCACCTCGTCGGGATGGGTTCCGCTCATGCCATAAAGCGGATTGCCCCGCTTGCGGTAGGCCATCGATGACTCAATATCAAAGGTGAATCCGACGCCCTTGTAGAACTCGACCAGGCCGGTCCAGACGAACCTGGCGTAGAGGACCGGGTGCCTCTGTATCGCTATCAGCGACACCGCCCTCATGTTCGCCCTGCTCCGCAGGTAGTCCCCGGAGCCCAACCGGCCCCATCCCCAACCCTCGCTGAATATCAGCCGGTTAAAGGCCTTCTCATAGACGAGGTTCAGCCGGTCGGCATCCCATGATGTCCGCATCGTTTCCAGGTCCTCAGGCGTGATGTCCTGCCGCGCATAGGAGGCGGGAAGGTCCTTCAACGCGAGGTTGACGGAGTCGGGCAGGCGCGGATCGGGTTCCCAAAACAGGGCGGTTGCGCCCACAAGGTTGGCCTCCCCGAAGGACGAGACCCCGAAATTGGAGATCGTCGCGTAATTGTAGGCGCACAGGCCCAGGACTAGCGCCGGGAAGGGAGCCAGGAAAGCGGCCACCGAGCGGACCGGCCGCCGCTGCCAGACCAGATAGGCGAAGACGGCCGCGTAGACCACGATGAAGTACTCCCCGGCGGGCCTGACGAGGATGCACAGGGCCATGGCCGCGGAGGCCATGGCAAGGGGGAGCGGGTTGAATCCCCTGAACGCCAGGAAAAGCAGCGCCACCGCGGCGATGATGCTGCTCGCGTACAGGCTGTCGCTCAGCAGGGCGACGTCGTAGAGGACGACCTGCGAGCTGCCCAGGAACCCGCACATGGCGAGCGCGGCCGGCAGCGCCAGCGAGGCGCGGTAGCGCTTCACGCAATAGACCAGGAAAAGGCTGGAGGCGTAGGAGAGCAGGTTCTGCGCATAGACCACCGCGATCCAGCGTTCGGTGAAGAGCGTGACGAACCAGAAGAAGAGGGGGTAACCGGGCGTCCGGTATACGAAATGGGGCCAGTGGCCCCCCCTGATCGCCGTCACCATGTCCAGGTACCCCGGAGTGTCCTGAGACGTCTGGACTGACGGGTAGAACCAGAAGAACGGCATCCGGCTCAGCATAAAGACGACGAGGAGCAGCACCGCCAGTGACAGGAGGGACGGATCCGAGAATCGGGAGGCAGCCCGGGCCCCTTGTCCGGAGGGTCTCATCCCATTCGTCGCGTGCGAGGGTCGGTAAGGGGCATCGCGTCCATTGAGCCAGAATACGGGCCAAGCGGCAATGAAATCGTCTGGACAGTCGGATTCGAGCCGAGATACCGCGATCCAGATTAAAGCCGCAGCCGACACTCTGCTAAACTCATTGGATCGCACGGGCTCAGATGCCGGCACACGGCGCCGCAATTGCTGTAGCCCGAAGTGACGGGAATGGGGCGGTGTCCGTCTCCATTGGAAACGGGCCCCTTTTCTTGGAAACCCGCCTCCAAACCCCGAGAACCGATCACACCTTCAGCCTCGGCACGCCCAAGGCCGCATCACGAAACCTCCGGGTCAATAATCGCCCAACGAGGGGCCGCCGGTGTGATTCGTGAAGCAGAGAAAGGTTTCGTTGAGCTCGTCCCCGCCCCGGGCGGGCCGCCTGGAGAGTCGCCGGGGCCACCTCGCCTCAGGCTCCGAGAAATCCTTCCGATCGTCGCGGCGCGACGCTCCATGGCTCCGGGCCCTCGGAACCGGCCGCCACTTCATGGCGATGAAGTCGTCGCCTAACGTGTCCGGATCCAGCACTGCGCCGAGGCGGTTCGGGGTGTTCATGTCGCCTGGGTCTACAGGGATCGTATCGGCGCATTTGCGCGGGTCTTGAGACGAAATCGCGCACGGGCCTTGGTCGCGCACACGTGCCCCGGTCCTCCCCGGGCCCCTTCAGCGGGTCTGCTGCAACAGGCGCACGGACTCCACGTAGGGCGAACCGGGATCCGCCCCGCGGGCGCCTTGCGCAACCGGCTCGAAGCCGGCCGCGTCGAAGGCATGCGGCGAGTGCGTGGAGGCTATGCCCACGCCCCAGTCGACGCAGAAGAGCGTCTGGAGCTCGCGGCGCCGGGATGCGTCCGCAATACGGTCCCAATAAGGGTGCTCAGGCGGCGGATAAAGCCACGGGACCGAGAGCCGGACGCGGAGACGGCCGTCCGGCACGGCGAGAAGCGGGGTCTCGAGCACGGAGTCCTCGTTGCCGTTCAGGATGAGCCGCGCATGGCCCTCGTCCACGCGGTCGATCACGAGCTGGTTGACCTTCTCGGGGAAGCCGCTCGCAAGGAGGACCGTCTCTCCCCGCGGGGCGCCCGCGGGGACGCGGACGTCGAGGTCGACGGGCGCGAACCGGATTCCCTGAAGGCGGATCCACCACTCGCTCGGATAGTCGAGCGCGTGTCCCAGGGCCGCATACGTGCCGGGATTGGTCTGCCTCATGAACCCGCGGAATTCCGCGGACGCAAGCCACACGCAGCCGACGGTCCAGCACGCGGCGCATGCGGCGAGGACGCGGGCCGCGCGCCCCGGGCGGCGCCCCGCGCCTGCGCCGAACGCCGCCATAAGGCCGACCGAGGTCGCCAGGGTCCACCCCGCGAAGAGCTCGGCGATGTAGCGCGAGCACGCCCCCTGCCAGCAGAACAGGATGGCCCCCGCGATGAGCGTCGAGCTGGTGGCCGCGGCGAGCATGACCGCGGTCGCGCGCGTCCCGGCGTCCGCCCTCATGCGCCAGGCCCACGCCAGCGCGAAGGCGCCCGCCAGATGGACGGGCATCGCGAAGAGGGCGCCGTACATCGCCTCGTAGTCCAGATATCCCGGCGGAAAGGCCGCGGGCCACGTGGCGTGGAGGAACGGGAAGTACGGGCCCACCTGCGGCAGGGACGTGAGGTACGTCCACATGTTGAACGGGACATAGGACGGCCTGAAAAGGGTGATGCCGCGGGTGTCCCTGCCCCCCAGCATGTAGCTCTGGCCGAACTCGCGCCAGCTGCCGAAGCGCTCGAGGTTGTAGACGAGGAGCGCGACGCCGCAGGCGCCGACGAGCGCGGCGGCGGCGAGCGCGCCCGTCCACCTTCGGGTCTTCCCGGCGCCGCCGTCGAACGGCAGCAGGAGCAGCAGGAGGATGAGCCCGGCCTCGGGAAGGTTGGTGACCCGGCACGCGATGAGGAGCGCCAGCGCCGCTCCCGTGGCGGCGGCCCAGCGCGTCCGCCCGCCCGAGTCCCTGAACTTCCATAGGAAATAGAGCGCCCACCAGAGGCATGCGGCGGCGGACACGATGGGGAGCTCCCAGACTCCCGGCCGTCGCAGGACCACGGGCAGCCAGGCGGCGTGGAAGGCGACGACAAAGATGGCGCCCGTCGCGGCCCCCGAAAGCTCCGGGAAGCATTTCCGGCGCACCTCCCAGAGGAGGAGCGCGAGGCCGGCGAGCCCCGCGACCGCGAACAGGGCGATCACCGTCGCCTGCGCAAGCATGCGTCCGGTCACGATCCGCCACGGGAGCATGACGGCGACCGCGGGCCCCGGGCCGTAGTAGAGGTAGTATCTGCCCTTGTAGAGGCTCGCGTCCCACAGCCTGAGCCGGACATTGGCGGCGGGGTCGTACGGGTCCCTGAGCTTGAGGAGCGCCGGGTCGGGATCCACCGAGAGGTACGTGTGCCCGCGCGCGAAGCCCTCCGCCATGTACTCGTAGTGGTGCCAGACGTTGGAGGAGGGGCTGCCGCTCCACGGGGCCACGCCGCCGACGACCCAGAACACGGACGCCGCGCAGGCCCCGAACGCCAGCACGAGGGCGAACCCGGCGGAAAGGGTGCCGCGGCCCGGGCTCACGGGCCCCCCCTTCCCCGGATCTCGGCGTCCGCCGCGGCCTCGATCGCCCTGGCGTCGGGATGCCACGGCTGAAGCTTCAGGGCCTCCCGCGCCTCCCTGAGGGCGGTCGCGTCGTCGCCCACCGTGAACGCGGCCCGGGCGAGAAGGACGTGGTCCTGGACGAAGGTCGACCGGTCGTCGACCCCGCCGAGGCTTGAGAAGGCGAGGAGCCCCGCGAGGGCGACCGCGGCCGCGAGCGCCGCCCTTCGTCTCGGCGGCCACCCCCTCCAGAACCCCGGCGACCCGAGCGCCCCGCCGGCCAGCACGGTGCAGACCGCAGCGAGCGGCAGCCTGAACCGGGCGCTCACAAAGAAGAGCAGGACCGAGAGGGCGCAGGCGGCGCTTACGGCGGCGAGGGCCGCCGCCTCGCGCGCGCGGCCATAGGCGAGCCGGAAGGCGCCCGCCACCCCCGCCATGAGGAGGACCCCCCAGCAGATCGGGTTCCACCGAAGCCAGGGGGACAGCGCCTTGTGGAAGGCGTAGGTCGTGTTGTTGTACTGCTCCCAGTTGTTCAGGAGCGCGTAGGTCTTGCGCGCCATGAGCGCCGCCCACCGCAGCGGATGGGCGCTGACCTCCGCGACGAAACGGCCGCGCCAGTGCGCGTTCATCGAGGGGATGTCCGAGGCCGCGCCGCCGGTCTCCTGCACGAAGAGGAGGACCGACTCGGCCCTTGCGGGGTTGGCCCGGGCGAGTTCGGGCGGGAGGCTCACGCGCTGCGTGTAGTACCTCCCGTTCGCGCCCGGCCGGTTCGCGGCCCACAGGTTGTAGGCCCCCTGCCACGGAAGGAATCCGGCCCCGCCTCCGATGCTGCGCTGCCACGCGGCCTGCGCGGCGAAGAGGAGGGCGCCGGCGAGCGCCGCCGCGACGATGCGCCCGCGCACCCGGGGCGGGACGCGCTGGGCGGCCGCGAAGAGCGGGGCCGCGAACCAGACGAGCAGGTAGTTCGGGCGCACGAGCGCCGCCGCCGCCCACAGGACGCCCGCGCCTGCCCACGGCCGGGCGCGCTCCGGGGTCGCCAGTGCCGCCGCGAACGCGTTGAGTCCGGCCAGGAAGAGCGTGAGCGACAGCGTCGAGTCGAGGGCCTGCGTCGCGAAGTAGACCAGGACCGGGTGTAGGGCGAAAGCTAGGCCGGCCACCAGCGCCGAGACGCAGCCAAACCACCGCCGCGCCAGCAGGGCCGCCAGGGCGGCCCCCGCCGCGTGGAGCGCGGCCCCGGCCGCCAGCGCGGCCGGGAACAGCCCCGCGGCGGTCACCCCGAACGCGCGAAGGCCGGCGAGCAGAAGCGCGTATCCCGGCGCCCGGTAGAACGGCTCCGCGGGAAGGGTCCCCCCGAAGATCGCCGCGGCCAGGTCGAGGTTCTCGCGCTCGTCGAGCACCGGCACCCGGCCGAGCGGCGTGCCGAGGTACCAGTTCAGGTGCCCGAGCGCGTAGAAGAGCGCGACGGCGGCCGGCAACCCGACGACGATTCCGGGGGGGAACGCGCGGGGTGCGAGGGACCCGTCCTGGCTTGGGGCGCTGCTTGACACCGCGGGCCATGACAACGCACGGGGCCGCGGCAAGCGAGCCGATACAAGGTCCGCAGCGACTGCGAGTTCTTGACGGTCCCCCAAAGGGACGGGAGGCTCTGCCCATGCCGCCCGATGCGCCCCGCGCCCGAAGGAAGCTCCCTCTGGTGAAGCTGGGGCTGGCTGCGGCCGCGGCGCTGGTGGCCGCCGTGCTGGTCTTGAGGGGGCTCGACTACCGGGCGCTCGAGGAAGAGGGGCTGCGGCTGATCCGCGGGGCCGGGCCGTGGACGTTCTTCGCCGCGACGGCGGTCCTGCCCGCCGCCGGCGCCCCCTTAAGCGTGTTCACGCTTACCGCCGGGGAGCTCTTCGCCCCGCTCATGACCATGACCGGCGCGATCGCCGCGCTCGTCGCCGCAATCGGCGTCAACCTGGCGCTCACCTACTGGCTCGCCCGCTACGCGCTGCGGCCGCTGCTGTCCAAGGTGCTGGAGCACTACGGCTACAAGGTGCCGCGGCTGGCCGGCTCGAACGCGCTCTCGGTCGCCCTTGCGCTCAGGCTCACGCCAGGCCCCCCGTTCTGCGTGCAGTCGTACATCCTGGGGCTCGCCGAGGTGCCGTTCCGGCTGTACATGGTCGTCTCCTGGATCTGCATCCTGCCGTGGGCCATCGGGGCCGCGATCATGGGCAAGGGCGTCTTCAACGGGAACTTCAAGCTGGTGATCTACGGGGTTGGAGTGATCGTCGCCGCGGTGGTCATTGTTAGGATGATTCGCAAGCGCTATGTCCCCCGCGTCGCTTAGCCTGGGAGGCGTCGAGCCGGGCCCCCGGCCGCTGACGGTTTCGGAGTTCACCCGCCAGGTGAAGGCGCTGCTCGAGGGCGGCATCGAGCCCTGCTGGGTCAGGGGCGAGGTCTCGAACCTCCGGATCCAGCCTAGCGGGCACGTCTACTTCTCGCTTAAGGACGCGGGGGCCCAGCTCTCGGCCGTCATGTTCCGCGCGCAGGCCGTCCGCCAGACCGTCAAGCTGAGGGACGGCCTCCAGGTGGTGGCCTTCGGCAGCGTCGGCGTCTACGAGCCCCGCGGCCAGTACCAGCTCAACGTGAAGACCCTCGTCGACGACGGGGTGGGGGCGCTGCAGCGCGAATACGAGGCGCTCAAGCGCCGCCTCGCGGACGAGGGCCTCTTCGACGCGGACCGCAAGAAGCCGATCCCGCGGATGCCCGCGACCGTGGGTTTCGTCACGTCGCCGACCGGCGCGGCGGCCCAGGACTTCATGAGGATCCTCATCCGGCGCGGCTGGAGGGGCCGGGTGGTGGTCCTTCCCTCCAAGGTCCAGGGCGAGGGCGCCGCCGCGGAGATGGTCGAGATGCTCCAGCTCGCCGAGAGCCTGGGTATCTTCGACCTGGTCGTGATCGGCCGGGGAGGCGGCAGCATCGAGGACCTCTGGGCCTTCAACGAGGAGCCGCTCGTGCGCGCGGTCGCGTCCTGCGGTATCCCCACCATCTCCGCCGTGGGGCACGAAATCGACTTCACGCTGTGCGACTTCGCGGCCGACGCGCGGGCCGAGACGCCGAGCGCCGCCGCCGAGCTCATCTCGAGCGAGTTCGTGCGCCTCGCCGAGCGGGTCGCGTCTGCCGGCCTGGCGATCACCGCGGCCGCCGGCGAGGCCGTGAGCCGGGCACGCGAGCGGCTGGACCACGGGCGCTCCCGGCTTCGGCTCCTCTCGCCCGCGGCGCAGGTCGAGCGCGGCTACCTGCGCCTCGACGACATGTCGAACCGCCTCGGCTCGGCGCTGCGCGGGTCCGTGCACCTGCGCCGCCAGAGGCTTTCCGGGGCGGCGTCGAGGCTCGACCGGGCCTCACCGGAGACCCGCGTGCAGATCGCGTCCCACCAGCTCCTCTCGCTCTGGAAGCGCCTCCAGGGGGCAAGCCCCGGGTCCGTGCTCAACCGGGGCTTCGCGATCGTGCGGGACGACACGGGCAGGCCCGTGACGAGGAGGGCCGGGATCGCCCCGGGCCAGCGCCTTGAGGCGGAGTTCGCCGACGGCAGGACGCCCCTACGTGCGGAACGGGGTTGAGTTTTCCCCGATGACAGGGGAGGGTGTCCGTTCCATGCCCCCGCGCGTCTGCACCCTGGCCCTCGTGGCTGCCACGCTCCTGTTGACGGCGTGCGGCGAGGAGAAGGTCGCCACCTACCGGGTCCCAAAGGAGAAGGATACCGAGCCGCCGATGGCGGCCGCCGCCGGCTCCGGAAGTCAGGCTGCGCCGGCCCCCGGGGCCGCGATGGCCGACACCGCGGTCCCGACCGCGGAGGGCGCCCAATTGGTCTGGCAGGCGCCGCCGCAGTGGACCCCGAAGCCTGCGTCCGCGATGCGCAAGGGCAGCTACAATGTCCCCGGGGAGGGCGGGGAGTCCGACCTTTCGGTCACGGCGTTCCCGGGCGACGTGGGAGGCGAGCTCATGAACGTCAACCGGTGGCGCGGCCAGGTGGGCCTGTCCCCGATCCGCCAGGAGGAGCTTGAGGCGTCCGTAAAGCGTCTGGAGGCAAACGGGCTAAGATTCACGATTGTCGAGCTGGAGCCGGGGGCCGGTCCGGGCGCGAAGGCCATGCTGGGCGCCATGGTCCCGTACGGGGGTTCGACCTGGTTCTTCAAGCTCATGGGCACCGGCCCCTTCGTGGCGGCGGCAAAGCCGGCGTTCATCGAGTTCCTGCGCAGCGTCCGCGCGCCCTAAAGCGATGATCACCGAATACCTACGGCAGGTCCGCAGCGTCTTCGTCTCGCTCAGGCTGACCGTCGTCCTGATCGCGCTCTCGATCGTCCTGGTCTTCTGGGCGACGCTTGACCAGGTGCACCTGGGCGTCTGGGGGGTGCAGCAGAAATTCTTCCATTCCTTCCTTGTCTACCAGGGCCTGGGCGAGCTCCGGATACCGGTGTACCCGGGCGGCTACCTGATCGGCGGCCTATTGCTCGTGAACCTCCTGTCGGCGCACCTCTACCGGTTCAAGGCGGGCTGGCGCAAGTCGGGCATCTGGATCGCCCACGCGGGGCTCGTCCTGCTGCTCCTGGGCGAACTCGCCTCGGGCCTCCTGCAGCGGGACTACCAGATGCGCCTGGACGAGGGGGAGACCAAGAACTACGCCGAGAGCACCCGGCGCAACGAGCTCGCGATCATCGACGCGACCGACCCGGACTTCGACGACGTGGTGGCGATACCGGAGTCGCTCCTCGCCGGCGGCACCGTCGTCCAGAACCCCAAGCTTCCTTTCAAGGTGGTCCCCAAGGGATACGTCCCGAATTCCGAGATCCGGATGCGCGCGGAGGCGCCGAACGCGCCGCCCTCGCCGGCGACGGCGGGCATGGGCCCCATGGTCGCCGTGGTGCCGCTCGAGGTCACGTACAAGGAGGACGAGCGCAACCTGCCGTCGGCCTTCGTGGAGCTCGTGGGGCCCGACGGCACGCTCGGGACCTGGCTCGTCTCCGCCGGGCTCGGCAACCCGCAGAGTTTCCCCTACGGGGGCCGGTCCTGGAAGATCGTCATGCGGCCCGAGCGGCGCTACCAGCCCTTCTCGCTCACCCTCGAGAAGTTCAGCCACGACATCTACCCTGGGACCGACATCCCGAAGAACTTCTCCAGCAAGGTCCGGATCAACGCCCCGGACGGCGGGCCGGGCCGCGAGGTCCTGATCTACATGAACAACCCCCTGAGGTACGCGGGGCTCACCTACTACCAGGCGGGCTTCGACGGCGACCGCACGGCCATTCTGCAGGTCGTGCGCAACCCCAGCTGGCTCGTCCCCTACATCTCGTGCGCGGCGATCGCGCTCGGGCTCGCCGTCCAGTTCCTGATTCACCTCGTGGGGTTCGCCAGGGGGAGGCGCGCATGACCCGAAGGATGCCGCTCTTCGTCGTCCTCATCGCGGCCGTGTGCGCGCTCGCGGGGCTCTTCCCGCAGCCGGGCGGCCCCCCGCCGGCGGTGACCGCGTTCGGGCGCCTGCCCGTCCTGTCCGAGGGACGGATGAAGCCGCTCGACTCGGTGGCGCGCAGCACGCTCCTCGTGATCCAGGGCAGGCAGCGGGTCATGACGCCCGACGACCGGGAACTGACGCCCGACGAGTGGCTCCTCGACGTCCTCTTCTTTCCCGAGCGGGCGGATACCTACCGGGTGTTCGTCGTCGACAACACCGACCTGCTCTCGCTGATCGGCAAGAACGACGAGAACCTGAGGATCCGCTACGAGAAGACCTCCGAGCAGGTCGCGGCGATGATAGGGATCCTCTCGAGCAGCCAGCGCAGGATGTCGTTCAACGAGATCGCGCCGTACCTCTCCCAGATCGAGGCCCAGGAGAAGCTCGCGGAGCCGGTCCTGCCCCAGTCGAGGACCCGCTTCCAGGCGGCCGTGGTCCAGCTCTACGGGAACCTCGCCCACTACCTGAGGTTGAGGCGCGCCCTGGTCCCGGAGGGGAGCAAGGACTTCCTCGGGGAGCTGCTCCGCCTCAGGGAGGGCCTTTCGGACGGGGTCGCCGCGGTGAGGGCGAAGGAGGCCGGCAAGCCCCACGACGAGGCGAAGGCCGCCGCGCTGATCGCGGAGGGGCAGAAGTTCGTGGCGATGGCCGAGAGCACCGACCTGCTCGCGATCCCGCCCGACGATGACGACGCCGAGCCGGGCGCGTGGCACAGCGCGGGGCACGCGCTCCTCGAGACGTTCGGCAAGGGGGACGTCAACGCCGCGGTCCTCGCCTACGCGGGGATGGGCTACGCTTGGCGCCAGAACGAGCTCGCGAGCTTCGGGCACATCGTGCGCCTGTACGGGACGAGCCTCGAGCGGCGCTTCGACCGGCAGGTCCGCAAGACGCGCATCGAGACGATCTTCAACCAGGCGGAGCCCTTCTACGCCTGCATGATGATCTACCTGGCGGCGTTCCTCTTCGCGGCCCTCTCGTGGCTCAAGTGGCCCGAGGCGGCGAGGCGCTCGGCCCTGGGGCTCGTCGCCCTGGGATGGGCGCTCGCGACCGCAGGCATCGCGACCCGCATGTGGCTCGAGGGCCGGCCCCCCGTCACGAACCTCTACTCCTCGGCGCTCTTCATCGGCTGGGGCTCGGTGGGCCTTTGCCTCATCCTCGAGGCGACCCACCGCAACGCGATCGGGAGCGCCGCGGCGGGCATGATCGGCTTTGCCACGCTCCTGATCGCCCATCACCTGGCCCTCGCCGGGGACACGCTCGAGATGATGAGGGCTGTCCTCGACTCCAACTTCTGGCTCGCGACCCACGTTGTCGTCGTCGTGACGGGCTACGCGTCGACGTTCCTCGCCGGCATGCTGGCCGTCATCTACGTGCTGCGCGGGGTCTTCACGCGGACGCTCGACCGGGCCAGCGCCGACGCCCTCGGCCGCATGATCTACGGGATCGTCTGCTTCGCGACCCTGTTCAGCTTCGTGGGCACCGCGCTCGGCGGGATCTGGGCCGACCAGTCATGGGGCCGGTTCTGGGGGTGGGACCCGAAGGAGAACGGCGCCCTGATCATCGTCCTGTGGAACGCGCTCATCCTGCACGCCCGCTGGGGCGGGCTCATACGGCAGCGCGGGCTCGTCTGCCTGGCGATCTTCGGCAACATCGTGACCAGCTGGAGCTGGTTCGGCACGAACATGCTCGGCATCGGCCTCCACAGCTACGGGTTCACGCAGGCGGCCTTCTGGTGGCTCGCCGGGTTCATCGTGCTCCAGCTGGCGCTGATCGCCGTCGCCAACCTGCCCCTCGGCAAGTGGCGCAGCTTCCGGGCCTGACGAGGCGGCCCCAAAGCGCTAGAGCATTTTAAATAAAACGGT